>CAXTPL010000051.1:0-2685 GCA_964246065.1 uncultured Acidobacteriaceae bacterium
AGATCTGCACATCCCCTACGCCCTTGATGCGCTTTAATGCGTCCTTCACATACACGTCTAAGTAATTGCTTATAAACAGCTGCGAGTACTCGCCATGTTCAGCATAAAAGCCCGCCGCAAACACAAAGTTCGAGTTCGCCTTGGTTACCGTGATCCCGGTCTGGTTGACCTCGGCCGGCAGCTGTCCGGTTGCCGAGCTGATGCGGTTTTGTACATCCACAGCGGCGATATCGAGATCGTATCCGGTGTTGAAGGTGGTAGTGATGCCGCTTGATCCATCGCTGCCGCTGGTCGAGGTGATGTAGCGCATGCCGGGCACGCCGTTGATTGCTTCTTCGAGCGGGATCGTGACCGCCGACTCGACCACCTGCGAGTTGGCGCCGATATAGTTGCTGCTGACGGTGACCTGGGGAGGAGCCAGCTGGGGATACTGCGAGATCGGCAGCGTAGGAATACAGACCGCGCCTGCAAGGATGATAAGCAACGCGCAGACCGTTGCGAAAACTGGGCGCCGGATAAAGAAATCAACCACAAGGTTCCTTTCACGCTGTGCGGCGCAGAAACACTACCTGCCAGGCTCAATTCCCAGGGCGTGGCGGAGCAGCCACTGCCTGCGAGGGAATAGGCTGCACAGGCGCCCCATCGACAAGAAACTGGGTTCCGGAGACGATAACCCGGTCACCGTTCCTGAGTCCGCTGAGCACCGCGTACACATTGCCCACCGTATCTCCTAATTGCACCGCTCTTTGCCTGGCGACAAATTTGCCGCCCTGATTGTCTGCAACAAATACAAACGCCTGTCCACCCAGGCGCGTTACCGCGAGCACCGGCACAACAGGCATCGGCTTATCTGACCAGATGACGCGAGCCTTGACCAGCTGCGCTGTGCGCAACAGCGCTGCACCCGAGGAGTGCACCGGAGCCTTAGCCAGGATGCTTTGCAGCCCGTTGTCTACTTGCGGCGAAAGAAAGTCGATGGCGGTGTGCTCGACAGGCTGATCCGCGCTGCCCAGTATGTCAACCCCTAAGCCGGAGTGAAGCAGGGCGGCCCGTTCTGTCGGAATGTAGATGTAGGCTTCCAGGTCGCGGTTCTCGTCCACCGTGGTCAGCATCGTCGTTGGCGAAACGTAGTCTCCGACGTGGACCGGGATATCGCCCACAATGCCGGCAAACGGAGCCGTGATCCTGTAATAGCTCAGCTGGCGAGCCTGTGTTTCGCGCGACGCGACAGCAGACTCGTAGTCGGCCTTGGCATTGTTGAAAGCCTGCTGCGCCTGGTCGTAGGCTGCGCGGCTGGTAATGCCTCCCTCGAATAGTTCTTGCTGGCGCTCTACTTCCACCTGGTTGTACTTGTACACGGCGAGCTTTTGCTGCTCAGTGGCCGCCTGCGCGTCCAATGTCGCGCGCTGCTTGCTCGGGTCAATCTCCATCAGTACCTGACCCTGCTTCACGCTTTCGCCGGAGTGGGCCGCGATGCTGGTGAGGTTTCCGTCTACCTGCGGATTCAAGGTCGCCGAGCGGCGACTTTTGATCGTGGCTACATACTCGTCAGACTGGGCCACCGGCTGCGCGGCAATGGTGACGGTCTGCACCGGGAGCGCTCCGCCTGCGGCGCTGGCAGGAGGGCCGGCCGCGGTGCCGGGCTGGGTAGAACGGCAGCCTGCAAGCAAGCATGCAGCAATGGCAGCCAAGGCCATCGCCGGCGACCTAAACCAGGGCGCCTGGCGAGCGCCAGCCCCGCTGTCGAGATTCTGTCGCTTGCTATGCTCGGGCAAATTGCGCGTCTTCCTTGCGACGCGCTTTGAGCCTGCTCGCTCCTGCTGCGCGTCGATCACTCTGCATGCTACCAGAGCAAGGCGCGGCTATGCAGGAACTTACAGGAAAGCCACCGACTGTACACCCGCTACGTCAAAACGCTTGCGGCAGCGGATATTCTTGCAAGCAGCCAGATCGTCGGTACGCACCATGTAGGACTGCGCCTTGGCAAAGCGGGCACGGTCTCTTTCATCGGCGCCGCGGCCCAACTGGGCCTTCTTCCGCCGGACAAGCCAGCCGAGCTGATACTCCTCCGCCTTGCCGCAGTGCGGGCACGTCAACAGGTGGGTTCGCTGCTCAGGCCGCTCATCAAAGAAATCCCGTTCTTCCATAGCGTGTCCGCCTCCGTTCCTTCCCGTGACTGGGGCTGTAAACCTGAGTATGCCATGCCACTTAGCGGCAAGGAGCACGGACGACTAATGAACGGTTCGTACCTTGTGCTGCATGTAGTCCATAAGCAGATACTCTCCCAGCGTTTCCGGCGTAGTAAAGTAGGCCTTGCCCCGACACATCTGCGTCACCTTTTGTACAAACTGCATCAATCCAAAGTCTGACGCCAGCATAAAGGTATTAATAACGATGTTGGAGCGTTTGCAACGATTCACCTCGTCGAGCGTTTCGGCAACCACCAGGGGGTCCAGTCCAAATGCATTTTTATAGATACGGCCATCTGGAAGCGTGAGCGCCGAAGGCTTTCCATCCGTGATCATGATGATCTGCTTCATATCCTTGCGCTGCCGTTCAAGCACGCGACGGGCCACGCGCAATCCTTCGCGCGTATTGGTGTAATGCGGGCCTACCTTGACGCGAGGCAGCTGCGTGATAGGAAGCTCTTCAGCAGAGTCATGGAACAATACCAGCGATAACGAG
>CAXTPL010000051.1:2695-10381 GCA_964246065.1 uncultured Acidobacteriaceae bacterium
GTACTGGGTACGAATCAGGTGCGACAAAGCCATAGCAACCCGTTTGGCTGGAGTAAACCGGTCTTCGCCGTACAGGATCATCGAGTGCGAACAATCAAGCATCACCACGGTTGCGCACGAACTCTGGTATTCCGACTGATGCACCTGCAGGTCGCTGTACTCGAGCTCAAGGGGCACGCTCAACCCCTGCCGCGCAATTGCGGAGGTAAGGGTGGCCGTCGTCTCCAGGTTGAGTACGTCGCCATACTCATAGGCCTTGGTGCCGCCACTCGCTTCGACTCCCGTAGCAAAGTGCCGGGTATCATGCCGGCCCACACTTGACTTACCCAGAGAGCCGAGCAGATCGCGCAGCGTGTTGAATCCCAAGAAGTCCAGACTCTTGTCCGTCACCTCAAAGCGCGCCTCCCCTTCACCCATGCCCATTTGACCCGCGCCCGGCTCTTCTGAAGGCATGCTCTGCTTCTGTATGTAGTTCTCCTGCTCCATGCGCTCCATGATCTGGTCAAGCAGTTGATCCATCTTGCCGTCCGCCTCAAGCTGGTCAAGCTGCTCCTGCGTTTCGGCGTCGAACAGCTCGCCTGACTCCATGGCGCGCCGCAGCGCCTCCCTCAGATCCTCCATGGTCTGGTCCAGGTCCTGGAATTGCATCATGGGATTGCGAAAGCCTGAGTCGAGCAGGTAGTCCGACAAGGCCTTCAGCAGGTCCTCCATGCTCAATTCATCGGCCAGGCCGCCCTCGTATTTGCCGTAACGCACGCGCTTCATAGCCTCATTGTCCGCTTCCGGTCCGAGGAGCGCAATGCGCATCCTGCGCTGGATCAAAGGACAGGCCCATAGCTGGGGCTCGCGTTTTCGGCACGCACGATAGTAATGGTGACGTCCCGCCGGACAGAGTAATTCCCGCTCCCTAGCGTGTCATAACTGCGTTTGCGCCACCTGAGATGTAGGCGAGCAATGTAAAGATGTCTGGGCGCCAAAAAATAACAAAAAGCTCTTTCTGCGAGAACGATTTTGTAGGTTAGGGTGTTCGAAGAGAGGTGCTGTTTTC
Organism: uncultured Acidobacteriaceae bacterium; assembly: GCA_964246065.1. Taxonomy (GTDB): domain Bacteria; phylum Acidobacteriota; class Terriglobia; order Terriglobales; family Acidobacteriaceae; genus EB88. The sequence continues at coordinate 3,744 of CAXTPL010000051.1, forward strand.
TATGTCTTTTTACAGGCCGTCTGGCTCTTTATTGTCCCGCTTCGCTGCCTCGTTGGTTTTTGCTGGTGCTGTTTTTGCGGGAACTGCAAGCAACGCTCAACTCTTTCAAACGCCGGTTCCCACCGGGTGGGACTCACCCACAGGAACCAGCCTGCGCAGTGCGGGACGCATCCTGAATCAGGCCGCGTTCGGCCCAACCATCTCCGACGTGATGCATGTCGAACAAGTCGGCATCTCAGGCTACGTCAACGAGCAGCTGAACCAGCCGCCGTACCTGATGCCGAATGTCACCCCGCAGCTTGACTACAGCGGCTACGGCGACTGCAACGGGTGGGACTGCGATCCGGAGACGGATTGGTGGCAGGACGCGCTTTTCGGCCAGGACCAGCTGCGGCAGCGCGTTGCCTATGCGCTGAGCAAGCTGTTTGTCGTCTCCTACGACGGTGTCGACCCCAGATATTACCCTTACTATCTCAACGCCCTTTCGCGGGACGCGCTGGGTAACTGGTTCGACCTGATGAAGGACGTCTCACTCTCGGGCGCCATGGGAACCTATCTCGACGCGGCGAACAGCCAGGCAGCAGCGGCAGGCGGCCACGCCGACGAGAACTTTGCACGCGAGCTGATGCAGCTCTTCAGCATCGGCACGGTAGCGCTCAACCAGGATGGCTCAGTACAGCGCGATGGAAACGGCAACACCATTCCAAACTACACCCCCGCGACCGTGCAAAGCTTTGCGCGCGCCTACACCGGCTATACCTTTGCCAACGACGACTGCAGCAAGCCCTCAAAGCCGTTGTACTACTTCTGGCCAGACCCTCCAGGCGCGGGCTGCGCCATGCAGGCTCTTGACCAATACCACGACACCGCTCCCCAGACCCTGCTTCGCGGAGTGACGCTGCCGGCAGGCCAGAGCACCGAAGCCGACTTTACAGCGGCGCTGCAGAACGTCTTCAACGATCCCTCGTTGCCACCCTTTGTGTGTCGTCGACTGATACAAAACCTGGTAAAGAGCAATCCTTCGCCCGCCTACATCAGCCGCATTGCCGGTGTTTTTATCAATGACGGAGGCGGAGTTCGCGGCGACATGAAGGCAGTTGTGCGCGCCATTCTGCTCGACCCGGAAGCGCGGGAGGACGACCAGGTAGGCGCCAGCGACCCGAATACAGGCATGCTGCGCGATCCAACCCTGTGGTGGATCTCTGTGCTTCGCGCACTTGGAGCCACCCAGAACACTCCGTTCCCCTGGCGCGGCGTCTATAAAAACACTTTCAATCTTTGGCTGACCGACTTAGGACAGGATCCGCATCACGAGCCGAGTGTTTTCAGCTTCTACGAGCCGAACTTCACCATCAATGGCGGAACGCTCTACGCTCCTGAGTTCCAACTGGAGAATACCCACTCGATCTCGCCTATGATTGAGCACCTGCAGGATATGCTCAACAACGACTTTTATCTCAATCCATCAAACGAGTTTTCGCTCAACCTTTCAGCAAGCAGCCCGTTCACGCAGATCGCCGCCACGCAAGGTCCGGCGGCACTGGTAGACGCTCTCAGCGCACTGCTGATGCAAGGCAGCATCACTCCGCAGATGCAGTCGACGATCGTGCAGGCGATCCAATTGGTAGACCCGGTCGAACAGGTCAAGGACGCTATCTTCTTGATCGTGACCAGTCCGCAGTATCGCGTCGTCATCTAGTCTGCCCGCGCAGGGTGGCTCCGAGTGCCGCCGCCCTGCGCACGCGCCTTCCTAACCAAGACTTTCTAAGAGGATTGTTCCTTATGAATCGCAGATCATTTCTTCAAACCGCCTCGTGGGGCGCGCTTGCGCAGCTGGCCGGCGCCTCACCCCTGCGCTCCATTTCGGCGCTTGCGCAAAGCAGCTCCGCCAACGATTACAAAGCGCTTGTCTGCGTATTTCTACGCGGCGGCAACGACTCCAACAATATGATCGTGCCGGTGGATAACACGCAGTACGGCTTCTACAACGCGGCGCGCGGCCCCCTCGCGTTGTCGCAAAACAGCCTGCGTCAGCTTTCAAATGTAGGCTACGGTCTACATTCCTCATTTGCCTCGCTTAGCCAGGCCTTTGCACAGGGTCAAGCAGCACTGATTGCCAACGTAGGTCCGCTGGTCCAGCCCACCACAGCCGCGCAGTACCGTGCCGCACAGGTGCAGCTTCCCGATGCTCTCATGTCCCACCAGGACCAGCAGGAAGTGTGGGAAACAGGCGGCTTTCACTCCGGTACCGGGCCGGGCTGGGGCGGTCTTACGGCGGACAGGCTCAGCTCCACCTACAACGCGACTAACCTGCCGATGGTGACCCTGCTGGGCGGCGCGACCAACTTCGGCCTGGGCAATGTCACCTCGCCTTTCGATGCGGCTGCGGGCGGCCGCGGGAGCGGATTCTGGTGCTCCGCCGGTGGAGCGTGCGGCGTGCGCACAGCCGCGGCGCAGCAGTTGCTCACCTTTGACACAGGGGTCAACCTGATCCAGGCCGATCAGCAGATTTATCAAAAGGCTTATAAGTACAACGACTTTTACAACGGCGTCCTAGGCAGCGCGTCCGCCCTGCGCACGCAGTTCCCGTCTTCAAGCGCCCTGGCTCCGGCATTGCAGACGGTTGCCACCATGATCCAGCTGCGCAACCAGATCGGTGCGCGCCGCCAGATCTTTCTGCTCGACTTCGGCAGCTTTGACACACACGCGGCTCAGGCGAGCCAACAGGGGCAGCTCTTCTCGCAGCTCGACCAGGGTATCTCAATCTTTATGAGCGCGATGCAGGAGCTGGGTGTTTATAACGATGTAACACTCTTTACGGCATCGGACTTTGCGCGCACTCTGCAGTACAACGGCTCGCTCGGTACCGATCACGCCTGGGGCGGTCATCACTTTGTTGTAGGCGGGGCAGTCAAGGGCGGCAAGCTTTATGGCAGCTTCCCGAGCCTGCAACTCAATGGCGCAGACGACATCGACGGCACCGGCCGGTGGGCGCCGACTACCGCGCTCTCGCAGTATGCGGCAACGCTCGCATCCTGGTTTGGGGTGCAGGACTCGGATCTGCCTTCCATCCTGCCTGGGCTTTCCAACTTTTCCAACCACAACCTGGGCTTCATCTAGAAGAACATCCGCAGCCGAACGCAGAAAAAAGGCAGCCGCGCTGGCTGCCTTTTTCTTTTCTGCGGCTAGTTTAAGCCGCCGCCACGGCGGGAGCGCCGCGTCTGCCACGCTTCATACTGTTGCTCATCGTTTCTTTCCGGCTTTGCTTCCTGCCGGCGCTGCTTTTCGCCTGCAGAAAAGCCGCGCTCTTCGCTCCTGCTCAGCCGGCGATGCGCGACCATGCCTTCCAGCAAAAACTCCGCCGCGGCAACAATGCGCTCCGGCGCGTCCTTGCTCGACACACCGAGTGGCGCCAGTTTCTCCATCATGCCTTGTATCTGCTGAAGCTCAGCCAGCAGCGCCTCTGCAGGCTGGTCATCATCTACCTTGAGCGCGCCCCCCAGGTTGAACCATTGCTCGATCTGCTGCGTGTTCGTTTCAGCGAAATATTTGTCGAAGATGGTTCCGAGAGCCCCGCGGATCAGCTCGCGTACCACCGTGTCTGCCCCGCGCATCTCGCCCTCATATTCAAGTTCGATCTTGCCGGTAATGCCGGGCAGGGCCGTAAACAAGTCACCCACACGCGGAAGCACCAGCCGTTCGTCGTGCAGCAGCGCCCGCCGTTCTGCATTGGAGATGACCAGCTCCATGGTTGAGATAGGGAGCCGCTGCGAAACGCCGGAGCGCTTGTCCACGCGCTTGTCACCACGGGCCGTAAAGGCGACCTGCTCGATAATCTCCCTCAGGTAGAGCGGTATCTCGAGGGTACCCGGCGTGCCCGCGGCTTCTCCGCGCTCTGCCCATGCCTCCTGCTCGGTAATGGCAATCCCTTCCTCCAGCGTTTCAGGGTAATGCGTCCGTATCTCGGAGCCGATGCGATCCTTGAGCGGGGTAACGATCTTGCCACGCGCGGTGTAGTCTTCAGGATTCGCGCTGAAAACGATTGCCACATCAAGCTCCAGCCGGACTGGGTATCCCTTGATCTGGACATCCCCCTCCTGCATGATGTTGAACAAGGCCACCTGGATCTTGCCGGCCAGGTCGGGCACTTCATTGATCGCAAAAATACCGCGGTTGGCACGCGGCAACAACCCGTAGTGCATGGAGAGTTCGTTCGATAGATCGTGTCCGCTGCGCGCGGCGCGGATCGGATCGATGTCGCCAATCAGATCAGCCACGGTTACATCGGGTGTCGCAAGCTTTTCAACATAGCGGTCCGCGCGCGCCAGCCACGCAATGGGCGTCGCATCTCCGTGGGCGGCCATCAGGTCGCGGCTGAATTGGGAAAGCGGCTTGTAGGGGCTGTCCCGGATCTCCGAGCCTGCAATATAAGGCATCCATTGATCGAGTAGGCCAGTCAGTGCCCGCAGGATGCGACTCTTCGCCTGCCCGCGCAGCCCGAGCAGGATAAAGTTATGGCGAGATAGGACCGCGTTGACGATCTGCGGAACCACCGTATCTTCGTATCCCACAATGCCTGGAAACACCGGCTCCCGGCTCTTGATAGCGGCAATCAGGTTTTCCCGCATCTCGTCCTTGACGGTGCGACGCGCCATGCGAGCGGCACCCCATCGTGGATGAGCGCGCAGCGCGCCTAGGGTAGCGGGTAGCTCCAGCCCTTCCTTGGAGGAGAGCGAGGTAGAGAATGTCTGCATGATGCTGGCTCCCTGTATAGGCACGCCCGGCTTTTGTCGCGAGCGTGCTTGCTGTCTCAGGATAAACGGTAGCGGCGCAGCCTGCAGGGCCTTACGCATGGCACGGGCCCGGCAAAGCCTTGTCTACATGATGGTGCTGCTGCCGCCGTTGCGCTGCGCGCTTGCGCCTCGCCGCAGCTTGGGCAGGATCTCCTCGTAAAAGCTGTTCAGCATCGCGGTGCGCTCCTTATCCGAGGTGCTGGTCAACAGCTGCTGTTTAAACCCCAGGTCAGAAGGCAACTCCCAGGCCAGCTGGAAGGAGACCGGCTTATCCAGGTCAAAGGAGTAAGCCTCGCGCCCAACCCCCGCCAGCGAGAGTACCTCCAGGTGCAACGCAACGCACTCCGCCCGCGCCTTGCGCGTTGAGTCGAGCAGCTCATCGTCAAAGTAATCTACCTCTGCCTGCAGAAAACTTCTTGAGTTATCCAGCTGTTCTATCTCAAAGCGCTGCTGCCCTTCGCAAAGAAGATCCATTTGTCCATCGTCATAGCGGCGCAGCACGCGGGTAATATGCGCCGAGCAGCCGACCACAGCCAGCCCCTGGCGCTGCACGCGAACCACGCCAAAGCTGCTTTCAGCCGCCAGGCACTCGGCGACCAATTCCTTGTATCGATCTTCAAAGATGTGCAGGGGCAATAGCGCACCCGGAAACAGCACGACATCCAGTGGAAACAGGGCGATCTTCATAGCGAGCTTCCATGCCTCCCTGTCTGCTCTTGCGAACCTCGCGGTCTGGAGGCCGCCCGCTTGGCGACCACCCTCAGAGTATGCGGGACTCCTCATGGCTCTGCCATGCGGGCGTACGGAACCGTTTCCATCAGGGTTGAAACTCCAGTTCGTCGAACATGGCCTGCATTTCGTTGCGTGCGTGCTGGTTGCCGGTACGTGTCGCGCTGGCGATGCCCTGCTCCAGCTGCTCCCTGGCTTCCCCCGGGCGCCCGGCCCGCGCCAGGGTTTGCGCCGCCATAAAATAGCCGGCGGTATAGTCGGGGTGCTGCGCCAGCAGCGTCTTGAACTGCTCCAGCGCGGCCTCGGTGTGGCCTGTGCCCGCATACTCCATCGCCAACCCGTACCGCGCAAAAGCGTCGGTCGGGTTCTGGGCAAGTATCTCGGTCAACATTGCTTCCTTATTCATCTTGGGAGACTTCCTAACTAGACGCGGTTGAGCTCCGCCGGGGTTCCAGCTAAATCACAAAGAGTTGCAAGCGCTGAAAGTCTCAGGCGCTTCCCTTAAGATTGTACCCAGCGTTCCGCGCACAGCCGGCGAACGGCTTGCAGGAGCCGCCCGCCAGAATCGGGGAGTATGCAGGAAAGCACACACAACGGAGCGCGGCCGGCGGGCAGAGGCGCCGAGGACAGCCAGTCCGAGATGACCGAGCTGATCCTGCCGAACGACACCAACACGCTCGGCAACCTGCTGGGCGGCCGGCTGATGCATCTAATCGACTTAGTTGCCGCGATGGCTGCGCTGCGCCACGCCCGCACGCACGTGGTCACCGCCTCGATGGACCACATCGACTTCATTGCGCCTGTGCACGTGGGAGACCTGCTGATCCTCAAGTCGCGCGTTAACCGCGGCTACCGCACCTCGATGGAGGTCGGGGTCAAGGTATGGGCCGAGGATACCCTGAAAGCTACGCACCGCCACGTCGCCTCGGCTTACCTTACCTTTGTTGCAGTTACGCCTGAGGGCACACCTACAACAGTGGGCCAACTGGTACCTGACGGGGCTGAGGCGCTGCGTCGCTTTGACGATGCCGGCCGACGCCGGGAGCAGCGCCAGGCGGAGCTGGCACGGCGACGGCAGAAGCAGGTCGGCGGCGTGGCCAGCCCGGAGCTTGCCGG
>CAXTPL010000051.1:10391-12361 GCA_964246065.1 uncultured Acidobacteriaceae bacterium
CAAGGACATCACCGGCACCTACCCGGAGCTGGCCGGCCCCGGGCCGCCGGGGGCCGGGCCACGCTGATGGCCCGGGCCGCAGCCTGCTGCGCTCCGCGGCAACGCCCGGGCTTGCCGCCACGCTCAAAGGAGCACCAGAAACGCAGCGAGAGGTTCTATGCTGTCCTCGCTTTACGCCGATTTACTCGGTTTTTGCCGCAAGGAGAACCAGGCCCATGGCCCACGCACCCGCACCAACGCCTCCGGCATCGCTGCCGGGCGTCCGAAACATCATCGCGATCGGCTCCGGCAAGGGAGGAGTAGGTAAAACGACGGTGGCGGTCAACCTCGCCATCGCCTTGACCAAGCTCGGACATTCGGTCGGCCTCATCGATGCCGACATCTACGGGCCAAACGTGCCGCTCATGTTCGGCAGCACCGCGCAGCCCAAGGTGCTGGCCTCCAATCAAATCGTTCCCAATCTTGCGCATGGGGTCAAAGTCATTTCTGTCGGCCTTATCTCCCCGGGGGACAAGCCGATGGTGATGCGCGGCCCCATGCTGCACCAGATCATCCGGCAGTTTCTACAACAGGTGGCCTGGGGCGAACTGGATTACCTCCTGGTGGACCTGCCCCCGGGCACCGGAGACGTGGTCATCTCGCTTGTGCAGACCGTTCCTCTGACCGGGGCGGTCGTGGTTTCTACCCCGTCTGACGTCGCACTGCAGGACGCGCGCAAGGCGCTCGAGATGTTCCACCAGGTCAACGTGCCGGTACTCGGCATCGTCGAAAACATGAGCCACCTGACCTGCCCGCATTGCGGCAAGGAGATCGACATCTTTGCCAAGGGAGGCGCCGAGCGCACGGCCAAGCAGTTCAGCGTGGCCTTTCTGGGTTCCATTGAGCTTGACCCTGAGATTCGCCAGGGTGGCGACCGGGGTCTGCCGATCGCGCTTGCCGGGCGCGAAAACCCCAAGGCTGCGCCGTTTTACTGGGTGGCCCGCCAGGTCGCCGAGCGAGCAGCAGAGGAGCAGGCAAAGGCAGGAGATGTCTTTGAGATCAGCTAAAGGCGGGCAGTCCGCCGGCCAGTCCGCCGGGCCGAGCCTCACGGCAGCCTTTGCTGCGATGCCGGCCATCGGTCTGGCCGCCGTCCTTCTCGGCGCCTCCGCAACAGCGGCAAAACGCCCGGTCGGCGATCTGCATGCCTCGGTAAGGCAGCCAGCGCTGCCTCAGTGCCAGACCGTCCGCCTGAGCGCGTCCTACCTGGCCGAAGCCGCCCCGCGCGAAGGGCCCGGATTCCTGATCACCGTGGCGAACTATACCGCGGAAGACATCAAACTGGCTGAGCCTTTCCCCTCAAGCGCTCACTGGTATGCGGAAACGCCTGGAGGCAAGTGGCTTTGGCGTGCGTCGAGCGGCTTTGGCGGAGCGCTGGTCAACGCCATGAACGAGCGTGGCCCGCTCTTCGGGTATCGCCCGGGCGACTCCGCCGTCCGGCCCCTGTATCTCACCGTTCCCGCGCATGGGCAACGCCAGTGGGCTGAGCCTGTGCATGCCAATCCGATCCTCAGCTACAGGCCCGGCTGCGAGCGCTGCCGCAACCCCGGAGACGCGCAGTTTCGGGCTGTTCTCGCCTACGCGTACCTGCCCCCAGAGGGCTCGGTTGTGCCCGGTCTGCTCCTGTGCGGGTTGCGGAGCAACCTGGTCGTCATGCCTCCGCCGCGCTAAGGGCCGCGCAACTCGCGCAGCCGGCGGGGGTTCTCATCAAGCGAAGGAGAAACACCGATGCAGCAATCACTTCGCACCCTCGCTTTGAACGGCTTACTCTGCGCAACCACGGCCGCAACCCTGGCCGCAGGCCTGGGAGCCTCCGGCACCGCATTCGCGCAGGACCAGACCGCACCCCCCCCCCCCACCAATGACCCCGGCGGCCCAGGCCGCCCCGGCCATCCCCGCCCCCGCCCCCAGACCGCCCCCCCCCCCCGGCAACC
>CAXTPL010000051.1:12371-14537 GCA_964246065.1 uncultured Acidobacteriaceae bacterium
GCTGAGAAGAGCGCAGCTGCCTGATGCATGCTGCGGCCTGACTGCTCGAAGGGGGGCCTGCAAGTGGACAAGGACATCAAGTTCGCGGACAAGGCGGTGTACTTCCCCTGGCGGCCCAGGCATGCACGGCCGCGGCCCCCTGACGACCGAGCAGCAGCTGCAACACATGACCAAGGCCCTTAACCTGACCAGCGATCAGCAAGCGCAGATCAAGCCCATTCTGGACGACCGCCGGCAGCAGATGATGGCGATGCACGAGGATCAAAGCATGACGCGTGAAGACAGGATGGCGAAGTTCAAGACGCTTGACGATGAAGAACACGCCAAGATCGCCACCATCCTCAACGATCAGCAAAAAGCGAAGTTTGAAAAGATGGCAGAGCGCCGCGAGGCCAAGATGGAGCAGCACGGTGGCCCCAAGGGTGACCCGCAACAGACGGCTCCCCAGGGAACCCCGCAGTAAACGCCGGCAAGGGGTCTGCTCCAACGCTGGGCAGGCCCCGGCTGTCTACTTTGCCGCCGGTTGCTGCTGCGCGTCCGTGTGGAACCGCTGGTACCGGTCGAAAGAGATCTGTACGTTGGCCCGGTAGCTGAGGAACGCCACCGCCTTGGCTTCGACGTGCACAGCCGCGCTGGTTGGCAGCCAGATCTCCCCGTTGACAAGCTTCTGATCAAAGGTAAAGTTGCTTCCTTTGTCCAGGGCAAACAGGCCGAAGCCTACGCGGAAGGTATCCCGCAGCGTGGCCTGGACGCGCCTTACCTGCCGGTCTTGTTCGTCTATCCAGAGAGTGCCGGCGAGCTTTTTCGAGGCCGACTCAGCAGCGCCGTGTGCATGTGCGTCAGGATCGCCCTCAAAGTCGTACGCCAGCACGCTGCGGTGGTCCATTTCTATCCGCCTTGCATTGCTGAAGTGCTCGATAGCAAGCAGTCGTCCGACGCTTACCTGCTGCTTGTCGTCGGCGAACTGACCGGGCGGCGTGTGCTCCGCCTTGTCGATCTCCTTGCGAACCCGCTCGTTCTCCTTTGCCTCGGCAGAGGCATCGAGCGCGACCCCGTCTTTCGCGACAAGGCGCCGGACCGCATGGGCATGGACATAGAAGACCTGGAACTCGCGCCGCTCCGTCTTCTTTGGCTTGCCGTCCCTGCCAAGCTCCTGGATAGATTGCTCTTCGCGATAGGTATAGTTTTCACGCGTTTGGTCCATCGCCCGCTGGTGCGCCTGCACCTCGCCCAGTAACGCGCGCGCGTCCGGGACAGGCGGCTGGTTTGCCGCAGGCGCGGCCCAGGCAAGCGGCGGGCCCGCTGCCAGCAAGACCGCAATGGCGGAGGCAAATGCCGCTCTACGCACCGGGTCCTCCCAGGCAAAGGCGCACACGCTCCCGTTCAGCCGTCGCCAAACCGGGATGCATGCGCTATGATTTGGCGAACGCCTGCCATGATCATATCCCTGTTCACATTTGCAATCAGTTGGGGGCTTTACGCCTTTAGCTTCTATGGCCTCACACGCATCTTCCACAACCAGTTCCATAGCAGCTATTCGGAGTCTACCTTTACAATCGCTTTCCTGATCGGCTTCCTGGACGCTGCCTTTTTGAAGGCTCTGCGCGTGATGAACTTCAAGACCTCTCCGTTTGTTCTCTTCCTGGCCAGTGCGGGCATCAATATTCTGCTGATCTTTGCGACCAGCGGCGGCGCAGAAACCTACTATGTGACCGGGCACAAGGCGCCCGTCTTGTCCGGGCTGATCCTGGCCGCGGTCATGGTGGTCTTTGAGGTAAGCAAGATCAAGTTTTTCTCAGACGCTCGTCTGTAAAGGCGTGCTCGGCCCGCGCAGAAGCAGTCTAGTGCGCTGGAGCGACGCTGCGGGTGCCTTCACTCGCCCGTCCCAGCCGTTTGCCCACAGCAATCCTGGACGCCGGCTGCCGGTGCGCCCCGGCTACGGCGAGGCGGGGAGGAGTTCCCGCCGGGCGGCTCGGCGCCAGGGGTTTTGCCGCCGCTCCCCAACCCGCTTCAGATCCCGCGGAAGCAGTGGCACGAGACGCCTGCGACGCGCTGCTGGGCAGCATGGCGGCCGGGCCTGACTGCTTGACGGGAGCGAGCGTTCTGGCCGGATGCCTGAGCCACTGGCCAGCCCCGGGCACCCGGCCAACCCCGGGCACTTGGCCA
>CAXTPL010000051.1:14547-19690 GCA_964246065.1 uncultured Acidobacteriaceae bacterium
GCGTTGCAGCTGCAATCTTCTGCTCGGAGGCAGCGCGCAGCCGCATCAAGACCCGCTCCTCCAGCCCGGCAGGAGGTACCGCGGACGCCTGCCACTGCGCCAGAGCGGCGTCGAGCGCGCGCATGCCTTCTCCCCCAGTGCCTTCTCCCCCAGTGCCTTCTCCTTCGGTGCCTTCAACGCTTGAGCCTTTTTTCCTCCGCAGCAGTCTCATCGCTTGCCCCCGGGGAAGGACGACGCGCGCTCCATGGGAGCACGCTCCTGCCGGCTGAGCAGCTTGCTTAATGTTTGCCGCGCCCGAAAAAGCCGGGAACGCACAGAGGACTCTGTCGTCGCGAGCACCCGGGCAATCTCCGCGGTGGAGAGTTCCTCGATGGCTGATAACTGGAGCGCTTCGTACTCCTTGCGGGGCAAAGCCTCCATCATCTGCAGCAGATGCGCGTAGCCTTCGGATGCAATCACGGTGGCTTCGCTTAAAGGCTCGGCCGAGGCGAGCACGCGCGTCAAGTCAGCCACGTCATCGGTTTCCGGCCGCACTTTGCTGCGTCGCTTCTTGTCCAGCACTACATTCCATGTAATGCGGATCAGCCACACGCGCGCATCGCGGATCAAAGGCAGCTTGTCTTTATTCTTAAGCACCCGGAGAAAGGTCTCCTGCACCGCATCCTCGGCCTCCGCGCTGTTGCGCTGCACGGAGTAGGCGACCCGGTACAGGGTGGGGGCGTACTGCTCCACCAGGGCGGTGATCGCCAAGTCTGCCGCTTGGTCGGAATCGGACCTGCGCACCGGACCGGAGATATGAGCTTCGCTCATCCCAGGCGACCGAAACCAGCCACTTACCTGCCCCTCAAACGAACTCATGCTCACCCTTGCTGATACAGACGGAGCAAGTTGCCGATTCGCTCGTCCGGCGCACGGCCCAGCCTGGGCGGAACGAGACAAGGGCAGGCCTGCAGACCTCCCCTTGTGCTCCAGGAGCCTTGGCACGGGGACATGCTCGTCACCGAGCAGCCCGCGTTACTTCTTGCCTTCCAGCTTTTGCGCCGCGATCTGCGCTGCTGCCGATGTCTTGTCCTGGTCCTTGATCTGGGCATACAGCTTGCGCGCTTCTTCCGGGTTGGTCGCCTCATACACCTCGGCGAGCTGCAGCCGGGCTGTGCTTACCGGCACGGTCAAGCTCGGCTTGGCAATCAATCCCTGGTACAGCGCGATCGCATCCTGGCTGCGATTGGTCTTGCGGTAGAGACTGGCAAGCGCAAGCTTTGCCAGGGCGCTCAGGCCGGAGTCATGGCTGTCGGCAGCTTTTTTCAAGTCGGCCTCGGCAGCGCCGGTCTGGCCCATATCCTCGGCGGTCAAGCCGGCGAAGTAGCGAGCATTGTCGCCCGCCTTGAAGAGCCCGTAACTTTCAGCCACCTTGGTGAACAAAGGGTTGGCGACCTTGGCGCGGTCCGCAGCCGAGGCATACGCGGTTGTGCCCGGCTCAGACGGCTGACCCGGCTGCTGGATGGGGGCGTCGTACACGTCCATCGCGTTTGAAAAGGCCTCGGCCGCCTTGGCTGACTGGGTGGTGTAGTACACCGACGCGGCGACAACAAGAACAACAACAGCCGCAACGGCGGCTGCAATGCGAATGATCTGCGCGCGGTGCGCGTCAAACCAGGAAAGAGACGGCACGGAACTCGAACCGCCGGCCTTGATAAAGCTCGAAGGCTTTGCCGATTGCTGTATCTGGGTGTCCACGAAGATCCTTCAAAAGCTCTGGAAAAGCGCGCAAGCGTCTACGGGGATGCAGACGCTCGCACACCTGAGTCTAGCAGTGCAGGGGGTCCGGATCAATCGGAGCATCGCGAAACACACACCTGCTCCCGGTCGGTTTGCGGCCGGAGGACGAGCTTTATGCCGCGCGGCCCGGCTCTTCAAGCTCGCCATTTTCGATCTTTTCCTGGCACTCGATGCAGTAGGGCGTCCACGGCACAGCCTCCAGGCGCTTTTCTCCAATCTGGTTTCCGCAGTGGAGACACTCGCCAAATGTGCCGTCTTCCAGGCGGTCCAGTGCCGAGCGGACCTGGGCCAGCTGCGAGTGGCCCTTGGTGCCCTGTAAAAAGAGCAGTTCTTTCTGATAAGACTGCACCGCATGATCGGCTGCGTCCTGCAGATCGTCCGTGCTGCTTTCACGGCCTTCCTTGACCGCACTCACCATCGTGCGTTCAAGCAGGGCCTGTTGCTGCAGCAGCTTTTCTTTCAGCGAGGAAGTATCGCGATCAACGGCTTGAGGGGAGTAAGTCACGGGGAAAGCTCCTGAGTATCTCGAGTAAGTGCGCGCCTACTGGATCGGCAATCCCAGTCAAAGGTTTTTTGGCGGCGGTCGTGTATTGGACGCAGGATTGCCCAAAATATTTGTTCTTGCCGCAAGCTTTCTTTTCGGGCGTCAAACGGAGCCGCAGTTGCACGCGCCTCCGCTTCGCCTTGTTCTGGGATGCGCTTGCCCCGCCCGCCTGCTGCCGGTAGGCTTGTACCCATGTACGACGACTTCCAAGTAACCGACCGCTGGACCGGCGAAGATCTCCATTGCCGCTGGAAAGCCAACATTGTCGCCATCGCCACCCGCCACGCCGATGCGGTCGATGTCCGCTTCCATGTCAACGGGCGACCCATGTGGATCTCGCTCCCATGCACGGCCTGGGTTGAGCAGAAGCGCCGCACCGGCTATGTCATCACCGACCAGCTCACCGCCCAGATCGCCGGGCGCTACCTCAAGCAAGCCATCGAGTCCGGCTTTGACAGCGGCCGCGAAATGTACACCATGACGGTAGACGAGGTTTTGGAGCAGCTTGACGCTGTTCTCAAGGAAGCGGGAAGCGCCACCACCCTCCCGGCGCTGCCGGCGACCGGCCACGCCATCCCTGTCCCCTGAGGCAGCAGCGAGCGTCTTTACGCCTGAATCAGGCGCCTACCTCCCGGCGCGCATGGTCGGCAGCGTTTGTGCGCATCCGTCAGCGTACGCCGTCTTCCTAAGCCCGCCCAAAGCCGCGCTGAGCGCCGTGTCGTCAAGCATCAGCGGCATCTCCAGCAGATACCGCATCTCCTCCATCGCCCGCACATACGGGTTCATCATCGCAACAATGCGCATCTTCCAGCCCGGGGTGACCTCATACGCGGCGGGGATGCGCGCCTGGGCGAAGATCGCCTCCGTCATGCGCCGCACGGAGGTCGCACCTGCGCCTCCAAGGTTCCAGGCCTGGCCCCAGACCGCCGGCGACTCGAGCATGCTCTGCACTGTGCGCGCAGCATCCGGCACAAACACGAACTCATGCGGCGTATCCACGGGAGCCGGCAAACGCGCCTGCTTCCCGCTCTTTGCCGCACGGAAAGCGCCCCACAAGTAGCTCGCTTCCACGTACGGGCCGTAAAAGTCCGCCACGCGCAGCACCGCTGTCTGCAGGCCTCGCACGCCGTTGGCCTCGAGCACGCGCGCCTCCTGCTCCGCGCGGATGCGCCCTTTGACTGTATGGGCGCTGAGCGGGTGCTTCTCCGAGACATGCAAAACATCAGGCCTGCCGTAGGCCCAGTTGGAGGAGACCAGCAAAAAGCGCTTTACCCCGCCTGCCGCGGCCGCCTCCAGTACTTGCCGGGTGAGCCCAAGGTGCTTCTCAAACTGCCACACAGGCATGCCAACCAGGTACACGGCCGCGCTTGCACCCTCCAGAACAGCCTCAATGGTGCGCGGCTCTCCTTCCGGATCCCACTGCATCGGCTGTACCAGCGGGTCCGGCGCCACGCGCACCTGCAGCGCCAGCGCCGAGCGGCTCACGGCACGATACCGGCTCCCGGCCGCTGCCAACATCGGCCCCAAGGCCCGGCCGAGCGAACCTGTTGTCCCCAGCAGTGCTATCGTCTCCATACCAGTCGAGTCTATCGACTCTATCCGGGGCAGGCGGTGCGTTTACCTCCACCGCTCCCTGCCGACCTCCACCTGCTCAAAGGAGAACGCCCCTGCATGTTCGCCAGACGCGTGACCATCGAGCGGATGACCCCGGCCGGCGAGGCCCTCGCCTGTCCGCTGCGCTGGATCGACAACTTCGCCATGCGCAACTTCACCAACGATGCCGTCTTCGACGACACGCTGCCTGTAGGAGACGGACTGCTTGAGGTCGGCTACCGGGTGCCGCTCGACAGGCTCAAACCGGCCATGGAGGACTGGTTCCGCCGCAAAGGCTATCTCAAACCGGGCGAGACCCTGCGGGTAACCCTGCTAGGAATCCCCGGGTAACTGCGCCGGCGACACAGCTCAGAAATCCTTTACGTGCGGCTAACGCTTTGCGCTTCTGCTACATCCGATGTCCCAGCACCGCAAGGAGAATGCGCATGTTTCTGATCATCGGTATTGTTTTGATCCTGGCCTGGCTTGGCGGGTTCCTTGTCTTCCACACAGCAGGCTTTCTGATTCACATCCTGCTCGTTCTGGCCGTCATCTCGATCATCTTCCACTTCATACGTGGATCGTCTCGAGCCGTTTAGCTCTTTGAGCATAAGGGCGGAAACGGCCGCAAGCCTCCCCTCGCAGCCGTTCCCGCCCTCTGCACCGCTCTTTGTTTTTCCTGTTCGCTCTTGCTATTCGTTGTAATGGAGCAGGCTAAAGACGTCATACTCGGGAAATTTGGCCCGACCCTTCAAGAAGTCGAGCTCCACGGCAAAGGCCAGCCCGGCAATCTCGCCGCCAAGCTGCTTTACCAGCTGCACCGTCGCTTCCATGGTGCCTCCGGTCGCGAGCAGGTCATCGACCAGCACCACCCTTTGCCCGCGCTCGATCGCATCGGCATGCAACTCCAGCTTGTCTGACCCGTACTCCAGATCGTAAGTCACGCTGATGGTCGCTGCCGGTAGCTTCTTCGGTTTGCGCACCGGCACAAAGCCCGCATTGAGCCGATATGCCAGCGCCGGGCCAAAGATGAAGCCGCGCGCCTCGATCCCCAGCACCAGATCGATATCCTTGCCGATGTAGTGGGCCGCCAGCGCATCGATCAAAGACGCAAAGCCGATCTGATCCTTCAGCAGCGTGGTGATGTCGTAAAACAGGATTCCCGGCTTTGGGAAATCAGGTACGGTGCGAACAAGAGCCTTTAAAGGTTCGCAGTCGATAGCAGAG
>CAXTPL010000052.1:0-19512 GCA_964246065.1 uncultured Acidobacteriaceae bacterium
GCAGCGCTTGTGGCTGCGCATCTGGGTCTGCCGGAGGAGCGCTGGTGCTTCGCTTTTCAAAGCCAGGGCATGGCTGGCGGCCCCTGGATCGGCCCTACAGTTGAAGACACCCTGACCGCGCTCCATAACGAGGGCGTACGCGGCGTTGTGCTCCACACCATCGGCTTTCTTTGCGACCATGTCGAGATCCTTTACGACATAGATATTGCCTTCTCTGAGTTTGCGGCAAACCTCGGCATGCGCCTGGCACGACCTGCTTCGCTGAACGACTCGCCCCTGCTCACCGGCGCGCTGGTCGAGCTTACCCAGGCATCGCTCGGGCGGCTGGCGGCGACCCCACCCCCTCTTGTGGCCACGCCTGCTCTTGCGGCAACCCGTTGAAGCGCAGCCGCGGAAAGCACTGCGCCCTCCCGGATCGAGGGCTCCCAAGCGGCCTGCTCCCGCTGAAGCCGGAGGCGCGGCATCGTTGGGCCCAGGCGTTTCTTCCTCCATCGATCGCTCGCCCATCGCTGCGCTGGCTCTCCCGAGCCGGCGCAGCCGATCCTTGCCATGGCTGACAATCGCAGCATCGCCATCGTTGGCGGCGGCATCTCCGGTCTGGCCGCTGCTTACGAGCTGGCGCACACTCCGGGAATTGGGGTCACACTCTTTGAGGCATCGGACCGGCTGGGTGGAACGGTAGAAACCTTCACCCTCCCGTCTTCCTCAGGCGAGCCATTCGTGATGGAAACCGGCCCGGACTCCTGGGTCAGCGAGAAGCATGCCGCTCGCGACCTGGCGCTTGAGCTGGGCCTGGGCGAGGAGCTGATCGGCTCGCAGGACGCCACGCGCCGAACCTACATCGCGCGCGCCGGCCATGGCGCCCGCGGCGAGCTGGTGCCTATGCCGGACGGCATGCGCATGATGGTGCCGACTCGCTGGGCGCCCATCCTTGAGTCGCCCCTATTCACCTGGCAGGCGCGGCTGGCCTACCTGCGCGAACCCAGGCAGGCGGCCGCGCTGCGCGCACATGCACTGGCTCAGCCTGAGGATGAAGACGAAACCGTAGCGGCCTTTGTTCGCCGGCACTTTGGAGACGAGGCGACAGACACCATCGCCGGCCCTCTGCTGGCCGGTGTCTTTGGCGGCGACATCGAGACGTTGAGCGCTGCAGCCGTGCTGGCACCCTTTCGCCGCATGGAGCGGGAGCATGGCTCGCTGGTCAACGCCGTCATGCAGCGCGCCGTGCAACAGCAGGCCTCCGGTATGCCGCCGGAGCCGATCTTTACCACCCTGCGGAGCGGCCTCAGCACCCTGATCGAGCGCATGGCCGCCACTCTCCATCCATCCTCTATCCGGCTCAGGAGCGCTGTCACCGGCCTCCGGCAGCGTGCGGGCGGCGGCTGGAGCCTCACCTTCCGGCAGGATCGGGAGGAAGCTTCAGAGGAGGCCGACTTCGATGCCATCCTGCTCGCCACGCCTGCGCACGCCGCCCGCAAGCTTCTTGTGCCGATCCACAGCGCGGCAGCAGCGCTTCTCGACATTCCCGCCACGTCTGCCATCGTCGTCGCGCTGGCGTGGGAGGCTCAGCAGGCCGAGCGCCTCCGGGTGCCGCGCGGCTTCGGCTTCCTGGTGCCGCCGCAGCAGGCGCTCGCCTCTGAGCACAGCCTGCTAGCAGGAACCTTCATGCATCAGAAGTTTCCGCATCGCGCCCCGCCCGGCGGGGTCTTTCTGCGGGGCTATTTTGGCGGCCACACGGCTGCGCGACTCATGTGCCAATCGGATGAGGAGATCGCCCGGCAGGCGCACGAGCAGTTCGCCCGTTTTCTGGGTCCGCTGCCTGCACCTGCGCATGTTGTTGTGCGTCGCTGGCCGCTTTCTTTGCCGCAGTATGCGGTTGGCCACCTTGCCCGCATGCGCACATTGGCAGGTCACCTCGGCGCGTACCCTGACCTGGCGCTTGTCGGCAACGCCTACTACGGGGTGGGGCTGCCCGACCTGATCGCTGAAGCACGAAGCAGGGCGCGGCTACTTAGCGCGTCCGTTCTTGCAAAAAGCGCATGAGATGCACTCCCGCCGGGATCAGACGCGTCTGCTTGATCGATGGGTCCGCATATTTTTATCCTTTTGTCTCAACAAAACGACGCCCGCGCTGGCAGCCTTCTGCCCTACCAAACCATGGAGCTATCTGTTTAGATGAATAAGGGAACAAAGCCCGGACCGCTTGTACGCGCGTCAGTGCCGTGCGATCGTGCCCAGGTCGGAGACAAAACCGAACGATGAAGCAAACGCGGAAGGTTGTCATTGTGGGCGCCGGACCCGGCGGCTTGGCCTCGGCTATCCTGCTGGCCCGCTCCGGTGCCGAGGTTACGGTCGTTGAAAAACGCGGCGTGGTCGGCGGCCGCACCTCGACGATTGAGCAGGACGGCTTTCGGTTCGACACCGGGCCGACCTTCTTTCTCTACCCGCGGGTGCTTCGCGAGATCTTCCTCGCCGCGGGCTTTGACCTTGAAGCAGAAGTTCCCATGGTCCGGCTCGACCCGCAGTATCGGCTGGTCTTCGGCTCGGGCGGCGAACTGCTTGCCACCCCCAACATCGAGCGCATGGTGGAGGCGATCCGTAAACTTTGCCCGCAGGATGCCGAGGGTTTTCGCCGCTTCATCCTCGATAACCGCGAGAAGCTTGAAAAGTTCATCCCGTTCCTCGAAACGCCGTTCGAGTCGTGGCGCGACCTGATGCACCCGGACATGCTGCGGCTGCTGCCCCTGCTGCGGCCCTGGCGCTCGCTCGACGCCGACCTGCGCTCGCACTTTACCGACGATCGCATCCGGCTCGGCTTCTCGTTTCAGTCCAAGTACCTCGGCATGTCTCCATTCTCCTGCCCGAGCCTGTTTTCCATTCTTTCCTTTCTCGAGTACGAGCATGGCGTCTTTCATCCCATCGGCGGCTGCGGCGCGGTAACGCGTGCCATGGCGCGCGTCGCGGAAAGCCAGGGCGTCCGCGTGCTGCTCAATGAAGGTGTCGAAGAAGTCTTGTTTGAGGGCCGGCGCGCCGTGGGCCTTCGTACCGCGCGCCGTCACCTTGAAGCAGACGCGATCGTAATGAACGCGGACTTTGCCGATGCCATGCGCCGCATGGTGCCGGACCGGCTGCGCCGCAAATGGACCGACAAGCGCATCGCAAGCAAGCGCTTTTCCTGCTCTACCTTTATGCTTTACCTCGGCATCGAGGGCGGCTACGAGGATGTTTCGCACCACACGATTTACCTGGCTGAAAACTACCGCCAGAACCTGCGCGACATAGAAGACGACCATCGGCTCTCGGCCGACCCCTCGTTCTACGTGCAGAATGCCTGCGTGACCGACCGCAGCCTGGCTCCGCATGGAATGAGCTCGCTGTATGTTCTGTTGCCGGTTACCCATGCCACGGGCGCAATCGACTGGAAGGCCCAGCAGCCCGCCTTTCGCAGGCTTGCACTGCAGCAGCTTGAAAAGATCGGGATCACCGATGTAGGGCGCCGCATCCGTGTAGAAAAATGCCTCACGCCGCAAAGCTGGACCGAGGACTTCGGCCTCTACAAGGGAGCAACCTTCTCCATGGCGCACAGCCTGCGGCAAATGCTGCACATGCGCCCTCACAATCGCTTTGAAGATGTAGAAGGCATGTACCTGGTAGGAGGCGGCACACACCCCGGCAGCGGGCTGCCGGTTATCTTTGAGTCCGCCCGTATCACCTCACGCCTGTTGCTTGAAGACCTGCAAATGGAGCCGCAGTGGAATACCGACCCGGTGATCCCCGGCGTTCCACCGTCAGAAGACTCCATGTATGAGGCGGTAAGCTAGGCCATGCGCCTCGAGGCTGCAAGCGCCGTGGACCCTGTGCTCGCCGTGGCGCGCGCGGCGCAGCGCGACTGGGCCGCTCAATCGCTCCAGCAACGGTTGCAAATCCTCCGGAAGCTGCGGCACGAGATTGCCGCCGACCCAGCAGCCCTGGCAGAGACGGTGCCGACGCGGATGCCCGGCGCGCTCCATCGCACGGTTGCCGCCACACTGGTGGCCGAGGTGCTCCCGCTGCTTGAGGCGTGCCGCTTTCTCGAGCGTGAAGCCGCTTTCATCCTCGCGCCTCGGCACGAAAGCGCCGGTTCGCGCCCGATCTGGCTCCGCGGCGTCAGCGTAGAAAGCCGCCGAGAGCCTTTCGGCGTTGTACTTATTCTTGGCCCCGCCAACTACCCGCTTTTTCTTCCCGGGGTCCAGGTGCTGCAGGCGCTCGCCGCCGGCAATGCCGTGTTGTGGAAGCCCGCGCCAGGCGTCGACGGCTGTGCAAGCGCGTTGCGCCGCGTGGGTATTGCCTGCGGACTCAACCCCGGCTTGCTCACCGTGCTCGACACTGACCCCAAGGCCGCCACTGCGCTGATGCGCGCAGGCCCAGGGCTCGCGCCTGACAAGGTCATCTTGACCGGCTCCGCGACCACCGGAAGAGCTGTGCTGCGCGAACTTGCACAAACACTTACCCCTGCCACAATGGAGCTTTCCGGCTGCGACGCCGTCTTTGTCCTTGAAGGCGCCGACCTGGGCCGGGTAGTAGATGCGATCGCTTTTGCTCTGCGCGTCAACGGCTCAGCTACCTGCATGGCGCCGCGCAGGCTCTTTGTCGCCGACGCGGTTGCAAATCAGCTTGTTCCCAGGCTGACCGCTGCTCTTGAAAGCGACCCGTTCACCCTTCACGCGAGGTCCGCAGCTCAGGTCAGGCCGAAGGACGGGCCAGAAGACGGGCCGGGGGACGCCCCTGGGGAAAAATCGGGCGAAAGATCGCGAGAGCTGCCGGCGGAAGTTCTGCTTCTTCCCCAGCACACTCGCCTCCTGCTGAGCGATCTCGTTTCAGAAGCGACGCTCTACGGCGCAAAGCTCCTGCTGCCCGGCGCGGGCGGCTCCCCTACCTTGGTTGACCGCGTCACCCCGGAGATGCGCATCGCCAAAGCAGACATTTTTGCTCCGGTGCTTTCGATCCTGCGCGTGCCCGACACTGAAGCCGCGCTCGCCGCACACCGCGCTTGCCCTTATGTGCTCACTGCGGCTGTCTTTGGGCCGCCGCGCGAGGCTGAAGCCCTGGCCACCCGCATCCACGCGGGAACCGTGCTCATCAACGACCTGATCGTTCCTACTGCCGATCCGCGCGCGGCCTTTGCCGGCCGAGGCGAAAGCGGCTTTGGCTCTACCCGCGGTCGCGAGGGTCTGCTCGCGATGACCCAGCCCAAGGCTGTTCTGCGTCAGCGCAGCAGAAGTCGTCGCGCCTACCAGCCGACCGGCCCGGCGCACCTGCCGTTCTTCGCCGGGCTCGCGCAGATGCTCCATGCCCGGCCGTGGCGGACCCGCCTGGCCGGCCTGCGGCAGCTCATTGCAGCCGGAAAACAGATCAAGTAACCGCAACTGTTCCATACGCCACAGGAGAGTAAGCACATGCGCATCGCAGTCATCGGATCCGGCCTCGGCGGCTTGTCAGCCGCCTGCACCCTCGCCGGACGCGGCTACCAGGTCGAGGTCTTTGAGAAGAACCCCTGGCTGGGCGGCAAGGCCGCGCAACTCTCCGAGCAGGGCTTTCGTTTCGATATGGGTCCCACCATCCTGATCCAGCCCTCTGTACTGCGCCGCATCTTTCACGAGGCCGGTCGCGATCTCGACGACTACATCGACATGGTGCGCCTGGACCCTCAGTGGCGCTGCTTTTTTGACAACGGCTCGGTTCTCGACCTGAAGCACGAGATCGGCGACATGGCCACTGAACTCAACGCGCGCCGTCCGGGCATGGGCGACAAGTATGTCCAGTTCATGCGCATGTCCAAGGATCTCCACGGCATCTCCGACCGCTTTTTCTTCTGGAAATCTGTCGGTTCCATGCGCGACACGTTTGACATCAACGGTGCCTTTGACATGAAGGTGCTCAAAGATGTCGCCCGCATGCGTATGGGGCAAACGGTGGCGGGCACGATCCGCGACTACATCGACGACCCGGACGTTGCGCAGATGCTCGACCACTATGTGCAGTACGTCGGCTCCTCGCCCGATGCTTCGCCCGCCATCCTGTGCGCCATCGGCAACATGCAGGCCGAGGAAGGGATCTGGTACCCGATGGGTGGCACCCGCGCCGTGCCTGAGGCGCTCGTCAAGCTTGGCCGCGAACTCGGCATCGCTTATCACACCTCGACAGAAGTGGAGCGCCTGCTTTCGGAGTCCGGAAAGGTAACAGGGTTGGTTACAACCTCTGGTGAGCGCTACCTGTTTGACGCGGTCGTTTCAAACGAAGACGCAGTCCGCACCTACCGTGAGCTCGTCGGCGGCGCTGTCGCCGATAAGTTCGACCGCAAAGGGGAGTACGAGCCTGCCTGCTCCGGCGTTGTGCTGTATCTCGGACTGAACAAGCGCTATGAGCACCTTGCCCACCACGACTTCGTCTTTTCGCGCGACGCGCATGAGGAGTTCCACCACATCTACGATCTCGGCGAGCCGGCGCCGGACCCCACCTGCTATCTCGCTTCCACCTCGCAAACCGAGCCGGCAACCGCGCCTCCGGGCGGCGATGCGCTGTACATCCTGGTGCACACTCCCTATCTTCGTCCGCACCATGACTGGTCAACGATGCTCCCGGCCTATCGCCAGGTCATACTCGACAAGCTCAAGCGCACTGCGGGGCTCACCGACATTGAAGACCGCATCGTTTTTGAGCGTGCGCTTACCCCACAGGATATTCACGAGCGCTACAAGGTGCTCAACGGTGCGATCTACGGCTTGTCCAGCCACGGCCGCTGGACCGGAGCTTTTAAGCCGGCCAATGCCAGCCGGGAGCTCGACGGGCTCTTTCTAGCAGGCGGTGCGGCTCATCCGGGCCCGGGCATGCCCATGGTGATGATGTCGGGCTGGATTGCGGCCGACGCGCTGGACCAGCGGTACCGTGGCGTAGACACTGCTGCGGCCGCTCGCCGGCAGGCTGAGTCCCTGCTGGCAGGCTCCCCTGCTATGGCTGCCCGCTAGCACGGCGGCACCCATCCACAAGAGCTATCATCCTCAGCGGAGTGAGAAGACCTGCGACGATCGCGCTGTCAGCCGTCGCAGTTCAGGGCCATACATGGCAACCAATCGAGTCGTGAGCGAACTCCCCGCCGCCAATGCCGCGCCGAACGCACAGGTGCACGGAGCCCTGCTCGCAGGTGCCGCTCCGCGACGCCCTTCGCGTTTCCTGCTTCGCTTCTTCGATCTATACCTCAGCCTGTACGTGCCTTTTCATTTCCGTGCGTTGCGTCTTGCGCATGCTGAGCGTTTTCCGCTTACCGCCCGCCCGCTGATCGTGGTGATCAACCATCCCTCCTGGTGGGACCCGCTGACCTCTATCCTGCTGTCTCGATTCTTCCTTCGCCAGGCAGACCATTACGCGCCCATCGACGCGCTTTCGTTGCCGCGCAACCGGATCCTCGCCGGGCTGGGGCTTTTCCCCGTCGAGCAGGGAACTCCGCGAGGCGCGGTCCAGTTTCTTCGCGCCTCCCAGCACATCCTCGCCCATGCCAACTCGGTCTTATGGCTCACGCCGCAGGGCGGGTTTACCGATGCACGTGCGCGGCCGGTACTCTTCAAGTCCGGTCTAGCCTCGCTGTTGAAGCGGCTCCACCACGTCACCGTTGTACCGCTTGCCTACGAGTACACCTGGTGGGATGAGAGCAAGCCCGAGATGCTTGCCAACTGTGGCGAGCCTTTGTACCTGGAAGCGGGCGCAAGAGGCTCCTCCGCACGGGTGGAAGCGGCCCTCGCCGGCACCCAGGACGAGCTTGCCGCCCTTGCCATGACTCGCGATTCTGCGCTCTTCCAGGCAGTGCTGGGCGGCCATACGGATGTTCGCGGTCTTCGCGCCGCGGCTCGCAACGTCCGGGAAGCGCTGCATTCGCGACGGCCGCAGAGTCGTGCGCCGCAGGGAGTGGGCGCCGCTGCCGCTGCTGCCGCGGACCGCAAGCCATGATGCCGCTGCACTCGCTTTGGACGCCCCATCTCTGGATGGCGCCGCACCCCTGGCTGCTTGTGCCGGCTCTTGTGTGCTCGCTTGGTCCGGCGCTGCTTTTTCTATTGAACCTGCGGCTTTATCAGCCGCCGCCCACGCCGTCGCAGCCGCCTGGTCCCGTTTCTGTCCTGATCCCCGCCCGCAACGAGGAGCTTTCAATCGGTGCGGCCGTGCGCAGCGTGCTCGCCACCCCCGGCACCGATCGGGGCGGCATCACGGTAGAGTGCATCGTGCTGGACGATGCCTCCACCGACCGCACCGCCGCGGTGGTGAGCGAGCTCGCAGCATTGGACGCGCGCCTGCGCCTGGCGCAAGCACCGCCGCTGCCGGCTGGCTGGAATGGCAAGCAGCACGCCTGCCACGTGCTCGCCGGCCTGGCGCAGTATCCTGTCCTTTGCTTTCTTGATGCTGACGTTCGCGTAGCACCCGACGCCTTGCCGCGGCTTGCAGGTTTTCTCGGCAGCGCCCGTGCGCAACTGGTTTCCGGCTTTCCTCTCGAAGAAACAGGTTCCCTGTTCGAGCACCTGCTCATTCCGCTGATCCACTTCGTGCTGCTCGGCTTTTTACCCCTGGCACGCGCGCGCTCCCATCCGTCGGATCCTGCGCTCGCCGCGGGCTGCGGTCAGATCATGCTGGTTGAGCGCGCGGCTTACACGGCTGTCGGCGGCCATGGTTCCATCCGCGCTACCATGCACGACGGGCTTTTGCTGCCAAGGCTGTTCCGCCGGCACGGCTTTGCTACCGACCTTTGCGACCTGACTCAGCTGGCTCGCTGCCGCATGTACCATACCGCCGCCGGCACCTGGGCCGGGCTCGCCAAGAATGCGACCGAAGGCATGGCCGCACCCGCCCGCATCGTGCCTTTTACCCTGCTGCTGGCCGCCGGGCAGGTGCTGCCGCTGGTGCTGGCCTTTGTGTGGCCCACCCCGCTTACCTTGCTCGCTCTCGGCGCCAGCTATCTTCCTCGCCTGGTTGCGGCCAGCCGCTTTCGCCAGAGCTGGCTCGGCGCGTTGCTGCATCCTATGGGCATTGTGCTCCTCCTCGTGCTGCAATGGTATGCGCTGGGTCGCAAGCTGGTGGGCGGCCAGGCCACCTGGAAGGCGCGATCCTACGACGTCGGCTGAGGGCGTCCAAACTCCTGGAAGGCGCGTCCAAAGGGTAAGCGGCGGGAGTGGCGATACGATCGTGCTGGGCGCTTGGCAAGGGCAGGTAGGGCGACCGCTAAAGCTACCATGGAGACGAGGAGCTTGACCATGAGACAACAAGGAAACGCGGTTGCCGAGGGTCCCGGCGCGCGATCCGGCGGCAGCGCGTCGCGCAAGGCGCAGTTGTTGCTCTCGTGCGTTCTAGCCGCGGGGTGCGCTCCGATGGCGCTCGCAGCGACGGGCGCAAGCCCCAAGCCGGTTCCGGACAATGCCATGGTTTCCCGCACGGCTGCCTCGTTTGCCGAGCGCCTTGCCGACGCGCGCCGCGCCTACTTTGCCGATCTTGCCGGCGACCGCGGGGCTGCGGATCGGGCTCGAGACCAATTTTCTGCCATCAAGGCGCAGTGGCCGCACCAACCGGTCGTCGACGCCTACCTTGGCTCGCTCGACCTGCTCGACTCTGCCCGCACCTTCGCCATCTGGCGCAAGCACACCCTTGCGCAGGATGGCCTGGAAAAGCTGGATGCCGCCGTAAACCAGGCTCCCGACGATCTTGAAGCGCGCTTTGTGCGCGCGCTCACCACCTGGCATCTGCCTTTCTTCTTTCATCGCAAGGAGCAGGCCGAGCAGGACCTCACCTTCATCGGTCCGCGTGCCGAGCAGGCCGCGCACCAGGGTCGCTTGCCCGCGCCGCTTGCCGCCGCCGCACTCGACTACTGGGGCCAGGTGCTGGCTGAGAGCGATGCTCGCGACAAGGCCGCGGCCGCCTACCAGGCAGCCATCCGCGTAGACCCGAGCAGCCCGGGTGCGCAGGATGCCCGCAAGCGCCTCGGGCAGTAGCGGCCGGCCTGCTCCTTTGGCCACCGTGGAACGGCCTGCAATTCCGAGAGGCAGTTCTGTGGTCACCGGATGCGCCGCTCTGATCTCCGGGCGAATCAAAGACGCGGGCGAGGCCTATGCTCCGCCCGCTTGCTCATGGCGCAAGATCTCTGCCACCACAAACAGCGGACGCTGCTTAACCTCGGTGTAGATGCGGCCAAGATACTCGCCCATGATGCCGAGCGAGATCATCTGCAGACCGCTTAAAAACAACATGCCGATAAAGAGCGTTGCCCATCCCTGCACCCAGTGGTGGGTAAACAGGCGCACAAACAAGGCCCACACCACGCCGGCGAATGCCAGGCAGGCGGCCAGCAGTCCCAGGTAGGTCAGCATGCGGAGCGGCACCGTTGAAAACGAAAAGATGCCGTCGAACGCCAGGTTCACCATCTTCCACAATGGGTACTTGGTCGTGCCGGCAAATCGCGCCTCGCGCTGGTAGGGTAGGCCGATCTGCCGAAAGCCGACCCAGCTGCACATGGCGCGCAAAAGCCGGTGGCGCTCCGGCATGGCAAGCAGCGCGTTCACGACGCGCCGGTCCAGCAGCCGAAAATCACCTGCATCGAGGGGAATCTGAACGTCGGAAAACTCGCTCAGCAGCCGGTAAAACAGCTTGGCCGTCCACAGCTTGAAAGGGGACTCGCCCGCACGCAAGGCGCGCACTCCGTACACCACCTCATAGCCCTGGCGCCACAGCGCAACCATCTGCGGCAGCACCTCGGGCGGGTCTTGCAGGTCCGCATCGAGGATGGCGACGATCGTTCCGCGAGCGGCTGCCAGCCCGGCGGTTACGGCAGGCTGATGGCCGAAGTTTCGCGCCAGTCGAAGCACCGCCGTGCGCGGCTCTGCGATGTGTAACTGTTGCAGGAGCGAATAGGTTGCATCCCGCGAGCCGTCATCGATATAGACGATCTCCCAGGCAAACTGTTCCATGGCAGCGCCCTGCTCCATGCTCTGGAGCACGGCGGTAAGCCGCGCGTGACAGGCAGCGACGCTTTCCTGCTCGTTGTAGCAGGGAACCACGACGCTCAACATGACCGGGCTTACGGTCTCACTCAAGCCTTTCGCTCCCCCGCGACGCCCGGTTACCTGGCGCGCGTACACACAGCGTATACGTCGCGCGGCTCGCACCGCCATGCGCTGCCGTCAGAGCCAAGCAGAGCCCGTATCTGCGCTTTTGTCGCGCTAACCAAGCCATGTTGAGAGAGCGGCGGCGGCGGGTCGATGTACAGCAGGAAGTCAGCCCGCTCCAGAAAAGGCCGCCGCAGCGCTTGCTCGTGGGCGTTGGCAGGCGAGGCGAGCAGTTCGGTCAACGTCACAGGATTTTCACTGTATAGCGAGGGCAAACCGCGATCGAGCAGGGCGTTTGAGGCAGTCGGCCCAGGCGCGTCCTTGACCGGCAGAATGGTGAGGCCGAGCCACGGGCTGTTGAGCAGGATCGCACCGCTTGCCTGGAACGCGCGCGCTCCGCTCCAAAAGTACACGGGATAGCTGGTGGCGAGGCCGCGCTCTTCTCCGGCCGCATCAGCCTCAAGTAGCAGCCCTCGCCCTTGCGGCAGCGGAGCCGCGGCGATGCGCGCCTGCACCCGGGCAATCTGCGCAATCCCGGGCAAGCCGCTCGTTCCAGCGATCAACAAGGATGCGGCTGCTCCTGCGCCAATCCAGAGTTGCGTGCGGCGCGAGACCTTTATTGCCGCGCCGCATGCGAGTACCAGCAGCCAGGCGATCCCCCACATGCGCTCCGGGAAAAAGTAGGAGTGGTTGAGCGCGCGCGGAAAAACGAGTGTCGCCGCCAGGTAGACCAGCGAGATGAGCAGCAGACGCCCCGCAGGGCGCTCGGGCAGCCAGGCAAGACCAGTGCGTCCCGCGGCGGGCTCCCTTTGCTGGCCGCTCTCCCAATGGGCGCGCCGGCCAAGCAGGAAGAAGAGGCTCACGGCGGGCACAGGTGCCATCAACAAAATCCGCCCGGCTATGTTGAGCCAACCATGGATGCTGTGCGCAGAGAGCCCGGCAAACATCGTCAGTCGCATGCCCGTGATGAACTCAACCAGAACCTCCGGGTGAAAGCCCATACCTGGCAGAACGGCAGCTGCCTGCCCTTTCTGGGCCGTGAGCACGGGAGCGACAAACGCGCAGCTGGTGAGCGCAAGAGCGGCAAGCTGCGGCAGGATGCCGCGCAGACTCGCCGCGCGCGCAACCCGGAGACCAAGGTCGGCATAGGTGAACAGCAGCAGCACCATGAGAGGAACAGGATGCGAAAGGAGCAGCAAGGCAAGCAGCACTGCAAACAAGCCGAGGCGCGCGGCGGTTTGCCGCTTTGGCGCGGGTTCGCCAAGCCGTACCCACACTGCGAATGCCCAGAGCATGACCCCGGTTGCGAAGCAGCAGTTCAAAAAACCGCCGCTGAGCGACCAGCTGAACAAGAGCGGAAGCATCCACACGCAGGCAAGCCCGGCCTGCTTTCCGAGAGTTCGCGCGAGCGCCCTGAACCCCCCGGCAGTCACAACGAGGATCAGGCAGATGAAGAGTTCTTCCGCTTTGGCAGGCGTGACCCAGCGCTCCAGCGTAATGAGCGCCAGGTAGTGGACCAGGTAAGGCGCAAAAAGATGCCGTATCGCGTAATCGTGTGCGTAGCGAGGCTGATGGTGCAGCAAGCTGCGCAACACGTCGGCATAGTAGAGGTGCACCGGCCCGTCGCCGGTAGGGAAGAGCGGAAGCCAGAGCGTAAAGCAGACCGCGGCCAGCAGGCCAAAGAGAAAAATGCGATCGCACAGCCGGTCGAGAATGAGGCTCACCCCTGCGGCAGCGGCTTGCGCGCGAAGTAATAAAGTGAGAACGCCAGCAGCGCAAACATTGCGACCGAAACCCAGTCGTTGTAGAGCAAGCCATGCGGCAGCATCGGCAAGGGCCTGCTCCCGGGCAGCGACTCATACAGCCGCCGGGCTACGCCCAGCAGGCCGATGATGCCTCCCGCAGCGATCAGCCCGCTTGCATACAAGGAGCCCGGGCTGATCTCGCTTTCAGCATCGATCGCGCCGGCGCCGGCCTTAGCGGCCGCTCGATCGACCATCCAGCGCACCATTCCACCGACAAAGATGGCCAGCGTGGTCGCGATCGACAGATAAGCTCCTACGGCGAACGACAGGGAGCGGACTCCAAGCAGTTCCACCGCAAGAACAAGAAAGACGCCAAGCAGCACCAGTCCCCAGGGCAGCTGCCGTGTCAGAATCCCGTTGATGACCGTGGCCATGAGCCGTGCCTGGGGGGCCGCGGCTTTCTCTGACCCGATGCCCTGCACCCACTGCACTTCAATCGACCGCGTCGCCGGATTGTAAAGGTACTTGCCGTCTGCCAGCTCATGCGAGCCGAGCGCATTCAGCAGGATGTACTGCGAGCCGTGCCGCACGTCGTCGCCCGACTGGCCGGTGTGCACCACGTGGAACGCGCCGCGTGTAAACGGGCCCTGGTCGACCACTCCCTGGTGAGGAGCGCTGATATCCCAAGGCTTGCTGAGCGGCCGAAAATCTTCAAACGCCTTGTTCATGGCGTTCAAGGTCAGCCCGATGGCAACCGTCGACACGCAAACGCCGACCATCAAGCCAATCTGCTGTTTCCAGGGGGTCGCGCCGATCAGGAACCCTGTCTTTAAATCTTGTGAGGTGTCGCCCGCATTGGCGGCGGCAATACACACGGTTCCGCCGATGGTGATGGCCAGCGCGCCAAAAGCCGGCGCCGTCCAGCCCTTCACAAGAAAGATTGCCGAAGTCGCCATGAGCGTTGCTATGGTCATGCCGGAGATGGGGTTGGAGGAGCTGCCGATCAAGCCCACGATCCGTGAAGACACAGTGACGAACAAGAAGCCGAAGACCACGATCAGCAGCGACGCCGCCAGGTTTGCGCCCACACTCATCTGCGCACCAGGCACCGGCTTGAAGGTGAGAAAGATAAACATCAACACCACCAGCAGGATGCTGCCGCCGGCAACCACCGCCGGAGGGAGATCGCGATCGGTGCGTTGCGGCGCAGCTGCCGGTCCGCCGCGCTTGCGTGCGCCGCGAATGCCGGAGCGGAGCGCTCCCGCAATGGTGGGCAGGGTCTTCAAGAGCGTGATCAGCCCCGCCGCTGCAACGGCTCCCGCACCCATGGGACGCACATAGCTCGACCACAGCTCGCTTGGCGACATCTGCGCGATCGGTTTGGTTGCCGGGTACAGCGCGCCGGGGAAGTGCGAGCCGAAGAAGTAAATGGCCGGCATCAGCACCAACCAGCTGAAGACGCCTCCCGCAAAGATGGTGCCGGCGATGCGCGGCCCGATGATGTATCCCACCCCGAGATATTCCGGAGTTGCTTCGCAGCGAATTGCCGCGCCCCGCAGCACATGCTGGGGGCCAAGGTCGGGCTGCCAGTCCGGTGTGCTGGGCCAGGCGTTTAGCAGGCTGTCGTTTTGACAAAGCGTGTACACCGAGCCGAGTCCCAACGCCAAAAAGACCCTGCTCGCAAATGACCCGCCCCGCTCCCCGGCCAACAGCACGTCGGCACAGGCTGCGCCCTCAGGGTAGGTAAGGTTGCCGTGCTCCTGCACGATCAACTGTCGCCGCAGCGGGATCATAAACAGCACCCCCAGCCAGCCGCCGATCAACGCCAGGATAAAGATGCGCGCATATTGCAGATCGAAACCGAGAAAGATAAGTGCAGGCAGCGTGAAGATTACGCCGGCGGCAATGGATTGCCCGGCGTTCCCGGTGGTCTGGACGATGTTGTTTTCAAGGATCGATGCTCGTCCCAGCGCACGCAGCACGCTGATGGAAAGCACGGAGATCGGGATGGATGCGCCTACGGTAAGCCCGGCACGCAGGCCTACGTAAACCGTAACCGCGCCAAACAGGATGCCGAAGAAGCTGCCCAGCAGCAGAGCCCGCGCCGTAAGCTCAGGCCGCGTTTCGCCGGCAGGCACAAACGGCTGAAAGGTGCGGGATACGGTGCGTGCAGGCGTAACTGTCGGGTGTGCCACAAAGCAGCCTCCGGCAAGCAGATGCGGGAGCCTGAGGGAAAAGCGCCCGGAAGCGTGAGTGTAACAGCCCCGGCGCGCTGCAGGGTGGCTGGGAGCGGCGCTCAGTCGCCGGCGGGCATGGCCAGGCCGGCGGCCAGCGGCGCAGGTTTTTGCCGGCTCTCCGCCTGCTGGAACTGGTGAGTGCGGCGGAACCAGGTCACCACAATGATCGTGAACAGGGGCACCAGCGCGCAGGAGGTGCCCAGCCATACACCGACCAGGCCCATGTGAAGCTTAAGCACCAGCAAAGCCGAAACAGGCACACCGAAGAGCCAGTAGCACCCGAAAGAGGCAAAGAAGGGAATGCGCGTTTCGCCCAGGCCCCGCAGCGCCCCGGCAAGCACCACCTGTGAGCCGTCAAAGACCTGGTTGCAGGCACAGATGAGAAAGATCGGAATAGCCGCTGTAATCACTGCCGGATCGTGCGTGTAAATGCCTGCCCAGGCGCGCGGCGCCAGCAGAAAGGACAGCGCTGCCACCACCATGCAGCCGGCAATGATCAGCACGCCCGCATATCCGGCGCGCCGGACCTGCGACGGTCTGCGCAACCCTACGCCTTGCCCCGTCCGCACGGCCGCGGCGGCCGCGATGCCGATCGGCACCATGGCCACAAAGGCATTGAGGTCGAGCACCACCTGGTGCGCTGCGAGCAGCGTTGCGCCGAGCTTGCTGGTGAGCACCGTGGCATAGGTGGCCACGCTGAGCTCGCCCAGGCTTTGCACGCCTACCGGCCAGCCGAGCCGCAGCAGAGCGCGCAGCCGACGCAAGTCCGGCGCCAGGGCGCGTGCGCGCAAACGCACCGGCGCCTGCCGCAGGCTCAGCCCCAGCGAGGCAAGCAGCAGGGCCAGCATGTATACCCTGGTCAGCACCGTCGCCCAGCCCGATCCGGCAATCCCCATGGCTCGAAAGCCGAGGTGCCCATAGATCAAGGCCCAGTCTCCAGCCAGGTTGACCAGGTTGGCCGTGAGCAGCGAGATCATGACCCAGCCGGTGCGATCGATGGCCTGCAGATAATGCCGCACCGCCATGTAAAGCAGCAGCGGTACCGCGGACCAGACGAGCGCGTGGAGGTAGTGGGTGGTTTCGCTCACGATGGCTGCGTCCACATGCAGGCGCGTGAGCGCATAGGGCGCAGCAAGGGTCGCCGCAATGACTATCGGCGCACACGCGGCGACGATAAAGCAGGACTGCACCAGCGAGTACAGCCCGTCCTCCGGCTCCCGCCGCCCAAAGGCCTGGGAGACGAGCGCGTCCAACCCATACAGGAGGCCGATCGCGCAAAAGATAAAGGCTGAAAAGATACTGTTTCCGAGCGAAGAGGCCGAAATGGCCAGCGCGCTGTGCGCCATCTTGCCGACCATGATCGCGTCGACGATATAGGTCGACATCCAGCCGAGCTCGCCGATCGCAAGAGGCGTACCCAGCCGCGCAGTCAGGCGCAGCTCAGACGGCAGCGAGGTAGAAGGAACAGGGTTGGAGCGAGCGGTGATCCGGCCAGCAGGCATGCGGTTGTAGGGTGAGGACGAGCAGCCTTTCTCGCGGATAGCGCGTTTTCAGCGCCCGTGGACTCTTGATAACGCGTCCGAATGCTCGGATGCAAGCTTAAGCCCGGAGCGTGCTCGATAGCGCAGCAATCCGAAAAGATCTTTGATCCGGCAGAATCGCGTCCCTCTATGGGCGCGGGGAACTCCCCTCGTCTGCTCCCGGGGGGGCAGGCTTTGGTCCTCCAAAATTGGCGCAGCCAGCCCTCTTCTTGACGCGCAAGCGCCCTGAGCGGCAGGCGCGCGTGCACCGGTGGTCACCCGGCTCGTTCGTTTTGGCTCTGGCGCCCGCCACACGGCCGTCGTATACTTCGTGCCAGATGGCAGGGCAGCTGCTCTGCATCTGGCGAGGTGCGCCTTCGGTAGTCAGCAGCAAGCTCTGACGGTCGACGATCCACAGCCCGGCATCTCCGGGTGGCGTGCTGTCTCGCGTACTCTGCGAAGTACCTCCCGTACCTTGCTCGATCCTCTTTCAACCGCGCTTTTCCCCGCGGGGTGTGCGCTGTGCGGCGATGCTTTGCCCCGGCTCACCCGCGCTCCTGTGTGTGACGCCTGCTGGCTCGATCTGCCTGCCCAGAGCGGCTCCCTGTGCTTGTGCTGTGGTGAGGCCCTGGGCGCCCACGCCTTTGCAGGCGCCGACCGTGCACCGGGCGACTGGCTTTGTCGGCCCTGCCGGGTTTCGCCGCCGCGCTTTGAACGGGCCGTGGCCTACGGCCTTTACCGGGGCACACTGCGAGACCTGCTGCATCTGTTGAAATACGAAGGCATGGAGCCGGTCGCGCTCCGCCTGGGGCAGCTCCTGGCCGCGCAAGTGGCCGCACTGCCGGCTCTGCCGACCTCACTGACCGTGGTCCCGGTCCCCCTGTGGGCGGCCAAGCAGCGAGACCGAGGCTATAACCAGGCCGAGTTGCTGGGCAGGGCGTTGGTGCAGGCCGGTCGGCGCCAGGGGCTTGACTGGAAGCTTGACTGCAATGCCTTGCGCCGCAAGCGCGCGACTGAAAGCCAGGCCGGCCTGTCACCCCGGCAGCGCCGCCACAATGTTCGCACTGCCTTTTTTGTCCCGGGTGCCCGCCGCGATCCCGCATACCAGGAGGGCGGCAAGCCTTCCCGTGAGATGGAAAGGCTCAAAGGCCGGGACCTGCTGCTGGTAGACGACATTTACACAACCGGCGCGACGGCCCGCGCGACCGCCGCGGCGCTGCGCGAAGCAGGCGCGGCCTCGGTCTGGGTAGCCACCGTGGCACGCGCGCAACGGCTGGAACACATGCCCCCCGTAATGCTCCCGATGGAGGAAGACGTCGCTTTCTGGAGTTGACTCCGCCCGCGGTACGCACAACCCGCCGCAGGCACAGCACGCTGAACGTTGCGATCCGGTTGCAGTTGGAGAGGAACCATGACGATGTCGCTCGGCAAAAGCTCAGTCCACGCCCGCAAGCAGAAGTCGCTCAGCAAGTGTCACAGCATGACGCCCGCCAGCCAGGAGGAGGGCGTACGGTTTGCGCAGCCTATGCAGACGCCTGTGCTGGTGCTCAATGCATCGTACGAGCCCATCAACATTTGCGGGGCGCGCCGTGCGCTGGTCCTGGTGTTGAAGGGTGTCGCGAAAACAGAAGAAGAGCAGGGCTCAACGCTGCACGCCGCTCGCATCCGCATGCCGCTGCCATCGGTAATCCGGCTGCTCGAGTACCGCCGCATTCCGCACCAGACCCGCGCTCTGTCGCGCAAAAACATCCTGCTTCGCGACCGGAACACCTGCCAGTACTGCTCGGTTGTGCTTGCGGCGGGCGAGCTGACGCTGGACCACGTGGTTCCACGCTCGCGCGGCGGCCAGTCAACCTGGGAAAACCTGGTTGCCTGCTGTCATGCCTGCAACCGACGCAAGGGCAACCAGATGCTCCACGAGCAGACCGAGCTGAAGCTGCTGCGTGAGCCGCGACCTTTCTCGCTCCATACCTCTCGCCACATCATGCGCATGATCGGCAACAGCGACCAGAAGTGGCGCAAGTACCTTTACTACTAGCTGCGCGGCAAGTGTGCGTGGCAGGTCCGCGCAGCCGCGCACTGTTGCCTTGCAAGCGAGCGCCTTTATGCCGCCGACGCGGGCTTTGCGAACTACTGCGGCTTTTCGGGCGTTTCCTTCTCCACCTCGGCTCCATTGGCGGTCGTGATGCGCACCGTCGATCCAAAGCGCTTGTAGTCGGCATACTTCACGATTTCGCGGATATGGACATCCTCGCTTAGATAGCCTTTGCCGCCGGAAAAGTGCAGCACCCCGTCGCCCTTGGTGTACACAGGAAACCAGTACTTTCCGTCGACCTGCGCGCGATAGGTCGTAAACGGCGGCGACAGGTCCTCGTGACCTTTTCGCACATCGTCGGGCACATTTTTGCCGTTGGTCACCACAATCTGCAGGTCCTTTTGGTCCACCCAGATGCGCCCCTGGAAGTAGCGTCGGCCTTTCTCGAGCACCTTTGGCTTTACGTCGAAGGCGTATGTATCTACATCGTCGATCTTCTGTTTGCCGACGTAGGTCACGTCATACTGCCCCGCATCTTCCTTGGTGAGCACAAAGGGCAGCCTGTGCTCGATATCTTCAAAGTCGGCGGGAGACATCATCACGCGCTCGATGGTGTTAGCGGGCGCGTTTACGACCCGTTCGTAGAGCTTGCCCTCGGGGTCGGCCGTGATGTCGACCACCTGGTAGTACTGGCCGTCCACCTTGCCGTCGTCGTCGATGGTTTCAACCCGCACGGTGCGCTCGTAGGTGTAGTTGGCCATGGCGCGTCGAAAAGCCGACTCTTTCGCTGTGAACTGGTCGATAATCTGGGCGGGCGGCAGCGCGGGCTGGAGCTGGCGGTGGCCGAGGGCGGCGGGGCGG
>CAXTPL010000053.1:0-15656 GCA_964246065.1 uncultured Acidobacteriaceae bacterium
GCACGGGGCAGGGGGGCACGGGCTCAGGCGCGCTTTCGCCGCTTGGGCGAGCGCCTACCGGCGTTCGCTGCGCCGGGCGTTGCCAGCCCGCCGGAGCCTTCCGATCGCCTGACCTCCTCATCGTCGGCCCATGGCGCGTCCAGGGTAAGCAGACCCTCGGGCAGGGTCATCTCCATCCGCCGTTCTTCGAGGTCGATCCTGGGCTCATACGCATTGGCGAAGGGCACCAGCACCTCAGCCCGCCTGCCTGGCGGTTGCACCACGATCAGCGCCACGCTGCTCGAAGAGCGATCCACATCGACGATGACGCCGACCGGGCCGCCGGTGGTGCGGTCGTGCAGGGTGCAGCCCAGGAGGTCGCCGATGTAGACCGCACCTTCTTCAAGCGGGGCGCGCTCGGCCCTGGGGAGCGCAACGGCCAACCCGCGCAGCCGCTCGGCCTCCTCAATGGAGTCCACTCCAGCAAACTTGAGCACTACTCGTCCGCCGTGGAGCCAGTGGTGTTCGAGCGTAACCTCGCGCGCCGAGCCGTGGGGCGGCGCGGTACCCGGGCGCAGAAACCCCCGGCGCCGCTCGGCAAACCGCTCTGGAAAGTCGGTACGTATCTCCGCCAGCAGCTCGCCCTTGCGGCCCTGTGGACGCACAATCTCTGCCAGGGTCACCCACTCCGATGATGGGGAAAGCTCCGGCGTGGGGTTCGCGGCGTTACGCGCTGCGTGGTCTGCTCCCGAGCCCGGCTTGGATTGGCGCCGGGGCGCCGTCTCGTTGTCCATCACCTTCTACTATATCGAGCGTGTAGCGGTGGTGGTACTTCATGCTGACCGCGCTCAGGATGGTACGCATGGAATGTGCCGTGCGTCCCTGCTTGCCGATCACCTTGCCGATGTCGGGCTGCGAGACATGAAGCCGAAGGATGGTGTTTTCCTCGCGTTCCAGTGCCTCTACAAAGACCTCGTCCG
Organism: uncultured Acidobacteriaceae bacterium; assembly: GCA_964246065.1. Lineage (GTDB taxonomy): Bacteria > Acidobacteriota > Terriglobia > Terriglobales > Acidobacteriaceae > EB88. The sequence goes on from CAXTPL010000053.1 coordinate 960, forward strand.
GGCTGTCCACCAGGGCGCGTGCTATCTCGAGGATGAGCTGGTGGGTGCTGTCGCGCGTTTGGGGCTGACCGTGCCCATCCGGGGCCGGGTGTGCGGCGGCCTTGGCCTCGGCAGGTTGGAGCGTGTTTGCAGTTCCGTCGTTGATCATCGCTGGTCGTCCTTGCCTTGCGTCCGCGCTTGCCAGAGAAGTTGGCAACCTTTGCGTGCCTGCTTGATCGTCTCAAAGCGCCTTATGGGAGCAGAAACGCAGCTGCGCGCTCCTGCCGGAGGAAAAAGGCGACCGAAACTGTGCCCGCACCCGGACCCCTGTGTGATACAGGATTGCGCGCGGAAGGGCAAGAGGCTTGATCACAAAGTCGGTTGATTGCGCAGGCGGAGCAGCCGCGCAGCGCACGCGAGCCGATGCCGTGGAGCCCGGGTGGGGCGCAAAGCGCTATGCTGAAAAGGTGAAAACAGAATTGCAGTTTGCCATCGCTACCCAGCTCGGAGGCGAGCTGCTGGTGATCTTTACCGTGGACCAGAGCACCGGCGCCGACACCAACCCTGCAATATTCCCGTTGACCGAGGCGCAAACCCTCCATACCTCGGTCGGTGAGCTGCTCACGAGCGGCGAATACAAGTCTGCCGCGCAGGAAACGTTGCTGGTGCACGCACCCGCCGGGCTGCGCTGCAAGCGGCTGCTGCTGGTGGGCCTGGGCAAGGCCGCTGCCCCTGCGACGGGAAAAGGGCCTGGGCTGGGTGTGCTCCGCAAGGCCGCCGGGACCGCGGCCCGGTTTGCGCGCACGCGCGGTCTGCGCGACTTTGCAATCGCTTTGCCGCAAACGCTGGTAGAAGCGACGGATGGCGAAGCAGCGCGCGCCCTTGCTGAGGGAGCGCTCATTGCGGACTACGACGCGGACATCTACCGCTCGGACCGCAAGGACCTTTCGCTCGGAACCGTGACATTGGTCGCCTCCGAGCGGATCGACAACGAGGCGGCGCTTACCGGGATGGAAGAGGGCCGGGTGATCGGCGAGGCGCAGAACTTTGCGCGCGCCCTGGTGAACGAGCCCGGCAACGTGCTTACGCCCACCGTGCTGGGGGAGCGTGCCGCGGCCATGTGCAAAGCGCAGGGGCTCGCCTGCGAGGTGTACTCGACGCAAAAGCTTCGCGACCTGAAGATGGGCGCCTTTCTCGGGGTCGCGCAAGGGTCTGAGGAGCCCCCGGCGCTGATCGTGATGCGCTATGAGCCGGAAGGCGGCGTGCCCGACGGCGCGCCCGTGCTGGGCCTGGTAGGCAAGGGAATTACCTTCGACACGGGCGGCATTTCCATTAAGCCGGCAGACGGCATGGAGAAGATGAAGTATGACATGGCCGGCGCCGCAGCCATGCTGGGCGCGATGCAGGCGGTGGCCGGCCTTAAGCCTAGGGTGCGGGTGCTCGCAGTGGTGTGCTCGGCAGAGAACATGCCCTCAGGCCGCGCGTACAAACCGGGCGACGTTTTGACCGCGATGTCCGGCAAGACGATCGAGGTGATCAACACCGACGCCGAAGGACGCCTGGTACTGGCCGACGGCTTGCACTATGCCAGGCAGATGGGCGCTACCCACCTGATCGACGCGGCCACCTTGACGGGCGCGATCGCGGTGGCGCTCGGGCAACACAATGCCGGCGCGTTCAGCAATGACGATGCGACGTGGTCGCACTTTGCCGATGGGCTCGCACGCTCAGGCGAAAGCTTTTGGCGGATGCCGCTCGGCGAAGACTATCGCGAGCAGATCAAGTCTCACATTGCCGACATGATGAATACAGGCGGGCGGTATGGCGGCGCGGTGACGGCGGCGATGTTTCTGAAGGAGTTTGTGGGCGACACGCCATGGATCCACCTCGATATCGCCGGGCTGGCGTGGATGGACGAAGCCAAGCCCTGGATAGCTAAGGGACCGACAGGCGTGGGCGTGCGAAGTATTACTGAGTGGATTCGCAGTTACAGCGTCTAACGTTACAGCGTCTAACCAGGAGAAGAAAGAAGCGCGGCCGCTACGTTGGGGCGGTCGCGCCCAATTTCCTGATAACTGATGCGCGGTTCAAGAAGGGTAAGTCGGCATGCTCAACCAGGCGGCGCACGGGCGGCTAAGTTATCGGCTCCTTGCTCATGCGTCCGCACTTACGTCACTTCAGGCTTCCTCTTTGCTCTTGATTGCATCCTTCTGTTCGAACAGGCGCTGTATAGTAGGGATAGCCCGGACGACCAGATGAGCAAAGAAGCCACATGCCGATATGTGAAGCAGAGCACGCCGGCGATCGCGCTGGTCATGCTGATGCTCTGCTTCTCGGTGTTTGCCTGGGGCCTGCACTACAAGCTTTCCCTGTACCACACCCCATCTTCGGTCTCGACGCACGAGCCCGCCGCAAAGCTGCTCAACAGCAGAGACAGCCGCGACGATGCTGCGCAGGCGCCCGTGCAGGCTGACCGCCAGGCTGCGCCCGTGCTCCTGTTGACCATGCTGCTCCTGCTCACGCTGCCCGCATCCACATCCGGCATGAGCGCCCTTCCCATGCGCGCGGTCCGTCGGTCCTTTGCTGTTGCTGTCTCCGGGCCTTTGTTCCGGCGACCCCCTCCCAATTCCTCCACTGCTGCCTGATCCAGGTTTCTACTGGGAACCCTCTTTTTCGACTTTCAAAGGAAGACGCAGAGCACCTGTGTGTCTGCGCGTGGAAGCCATACATGCCCAAGCGAACTCGTCTGTGTGTCGTACGTACCTTTGTGCCTTCGTGTGTTGCCCTGCTGCTGGTCGCCGGCTGTAAGTCGCAGAGCGATACGCAGGCAAATACCGCGCCGCCCACGGCTTCGGTCTGCCGAGTCCAACGGGGCAACATCTCGCACCTGCTCAGTATTGCGGGGCAGTTCCAGCCCTACCAGGTCATCGATGTGCACGCCAAGGTGTCCGGCTATATTCGGCATATTTATGTCGATATAGGTGACCGGGTGCATGCCGGGCAAACGCTGGCGGTGCTTGAGGTGCCGGAGTTGAACGCGCAGTACCGCGGCACGCAGTCAGAGGAGCTCCGGAGCAAAGACCAGATCACCCAGGCTCAGCACGAGGTGGACCGGGCCGAGTCGCTCCACGCCTCACTGCAGGCAAACTACACCCGCCTGCAGGCAGCTGCCAAGGCGCAGCCCGGCTTGATCGCGCAGCAGGAGCTTGATAACGCGCGCGCGCAGGCCGACGCTTCCGCAGCGCAGATCGATGCCGCAAAATCGAGCTTTTCCGCGGCGCAGCAAGGCGCCGACGCTGCACAGGCGAATAAGGAACGGGTGGGCGCGCTGCAGGCCTACACCCAGGTCACCGCACCGCTGAACGGGGTCATTATCTGGCGTTATGCCGATACGGGTGCGCTGATCCAGGCCGGCACCAGCTCAGACGTGCAAAGCCTGCCGGTGGTCAAACTTTCGCAAAGCGACCTGCTGCGGCTGCGCGTTCCAGTGCCTGAGGATGCAGTGCAGTACATCCACGATGGCGACGAGATGCAGATACGGGTCGACGCGCTGAACCGCTCCTTTACAGGCAAGGTGGTTCGCTTTACCCGCGATGTAAGCCTCGATACGCGCACCATGCAGACCGAGGTCGATGTACCGAACCGCGACCTGAGCATTACGCCCGGCATGTATGCCAACAGCTATCTGCAACTGGCGCATAAGGAGAATATCCTGACGATTCCGCTGGGCGCGATCCAGGGAAACGGCAACACGGCCAAGGTCAGCGTGATCGACGCGCAGAACCATGTGCAGAAGCGCACCGTGCAGATCGGCTTGCGCGGCTCCTTGCTGGCTGAGGTCTTGAGCGGGTTGAACGAGGGCGACGAAGTGATCCTGGGGGATCCATCGTCCTACCATGCGGGCGAAGTGGTGACGCCTCGGCTGCAGACCGAGCCGACCAGCGATGTGATGCGGGAAGAAGGCGGCATGACCGATCCGCAGGCGCCGCAGGAGTCCAGCAGTGGAGGAGATAGCAGCGGAGGCAATCAGTAATGCCCACCTTTGCACTACGCTACCCTTTCTTCATCCTCATGCTGTGCCTGATGGTGTTGGTGGTGGGGGTAGTCAATGTAGCGACGATGCCGGTCGATCTGTTTCCTGAGATCGAGATACCGGTGGTGGTGGTGGCAACGTTCTATGCGGGCATGCCGCCCAGCCAGATTGAAGCCGATATTACCGATACTTTTGAGCGTTTTTTCACGCTCGGCGCCAACATCGATCATATCGAGTCACGCTCGCTGACCGGGGTGAGCCTCATCAAGGTGTACTTCCGGCCCGGTACCGACGCTAACTCGGCTGTAAGCAATATCTCCAGCCTGGCGCTGGCTGACCTGCGCCGCCTGCCCCCCGGCACGCTTCCTCCGGTTGTGCTCGGCATGACGGCATCGAGCCAGCCTATCTGCCTGGTGACGCTGAAAGGGCAGGGCCTGAACGAGACGGACCTGAAGGACCTGGCGCAGTTCCAGGTTCGCAACCAGATCGCGAATGTCAAAGGAGCTTCCGTTCCGCAGCCCTTCGGCGGTCGCTACCGGCAGATCCAGGTCTATGTCGACCCGTTGAAGCTTGAAGCGCACAACATGAGCCTGATGGATGTGGTGCATAGCGTCAATGACTCCAACCTGATTTTGCCCGCGGGCGATGTGCGCATCGGCAAGCGCGACTTCAATATTTATGCGAACAGCCAGATTCCTACCCCGCAGCAGATCAACTCCATGCCGCTCGACTCGGTCGGCAATGCGTCGGTGCTGGTAGGCGACATTGGGCACGCGGAAGACTCGGGCGCCATCCAGACCAACATTGTCCGGATCGACGGCCAGAAATCGGTCTATGTGCCGGTGCTGAAGCAGCCCGGTAAGAGCAACACCATCACCATCGTCAACGGCATGCGAGCCGCCATCGCCAAGCTGGTCGATATACCGGCGACGCTGAAGACGGCGGTTGTCTTTGACCAGTCTGTCTTTGTGAAGGGCGCCATCAAGAACCTGCTCAAAGAAGCCGGCATCGGGCTCCTGCTGACCGGCATCATGATCCTGGTGTTTTTGGGCAGTGGGCGTGCCACGGTCGCCGCGCTGATCGCCATTCCTCTCGCGGTGCTTACCTGCCTGCTGGTCGTCAATGGCATGGGCGGCTCCATCAACACGATGCTGCTGGGCGGCCTGGCGCTTGTACTTTCAAGATTGATCGATAACTCGGTGATCGTGCTTGAAAATATCTTCCGCTTTATGGAAGAAGGGGCGGAGCCGGAAAAGGCCGCGGGCGAAGGCGGGTCAGAAGTGGCGCTGCCAGTGCTTGCCGCAACTGTGACCACCTCGGTCGTCTTTTTCCCGGTGTTTCTGCTTTCCGGCGTAAGCAAATACCTGTTTACCGACCTAGCCTACGGCGTGGTCTTTTCTATCTTTGCCTCTTACGCTTTTTCCATGACGCTGGTGCCGCTGTTTTGCGCCAAGTTCATCCACACGCACGCAAGCTCGACGACCGAGGCCAAGCCTTCTTTCTTTCAGCGCGGGGTAGCCCGTTTCAACCACGCCTTTGCTGCGATGCTGGACCGCTACGAAGGGCTGGCTTACCGGACCATCAAACGCCCGGGCTTATCTGCCCTGGTCATGCTCGCGGCAATTGCGCTGGTGAGCGCCATCTTTATTCCGTTTCTTGGGCATGCCTACTTTCCGCGGACCGATCCCGGGCAATTCATCATCAGCGTGCGCATGCCAAGCGGCACTCGCATTGAGGTCAGCAACACCTACATTGCCCGGGTAGAAAATCTTGTCCGGCGGACCGTGGCGCCCGCCGACCTGGACATGATCGTGTCCAACATCGGTGTGACCCCCGACCTTTCGGCGATTTACACGCCTAATGCCACCATGGACACAGCCTTTGTCCAGGTGAGCCTCAAGGAAGATCACAAGATCGGGAGCTACGCCTACATTGAGAAAACCAGGCAGGCCTTGCGGACCCAGATGCCTGAGCTGCGCACCTATTTCCAGGCAGGCGGGCTGGTGGATTCCACCATCAACCAGGGGTTGCCGGCGCCGATCGACGTGCAGATCAGCTCCAATGATCAGCAGTTCGCTTTTGCGCAGGCAGAAGCGCTGGCGGACAAGCTGCATCGGTTGAGCAGCGTTTCCGATGTTTATATTCCGCAGGACCTGAAGTATCCCGGGCTCACCCTGGACATCGATCGCGAGCGCGCAAGCCTGGTCGGGCTTACTCCCAAGGATATCGTCGATAACGTGATTACCGCGCTTACCTCTGACGGGGTAATTGCGCCGAGTTACTGGATCGACCCCGATACCGGCAATAACTACATGCTGACGGTGCAGTACTCTACCGCCGAGATAGAACATATGAACATGGAGAACTTTCAAGACATTCCTCTCCATGGCGACGGAACGGTAGGCTACACGCCGCTGCGCTCTGTCGTCTTTGTCAAGCACATCGATACCCCGACCGAGGTCGATCATTACCAGCTGCGCCGGGTCATCGATGTGTATGTGCAGCCCAAGACCGAGGCCCTCAACACCATCAGCAGGCAGGTCTCAGACCTGATCAAGCAAATACCGGCCACGCATGGGACCCGCACCAGCATGCATGGTGCGGTAGAAAGCATGAACACCTCCTTTGAGCGCTTTGGGCTTGGACTGGTGCTGGCCGTGGCCCTTGTGTACCTGATCCTGATGGCGCAATTTACCTCGTTCATCGATCCGTTCATCATCCTGATGGCCATTCCGCCGGGGCTGGCCGGCGTGATCGTGATGCTGGTAATTACCGGATCGACGCTGAATATCATGTCGCTGATGGGCATCATCATGATGGGCGGCATCGTGGTGTCCAACAGCATTCTTATCGTTGAGTTTGCCGGCATCCTCCACGCGCAGGGCAAAAGCTATGCCGATGCCGTGGTGCAGTCGTGCAAAATACGTCTTCGCCCTATCTTGATGACTTCGCTTGCAACGTTGCTTGGCCTTATTCCCCTGGCGCTGGGGCTTGAGGCCGGCAGCGAGCAGTATGCGCCGCTGGCGCGCGCCATTATCGGGGGCTTATCGGTGTCCGTTGTGGTGACAGTATTTCTTGTGCCGGCGGTCTACATGATTGTATATGGGCGGCGCGAGCGCGGCACGGCTGCGGCGCAACCCCGGGAGGCTCGTTGATGGTGCTTCGATATTTGCCTATAGGTGCGCTGGTGCTGGTTGCCGGCTCCCAGCTTGCTGCCACGGCGCAGAGCGTCTCCATGGCGGCCCTACCGGCGGCTCCCGGGAGCGTGTCGCTGCGGCTTGACGCGGCGCAAGGCGCGCAGGGAGCGCAGGCACCCGATGCGCCGGCGCCTACCCTTACGCGCATCCAGGCCGAGCAGCTTGCACTCAAGAACAATCCTCGCGTGAGCATCAGCCAGTTGCTCGCCCTGGCGCAGCACCAGGTTGTGCGGGAGTCCCGCTCCGGCGAACTGCCGCAGGTGGATGGAAGCATCACCGCCGAAGCCGCGGACAATGGGAGTCGCGTGCCATCGGGTTTCTTGAGCGACTCTCGGCTGTTTCAACACGCAGGCGGCGGCATCACCCTGAGTCAATTGATCACCGATTTCGGCCGCACGCCAAACCTGGTTGCTTCGTCCAAGTTAGAAGAGCAGGCGCAGAAAGCGAACACGCTGGCTACGCGCGAGGATATCGTGCTGGTCGCCGACCAGGCCTTTTACCAGGCGCTGCAGGCGCAGGCCCTGCTGCAGGTGGCACAGCAAACCGTGGCTACGCGCCAGGCAACACAGGGGCAGATCAACCAGCTGACCGCCAACAGTCTGCGCTCTACGCTCGACCTGACGTTTGCCAATGTAACGGTATCGCAGGCGCAGCTGGCGCAGCTCGATGCCGTAAACAACGCGCAAGACGCGACCGCGCAGCTGGATGAAGTGTTGGGACTAGATCGCGAGATTACCTACACGCTGGTTGACGATGCGGCGGCCAACCAGGCCGGGCCGCCGCCGAGCGCACAGCCGCTGATCGCTCTGGCGCTGCAGCAGCGGCCCGACCTGCAGGCGCTCACGTTTACCCAGCAGTCCGAGCAGAAGTTCAGCCAGGCACAAAGCGACCAACGTCGCCCGACCATCAGCGCCCTGGGCACGGTAGGCGGAGCGCCTATCCGGCCTGGCCGCTACTTCACGTCGAGCTGGGATGGCGCAATCGGCGCCAACATCAACATACCGATCTTTAACGGCTTTCTTTATACAGCGCAGGCAGAGGAGGCCCGGCTGCGAGCCGGCGCAGCAGGCGAGCAAACGCGGCAGTTGCGAGACAGGATCGTGCGCGATGTGCAAACTGCCTGGCTGCAGGCCAACAATGCGTACCAGCGCATCGGCGTAACGGCGCAGCTGCTGGAACAGGCAAACACAAGCCTGGCCTTGGCCAAGACACGCTACCAGCTGGGGCTTGCCTCCATCGTTGAGCTGAGCCAGGCCGAGCTGCAACAAACCGAAGCGGCCATCAGCCATACCAATGCCGATTACCAATATCGCCTTGCCACGGCCACCTTGAGCTTCCAGACAGGAGCGCAGCCATGAGCGCCGAAACAAGAAGCAACCAAGCCCCGAGCAACACAGAGCCCCAGGCAGCACCTGCGGCGGCTGAACCCGCTGCCGGAAGTCTGCAAACCGGCGAACTCGCTGTGCAGGAGATCCTGTTCGCAACCGACCTCCGGCCTACATCGCACACGGCAGGGCTCTATGCGCGTGCGCTCGCAACCAGGCTCGACTTACCGTTGACGGTGATGCACGTCTTTCTCCTCAACCAGGGAGCCTCAGAGGCAGAGGCGGCAACCAGTCGAGCCAGTGCCCAGCGGCTCGACATCTCAGCCGAGCTTGCGCACGCAGCCTCTCTGCTTTCGACCCCGGGAAGTACGGCAGCGGCTCTGCTGTGCGAGGGGGAGCCGCCCAGGGAGATTGTGCGTGCCGCAAATCAAAAACCCGGCTGCCTGCTTGTTCTTGGCACGCACGCAGGCAGCCGGGTAGGCCGGCACCTGATCGGCTCTACCGCGGAACTGGTGCTTACCTCTGTGCAGCGCCCTACGGTCACCGTAGGGCCGCACGTCGGGGATCCATCGCAGGAAGGGCTTTTCCGGGATGTTCTTTTCGCCACCGACTGCTCGGAGTTCGGCTCCCGCGCGGCCCCGCTTGCTTGTGCGTTTTCCCGTACCTTTCAAGGCCGGCTTCGCGTCATCAGCGTTGTCGACGATACTCGCGGCCCGGTCGCCGATACGCTCGCCACCTTTGACTATTCCACCCGCGAAGCTCTTACGCGCGCAGCCTCGCCGCAAGCCTGCAACTTCACCGAGTCGCGCACAATCTCCAGGCCCGGTGACGCGCGCCAGGTCATCCTGTCCACGCTTGAAAGTACGGCAAGCGACCTGCTCATCCTGGGGATCGAGCAGCATGATTCCCTCGGCATGCTGGAGCGGGATACGAATACGTTTCAGATCGTCGCGCGTGCGACCAAGCCCGTGTTGACCATTACCAGCAAAGCATTCCGGTAGCAGCTGCCCGGTGCCCGGTGGAGCGAACAAAGCTGTTGGGATCGTGCGAACAAGAGGCTGAAGTGAGACCAGGAGAGATCAAGTAATGCCAACCTTTGCGCTACGGTACCCGTTTTTTATCATCATGCTCTGCCTCATGGTGCTGGTAGTTGGCATCGTGAACGTGGTCAGCATGCCGGTAGATCTCTTTCCGGATATCGACATCCCGGTGGTCGTGGTAGCCACCTTCTACTCCGGCATGCCGCCCAGCCAGATTGAGGCCGATATTACGGACACCTTTGAGCGTTTCTTCACGCTCGGCGCCAATATCGACCATATTGAGTCGCGGTCTCTCACCGGCGTCAGCTTGATCAAGGTATATTTTCGCCCGGGCACAGACGCAAACTCCGCTGTGAGCAACATCTCCAGCCTTGCGCTGGCTGACCTGCGCCGTCTGCCTCCAGGAACCTTGCCGCCTGTCGTGCTCGGCATGACGGCGTCCAGCCAGCCGATCTGCCTGGTTACGCTAAAGGGCAAGGGACTGAACGAGACCGACTTGAAGGATCTGGCGCAATTCCAGGTACGCAACCAGATCGCCAACGTCAAGGGTGCCTCGGTTCCGCAGCCATTCGGCGGACGCTACCGCCAGATCCAGGTGTACGTCGATCCGCTCAAGCTTGAAGCCCACAACATGAGCCTGATGGATGTGGTCGACAGCGTGAATAAGTCGAACCTGATTCTGCCCGCAGGCGATGTGCGTATCGGCACAAAAGACTACAACATCTATGCCAACAGCCAGATGCCCACCGCGTCCGAAATGAACTCGATGCCGCTGCACTCGGTAGGCAATGCGTCGGTGCTGGTCGCCGATATCGGCCACGCCGAGGATTCGGGCGCCATCCAGACCAACATCGTCCGCATCGACGGACAACAATCGGTCTATGTGCCGGTGCTGAAACAAGCCGGCAAGAGCAACACGATCGAGATCGTCAATGGCATGCGCGCCGCCATCAAACGGCTGGTCGACATACCGCCTTCGCTCAAGACCGCGGTAGTTTTCGACCAGTCCGTCTTTGTCAAGGGGGCGATCAGCAACCTGATTAAAGAGGCCAGCATCGGCCTGTTCCTGACCGGGGTCATGATCCTGATCTTCCTCGGGAATCCGAAGGCGACGGTTGCTGTTCTGCTTTCCATTCCTCTCTCCGCACTTACCTGCCTCTTGGTGATCAATGCCATGGGCGGCACCATCAACACCATGTTGCTTGGCGGCCTGGCGCTGGCTTTTTCGCGCTTGATCGATGACTCAGTGGTGGTGCTGGAGAACGTCTTCCGCTTTATGGAAGAAGGCAAGGAGCCCGAAGAGGCCGCGCGCGAAGGCGGCATGGAAGTCTCGCTCGCTGTGCTGGCCGCCACCTCGACGACCTCCATCGTGTTTTTTCCTGTCTTTCTGCTAAGCGGTGTCAGTAAGTACATTTTTACCGATCTTGCTCTAGGCGTAGTCATCTCGATCTTCGCCTCGTACCTGTTTGCGATGACGGTGGTCCCGCTCTTCTGCGCCAAGCTGATCCGCTTGAACCACGATGAGCACGCACCGAGGAAGAGAAACCCCTACCAGCGCTTTCTGGCCTGGTTCAACCAGGGCTTTCAGCGGATGCTCGAGGCCTATGAACGGCTGGCCTACCGGGTACTCCGCAGGCCGGGCCTTACTGCTGCCGTGCTGCTGGGCTCGATCGTTCTTATCCTGGCTGTGCTTACACCGTTTCTTGGCCGAGCGTATTTTCCACGTACCGATCCTGGCCAGTTTGTCTTGAACGTGAAAATGCCGAGCGGCACACGCATTGAAACAAGCGACGACTATGTTGCGAGGATGGAAGAGATCATCCGCCAGACGGTAAAGCCGAGCGACCTGGACATGATCGTCTCCAACATCGGCATCACTCCAGACCTTTCAGCCATTTACACGCCAAACGCTTCGATGGACACTGCCTTTATCCAGGTCAGCTTCAAAAAAGAGCAGTCGGTTGGCAGCTACGCTTACATCGATCGGGTGCGGCGGCGGCTATCGGTTGAAATGCCGGAGGTCACGACTTACTTCCAGGCCGGTGGACTGGTCGACTCCGTGATCAACCAGGGCCTGCCGGCTCCGCTCGATATCCAGATCAGCTCCAACAACCAGGAGTCGGCCTTTGCTACGGCACATGCGATGGCGGACAAGTTGCGCCGCCTCAAGTCAGTCACCGATGTGTATATCCCGCAGGATCTGAAATATCCCGGGCTCGAGCTGAATATTGATCGCGAGCGGGCCAGCCTTTTAGGGATTACGCCGAAGAGCGTGGTCGATAACGTGATTACGGCACTTACCTCAAACGGTGTCATCGCGCCCAGCTACTGGATCGACCCCAACACCGGCAACGACTATATGTTGACGGTGCAGTACTCGACCCACCAGATTGAGACGATGAACATGGAGGACCTCGAAGACATTCCTCTCCATGGCACCCGCTCCAAAGGCTATACACCCCTGCGCTCGGTCGTCTTTACCAAGCAAATCGATACCCCGACCGAGGTAGACCATTACCAGCTGCGGCGTGTCATCGATATCTATGTGCAGCCCGCGAGCGAAGCGCTGAATACGGTCGACAAGCAGGTAAACAAGATCGTCGATGGGGTTCAGCTTCCTAAGGGGATGCGCATCACCATCCTCGGCGCGATCGACAGTATGAACGACTCGTTTGCCCGCTTCGGGCTTGGGCTTCTGCTGTCTATCGTGCTCGTTTATCTCATTCTGATGGCGCAGTTCACCTCCTTTATCGACCCGTTCATTATCCTCATGGCGATTCCGCCGGGCCTAGCCGGGGTAGTTATGATCCTGCTCTTTACGGGTGCGACACTGAACGTCATGTCGCTGATGGGCGTCATCATGATGACGGGCATCGTCGTATCGAACAGCATCCTGATTGTTGAATTTGCCGGCCTGCTGCGGAGTCAGGGTCGTACCCTGGTAGACTCCGTCGTGCAGTCGTGCAAGATCCGCCTGCGGCCAATCCTGATGACCTCACTTGCAACGCTGCTGGGCATGATCCCGATGGCGCTCGGGTATGAGGCAGGGAGCGAGCAGTATGCGCCGCTAGCGCGGGCAATCATCGGCGGCCTGGGGGTCTCGGTGGTAGTCACCGTGTTCCTGGTGCCGGCGGTTTACCTGTTGATCCACGGCCGCTACGGTCACGACGAACCAACCCAGCCTGCACCTGAGGCTGTGTAGGGAACCAAGAAAAAGCCAGGCGCGCCCCGAGGGGGCGCGCCTGGCTTCTCAAATTGAAATACCGGCCGGGTCTATTTCAAAACCGGCCAGGTCTCTTTCAAGGTAGCCGGGTCCAATTCAAACCAGCCCGCTACCCGTCTTGAACTAGACAGTCTGTAACTTACCCACCAACTGCTCGCGGAGTGCCTGATTGAACGCCGGGATGTCCTCAGGCTTGCGGCTGGTGACCAGGTTGCCGTCGACCACGACCTTCTCGTCGATCCAATGCGCACCCGCGTTCATCAGGTCGGTCTTGAGCGACGGCCACGAGGTCATCCGCTTGCCTTTCACGACGCCGGCCTCAATCAGCGTCCAGGACGCGTGGCAGATCGCCGCGACAGGCTTGCCTGTCTTGAAAAACTCACCGATGAAGCGGACTGCGTCTTAATTCATACGCAACTTGTCAGGGTTCTGCACGCCGCCCGGGAGCAGCACCACGTCGTAGTCGTTGAACTCGGCCGCGTCGACCGTCTTATCGACATTGACCGTTTCGCCCCACTCGGTGAACTTCCAGGCCCGGATGGGGTCGCGCTTGAGCGAGATCACGTGCGTCTGTGCCCCGGCCTCTTCCAGAAACTTTTTCGGCTCGGTAAGCTCCACCTGCTCGAACCCTTCAGTTGCGACAATCGCGACGCGCTTGCTTTTCAGTTCTTCTGCAATCAATGTCATCGTATCTCCCTCGGCGCGCACGCCAAGCAAATGCGCTGTGCGCCTAGGCAGTAGGAGGGCGCCAAGCCAAGGCGCGTTGCCAGCGCTGCGCACATGCCGGCGAGGCTACTTTGCCCGGCTACATCACCTCAGGCGCAGTTATGCCGAGGAGGGAGAGCGTGCGGGTAAGCTCCCGCTCGGCAACAGCTGCCGTGGCGAGCAGCAGTGCCTTGCGTGCCGGGTCTGCCTCGGTCAGGATGTGGTGCTTGCGATAGAAGTTTGAGAACTCCTGCGCGAGCACAAAGGCGTGGCGGGCCAGGTGCGCGGGCTCCGCGGTTTGGATGGCCTGATCGAGCACAAGCGAGGTTTTCGCCGCGCGCAGCCAGACCTGCCAGATACTGTCGCCCGGTTCGCCGTCCAGATGCTCCATGTGTTCCAGCCGCGCGGCGGCGGCCAGCGCTGCTTCCGGTGTCACGCCCGCCTTGCGAAAGATCGAGCGGGTGCGTACGACGGCGTATTGCAGATAAGGTCCGGTCTCGCCTTCAAAGCTCAGCGCGTCTTTAAAGTCGAAAGCAATTACGGTGTTCCGCGTGTACTTGAGCATGAAGTAACGCAGCGCGCCTACGGCAATCTGCGTGGCGGTGCTCCTCTGCGCTGCCTCATCAAGCTCGGGGTTGCGCGCGGCTACTTCAGCGGTGGTCGCCTCAATCAGGCGGTCGATCAGGTCGTCGGCTTTCACGCCGAAGCCCTTGCGGCCGGACACCTCAATGTACGCGCGGGCGCGGTCTTCTTCCGGCACGTCGTAGCCGAGCTCAAGCGCGCAGCGAGGCGTAAGCGCCACCATCTCATAGGAGAAGTGCGTGTAGCGATTCGCCTGCCGTGTGTACCCCATGCCGCGCAAAGCTTCAATCACGTTGGCCTGCGGGTCGGACTGGCGAGAGTCGATTACGTTGTAGATCGCGGTCGCTCCCCCGAAGTGCGGATGGTCTTCCGCTCCCTGGTCCGCCGTGGTGATCCAGGCATGGCGATCGGCGTAGTCAAAGAACGGCAGGTAGCCAAAGTCTTTTTTGCCGCCTGGTCCGCTGCCCGCGAGCAGGCCGAACTTCCACAAGTGATACGCAATGTCTTTGCCGACGTAGGTCACCGTGCCATTCGAGCGGACGATGACCTTGGCATCTTCATCCGGCGCCGTACCGCAGGTCTCGCAGTGTGGGGGCGCGCCCACGCGCTGCAT
>CAXTPL010000053.1:15666-17614 GCA_964246065.1 uncultured Acidobacteriaceae bacterium
TCACCCAGCAGCCCATGTTCTTGCCGGCAGTCTCAAAGTAGAGCACGCCCTTACGCTTGAGCTGCTCAAAGGCCGCAGCCCAGAACTGCAGGTGTAGGATCTCGCTTTCGCGCGGCAGCAAGTCGTACTCGATGCCGAGCCGGAGCATCGTCTCCAAATGCCGCCGTAGGACGGCGGTGGCTACCGCCTCGCCGATGGCGGCAATGTCGTTGTTGCCACCCTCGATCGCATGCAGAGTGTCGAGCCGCAACTGCTTGCGCACTGCATTTTCTTCTACCGTGCCGGCGGTGTACCACTGGGAGGTGCGCGCGTACAGGTCCCAGCAGGCGTAATCGATGCGCGTGCCGGCGGCGGCAAGCTCCGCCATCCAGGCCGCGACGCCGGCGCGGTCCAGCCCCTCCAGGTGCATCAGGCCGACGACAATGTCGGCGACCTGCACACCGGTGTTGTCGATATAGTTCTGCACGGCAACGCGGGTGCCGGCAGCGCGCAGCATGCGCACGAACGTGTCGCCCAGGATGGCGTTGCGCAGGTGGCCTACGTGGGCGGCCTTGTTCGGGTTAATGCTTGTATGCTCGACGAGTGCGTGCTGGTCGCTCTCCTGCATGGGTTCCTCGTCGGTCCCCGCGGCCAGGCTGCGCATAGCAGCCGAGCGGTCCAGCCGCGCGTTGAGGTACCCGGCACCCGCAACCTCAAACCCGGTAAAGCCCTCCACATCGCCAAGCGCCGCGACCAACTCTTCGGCAATCTTGCGCGGAGCTTTCCTCAGCCTCTTTGCAAGCTCAAAGGCGACCGGCAGCGCATACTCGCCCAGACGGACCTCCGGCGGCTGCTCCATGGCCAGCGTCGCATCTTCAATCTGGTAGTTCTCCCGCAGCAGCGCCCGCAGCCGCTCCAGCAGCCTTTGTTGTTCTCTCTTGTACACAGACCGAGTTTACCAGCGCGGGTCGGAGGCCAAGACCCCCTTCGCGGGAGGCGGCCACTTCGTGGCGGGTATACCGCGCCTGCGGCGCACACGCCTGGACGGCAGGTCCCCGCCAGCCGCGTAGGCGGGTTTAGCCTTTGAGCCGCGGCGGTGTACTAGTATGGGAGAAGTCTCTCCCTATGCCGAATGACAGCTTTTATCTAACGACGCCGATCTATTACGTGAATGGTCGGCCGCATATCGGGCATACCTATACGACCGTGGTGGCCGATGTGATTGCGCGGCGCGAGCGGGTGCTGCGTGGGGGCGAGAACGTCTGGTTCCTCACCGGGACAGACGAGCATGGGCAGAAAATCGAGCGGTCGGCCGACAAGGCCGGGACAGATCCGCAGCGATTTGCCGATGAGGTTTCCGGCCAATTTCGCGCGCTGTGGGACCGGATGGGGTTGTCGTACGACGACTATATTCGGACCACTGAAGAGCGGCATAAGCGCGGGGTGCGGAAGC
Organism: uncultured Acidobacteriaceae bacterium; assembly: GCA_964246065.1. Lineage (GTDB taxonomy): Bacteria > Acidobacteriota > Terriglobia > Terriglobales > Acidobacteriaceae > EB88. The sequence continues at coordinate 17,099 of CAXTPL010000053.1, forward strand.
TCTTTGTGGAGCTGCAGGCGCGTGGATTTATCTACAAGGGCACGTATACGGGGCAGTATTGCGTGTCGGACGAGCTGTATGTAGACGCGCTGCCCGGGGTGCCGTGCCCGGATTGTGGGCGGCCCACCGAAACGGTCTCTGAGGAAAACTACTTTTTTAAGCTGTCCGCATTTGAGCGCAAGCTGCTGGAGTTGTATGAGGCGCAGCCTGAGTTTATCCGGCCGGAGACGCGGCGCAATGAGGTGCTGGCGTTTGTGCGCGGCGGGTTGAAGGACCTGTCCATTTCGCGGACGAGCTTCAAGTGGGGCATCCCGGTGCCGGGCGACGAGAAGCACGTGATCTATGTGTGGATGGATGCGCTGGCAAACTACATCACCGCGCTCGGCTACGGCTCGGACGACCCGGCGGACGCGGCGCGATTTGCAAAGTACTGGCCGGCAGACCTGCACATCATTGGCAAGGAGATTTCCCGCTTCCACTGCGTCTACTGGCCGGCGTTTTTGATGGCTGCCGGTT
>CAXTPL010000053.1:17624-19073 GCA_964246065.1 uncultured Acidobacteriaceae bacterium
GGCGATCGTCGCGCACGGCTGGCTGCTTTTCAAAGATACGAAGATGTCGAAGTCCCTTGGGAATATCGTGCGGTCGGAGACGATTCTCGAAGTGCTGGGAGCCGATGCGCTGCGGTACTTCCTGCTGCGCGAGATCGTCTTCGGGCAGGACGGCGGATTTTCGTTCGACGCGCTGGTGACCCGGTACAACGCCGATCTGGCGAACGGGTATGGAAATTTGGTGAGCCGGACCCTGTCGATGGTCGGGAAGTACTTTGATGGGGTGGTGCCGGATGGTGCCTGCGACATTGCGTTGCGCCATGCTGCGACGGGGATGATTGAGAGCTTTTCCCCCGCCCTCAATGCGCTTGATTCCTCCAAGGCGCTTGAGGCTGTATGGAGTTTTGTGGCTGTGGTGGACGGCACGATCACCCAGCGTGCGCCCTGGAAGGTCGCCGCCACGGGTGAAGCCGGCCAAGGCGAGCTCCGCAGCATCCTTTACTCCTGCGCTGAGGCGATCCGCATCATTACCGCGCTCGTGTATCCCGTTATGCCTGACGCTGCGCGCAAAGTATGGGCGCAGCTTGGGCTTGGCAGCATCGAACAAGCAGACCTCCGCACGCTTACCTGGGGTGGCTTGAAGCCGGGTACGCGCCTGGGTGAGTTGAGCCCTGTCTTTCCACGCGCTGAAAAGGACGCTGTCACCCGTATGCAAGAGATAGAAGAAAACAACGCCGCCACCCTCGCAGCACACTCCTCGCACGGTACGTCGCCGTCATCGCCTACGACGCCAGAGACACCGGCGCTTGCATCGGCGCCCTCCTCTGGTGCTGCCCGGGCTCAACCTCTTGCCGCGATCCCGGCACCGGTTTCGCCTGCCGCTGCCATGGCCGACCCGGTGGTCTTCGCGCCGCCCGAACCGCTCTTCACCCCCGGGCTCGACTTGCTCGAAGATTCGGCCCTGGCTGGCCAGATCGTACCGCCCCCTCCGGTTCAGATTAGTGAGACGGCCTCGCCGGCAAGCTCGCCCGCTCTACCGCAGATCACCATTGACGACTTCCTCAAGGTCGAGCTGCGCGTTGCACAGATCAAGGTCGCCGAGCGTATCCCCAAGGCCGACAAACTGCTGCGCCTGGAAGTGGACCTCGGCTATGAGCAGCGGCAGATCCTGGCCGGAATCGCGGAAACCTACGCGCCGGAGTCCTTGATCGGACGCAAGGTGGTCATTGTCGCCAACCTGGCACCGCGCAAGATGCGCGGGCTAGAGTCGAATGGGATGATCGTCGCCGCTTCGCTTGGCGAGCACGGCAAGCCGTCGCTGGCGGGATTTTTGGATGAGGTAGAGCTCGGTGCCCGGTTGAAGTAGTTTTCTGGCCCCCCCGCCCTTAAAGTAAAGGATGAACTTTGCACGCTGAACCGCTCATGCTGATCGACTCGCACGTGCACCTGGACCATGAGCGCTACGCCGAG
>CAXTPL010000054.1:0-15090 GCA_964246065.1 uncultured Acidobacteriaceae bacterium
GCCGGGCTGGGTGGGCGCTTCGTCCACTGCCTTCTTGTATTCGACAAGGGCGCCTTCATAGTTGTGCATGCTTTCGTCGACCTCGCCGGCGACCTCGTGCGCATACATGGAGTTGGGATCGATCTCGTTGACCTTGCCCAGCGCTGTTTCTGATAACTGCAGATAGCACTTACCCAGCAGATACCAGGCTTCCTGGTTCTTAGGATCGCGCTGCGTATAGGCAGCGAGCATGGCGGCTGCCCTCTCAAACCTTCCGAGACGGAGAAGGTCGCGCGCAAGCGACATCTGTATCAGGTCATCGGCTGGGTTGCCGCGGAGCGCCGCTTCGAGCGGAGCTTCAGCCTTCGCCGCTTCGCCCATTTCGAGATAGCTCATGCCGAGCATGGCCTGCGCGCTGAGCATGCTCGGATCGAGAGCGACCCCACGCGCCAGAGTCTCCACGGCGCGCGGGTAATCGTGACCATTGAAGTACAGCATGCCGAGGTTGTTATAGGCCGGCGCCAGATGGGGCGCCAGCAGCAGCATCGCGCGGTACTTCGCCATCGCCTGAGTTACGTCGCCCCCGGCCTGCGCAGCGTGCGCTTCGGCGTAAAGCTGCTGCACCTCGGGCGTCACTTCGCCCGAGCCCTGTGCCCGCGCTACCAGACCCGGTAAGCTCGCCGCCAGCACCAAAGCCCCCCGCATTCCCGCTTTCCACATACGCCCAAGTCTCTCGCAAACAGAAGCCGGACCGCAAATGCTTCGCGGCCCGGCTTCTGTAGGTTTCGGTTGCAGCGCCCGTCAGAACTCGATGCGCGCCTGGATTTGCCCTTGTCGGTTTCCGTACGAGGTCGCATTGGTTTGCGCCGAGTTGTTTGTAATCTGACCGAAGGTGGAATCATTGAAGTTATTATCTGGACTTTGCAGTTGGGTCCGGTTGAAAAGGTTGAAGTAGTCGAACTGCAGGATCGCCTGGAAGCGTTCCCCGAGAAAGAAGTGCTTGCGGACGTTTGCGTCCTCGTTATAGAATGCCGGATTTCTCAGCCCGCTGTAGTTCCGCACTGCGTTGCCAAGGGTGTACTGGCCCGAATCGGAGAACGCTCCCGTGTTAAACGTTGTCGGCTGCGCGGTGACCTTGCCCACGAGGAAGTCGTGCTGAGCCTGGTAGGACGTCTTGAAGTGCTGCCCTGGAACAATGTTTGGACGGTTGTTACCACTTTCGAAGGAGTTGCCGAGACCGAGATAGCTGTTCTCGACTGCGCCGAACGCGGTGCCCGCCTCATAGTCCGTGATCCAGCTCAATTGCCAGCCGCCGAGCACCTGCCCGGTGAGGCCCCGGTTATTGAAGTACTTCTTTCCCGGCCCGATCGGCAGCTCATAGGTGCCGCTTACCTTCAAGGTATTCGGCTCGTCTGAACTTGAAACCGTGTATTCCGGCTTCTGGTTGTACTTATTCACCGCAGTTGCGGTGAAGGTGGCAAATCCGCTGCTGGTGTTATCCATCAGGCGCGACAGCGTATACCCGGCCAGGAACGAGAGCCCGTTGCTCAGGCGCTTTTCCGCCGTCACCTGCAAGCTTTCGTAGTAGGTCGTGCCGCCGTGATCAAACAGGTTATACACGTTGCCATACTGCGGGTAAGGTTGCAAGGCCTGGCGCACCGTGGCCGAGCCGCCGAAGTCGCGCACGAAGTTCGCATACGGTACATTCACCCCATCCAGTGTTGTCTGCCCCGGCTGGAACACGTCGCCCAGCGATGCGCCCAGCGCCAGATCTCCGGGCGGCAGCTGGCTTACCGGGTTCAGCTGTGCATCCAGGTGGATCGCGCGGTTGCCCACCCAGGCCATGGTCAGGAAGGTGTTCCACGGCAGCTCACGCTGCACGTTCACATTCCACTGTTCGGCATAGGGAGCATACCCATCACTCTCGCTGAAGTCGAAGATTTGCGTGCCTAGCCCCAGCGTCGGGCTGAACGGCGTCGGCGCGGGATCTGGCATGGGGTTGTTATCCCAGCTTCCGTATGCGGAGTTGAGCCCGCCCGTGGAGTTCTTCGAGTAGGAGCCCACGAGCAGGTTGCCGTAGCTCACCGCCACCTTGTGCGTGCCATACTCAAATGCGCCGCCGTTCAGGAATGTGAGCGAAAAGCCGCCCTGTAGCACCGTCTTCGGATTCAGCTCATACGATAATCCAAACCTGGGCCCAAAGTGGGCAAAGTGGGTGCCGGCTCGGTTATATCCTGCCTTCGCCGTGCCGGACCCGAGCTGCGTCGCCGCACCCGGTAGGCCATCCGCGCCGGGATTGGTCGCGCCCGGGTTGAAGAACACCACCAAGTTGTTGTTCTCGGTAAACGGCACCATGACGTCCCAGCGAAGCCCGAGATTGACCGTCAGCTTCGGCGTCAGCTTGATATCGTCCTCGACATACGGCGAAAGATCAAAGTTGCGCAGCCGTAGCTCCTGCGAGTTGCTCCGGTTGGCCTGGTCCGGGGTACCCAGCAGAAAGCTCGCGAACGCGCTGCCGTCTGTGCCGAAGCTCGCTCCCCCATTTGCTTGCGTCGAGGTTTCGTGAGGGCTGAACGTGAACTGACCCCCCGCCGTCTGGGCCTCATTATCGTCCTGGTAGGCGCGCCTCGCCTCGCCGCCGATGTTGAATGTGTTCCGCCCCTTGGTCCACAACCAGTTGTTCACCGCCGCAAGGCCCAGCTTGCGATTGATCGACTGCACCCAGGCGCCGTTGGTTCCCCACGTAGTCGGCGCATAGGTTCCTTGCCACACGATGCTCGGCGGAACGGAACCGTTCTGAATCACCGGGGAGTTATAGCCCGTGGTCACCGTGATTTGGTTGTTCAGCTCGCCGATCCAGTTCGCGCCAGCCGTCATCACCAGGTGCGGCGTCACCGAATAGTCGTAATTAATCAGGAAACCCGTCCCGGTATAAGGAAATTGCTTCAGACTGTTCAGCGGGTTCGGCGGCGCGACAATCGGGGCTGAATCGAATCCGACGTTGTTGTACGTGTTCCGCCACTGGCTGTAGTGAATGCTCTGCAGCGGCGTCAGGTTCTGGTCGATTGTGAAGCCCCATACATGCTGAATCTCATCGTTTGGATAGGGTGCATAGCTGCGGTTGCTCACGTGCCCGGGGAGGTTCGGATCCGGGATGTACTGCAACAGGGACGCTGAATTCGCACTGAAGCAGCTGGCCGGGATTACGTTACCCGGGAACTGCTGGCCCGCCGTCAGTCCCGCGCAGGTCACGCCCCGCGGCACAAAAATCGGGATCAGGTTACCGTTGCCATCGACAAAATCGCTGAAGTTGCCCGCTTTTTCCTGCACTGTCGGCACCGTTCCGGGCTGTATATCTTCCAGTACCTGCTTGAACCACTCCTGGCTGTAATGGAAGAACGTTTTATTCTTGGCATCGTATATGTGCGGAATGCTCAAGGGGCCGCCGATCGTGAAGCCGTAGTTGTTCTCGCGGTCGGTCGGCGGCGCGTTTTTTGTATTTGTAGGATCGAAGTTCGGCCCGTGGAAGAAGCCCACCGAGTCGAAGTAGCTATTGCGGTTGATCTCGAAAATGTCGCCGTGGTAACGGTTGGTGCCCGATGCCATTTGGTAGGTCAGTGCGCCCTGTCCCAATCCAAACTGCGCGGAGAACGTCGTTTGTTGAACGCGGAACTCCTGCACCATCTCAAACGGCGGATTGAAGTTGGTCGTGTACCCTTCGGTTTCCGGCTGCACCACCGGGATGCCGTTGTACAGAATCTCCTGCTGGAAATCGACGCCGCCCGAAATGCGGTGCGAGAACGTCGACCCGGTCGTGCCAGGCGCCGTAAACTGCAGGGAGTCAATCTGGCGACCGCGCCCGGAAACCTCCACCGGCAGCGCCGCCACCACCGCAGGCTCCAGCGTGGTGCCCAGTTGCGGCGAGGTCGTGTTCAGCGAGATTGCATTCGCCGTCACCTGCACGGTTTGCGAGGTCTCACCGGTCGAGAGCGTGAAAGTTAGCGTCGCTGTCACGCTGACTTCGATATTGACGTCGTTTTGCACTTCAGTTTTGAATTCCGGCGCCTGCACCATGACTTTGTACTTGTCCGGCGTAAGTCCTGACACTGAGAATGTGCCCGCGCTGGAGGAAACTGTCTTCTGTACCGTTCCGGTCTGCTCATTGGTGATTGTGACCTGCGCGTTGGGAATTACCGCGCCCGACGAGTCGACAACCGTGCCGTTGAGGCCTGCGCTGGCCTGCGCGTAAGCCTTGACGCCGCCCAGCACGACCAGGCACAGCGATAACGCCACCGTGAACGTTACATTTCGCAAGCGCCGCTCTAACGCGACCCGGGGAACTAGCATGTTCTTTCCTCCTGCTGTGTACTTTCTGTTTAACCAACGCTCGGACACATACAATGGAAACGATTCCAACTACCCGGCCGCCTTTCCCGGCCGCGTCCACCATTAGTCGTTCCTTGCTGCGGGTGTCAAGAGGAAAGCTTACGCCGCGAGCGCGGACTTGCAGCGAGCGCGCCCAAGCTTTGCCGCGGCGATGCTCGAAGACCTGCGCTGGCTTGGACTTGGATGGCAGGAGGGACCGGACATTGGCGGCCCGCGTGCCCCCTATCGGCAGAGTGAACGCCGGCCGCTGTACCTTGCGGCGTGGCGCCGCCTGGTAGAGGCAGGCGCCGTGTTTCCGTGCGGCTGCTCGCGCCGTGAGCTGCGCGTGACCGGCCGTGCGGCGGGTGCGCCTCCTCCAAGCGGGATTGGCGCCGGGCGCGGGACCGATGCGGTCGGCCCTGATGAAGACGATGAGCTGCTTTATCCCGGCACTTGTCGTCCACCATCGGGCGCTGCACGGCCCGAGGCTCCGCAATGCCCGGCCGGCACCCCACTGGCGCTTTCGCGTGCCGGATGGCGAAACCATCCTTTTCGACGATGGTCGGCTGGGAGCCAGGTCCTACACCGCCGGGCTCGACTTTGGCGACTTTATTGTGTGGCGGCGAGACGATGTGCCCGCCTACCAGCTCGCCGTTGTTGTAGACGACGCCGCCATGGGGATCACCGAGGTGGTTCGCGGGGCGGACCTGCTCAGATCGACAGCGAGGCAGCTGCTGCTGTACCGGGCGCTTCGGCTCAGGCCGCCGGCCTGGTTCCATTGCGCGCTGGTTGTGGATGCGCGCGGGCAGCGGCTCGCCAAGCGGACAGATGCTTTATCTATTCGGAGACTGCGCGAGCAGGGCTACACTCCGGCTGAGGTGCTGATGCTGGCGGAAGCCGGCCCACAAGCGCCGCCGCTACACTGAAGACAGCGCTTCCTCGTCTGCGCGGTTACCCTCCGCCGACGGGTGGGGCGCAGCTGCCACCCCATGCCCAACGACTTCGCCCAAATCGTCAAAGCGCAGGCCGACATTGTCAAGATCGTCGGCGAGCACGTGCGGCTGCGCAAGGCCGGCGCGCAAAACTACTCCGGCCTGTGCCCGTTCCACTCAGAAAAGTCGCCATCGTTTTCCGTCCACGCCGTACGCCAGTTCTACCACTGCTTTGGCTGCGGTCAGTCGGGCGATGTGTTCGCGTTTCTGCAAAAGGTGGAAAGCCTTAGCTTTCCCGAGGCGGTCAAGGCAGTGGCTCTCAAGAGCGGCATCCCGTTGCCCAAGCGGGAGTTTACCTCGCCTGAGGAGGCGGCCGAGCATCGGCAGCGCAACCGGCTCATCGACATGCATGAGCAGGCCGCCGCCTGGTTCGAACAGCAGCTGCAGGGTCCCGAGGCGGCAGTCGCGCGTGAATATCTGTCCGGCCGCGGGCTGGCAGCGGAAGGCATCGCGAAGTTCCGCATCGGCTTTGCGCCGGAGTCTTACCACGCGCTGCGGGAGCACTTGCAGCGGGCAGCCGAGCCGGAGCTCGTTCGCACGGGGGCCTTTGGAGACGCGCTGCGGCTTTCCGGGCTTTTCTCCTGGAAGGAGCAGGAAGATGGCACAGCCGGCCAGATGTATGCGCGGTTTCGCAAGCGCATCATGTTTCCTATCTTGAATGAAGGCGGTCGCGTGATCGCCTTTACCGCGCGCGCGCTCGAGGCAAACGACAAGGCCGGGCCCAAGTACCTCAACTCGCCGGAAACGCTGCTTTACTCAAAAGGGCAGGTGCTCTTCAACCTCGACAAGGCACGCCAGCCGATTCGCCAGCTAAACTTCGCGCTGCTGGTTGAGGGACAGATGGACTGCATTACGGTCTCGCTCGCCGGGATCGGAAACGTGCTGGCCACCAGCGGCACCGCTTTTACCGAGGCGCAGGCGCGTCTGCTGGGCCGGTACACCCGGCGCGTCATCGTCAACTTTGACCCGGACACAGCCCGTGCGGCGGCGGCTGAAAACGCCATCGCCCTGCTGACGGAAGAAGGCTTTGAGGTTCGCGTGGTCGCGCTGGAGGACGGCCTGGACCCCGATCGCTACGTGCGCGAGCGGGGCATAGCCGCCTACACTGCCGCGGTGCGTGGAGCGCGTCGGCACTCGGACTACCTGCTCGACCGCGCCCGGCTGCTCCATTCGCCCAATACGGCGGAAGGCAAGATCCAGGCGCTCAACTACCTGCTGCCGCACATCCGTCGCATGCCCAATGCCATCACGCGGCAGGACTTTGCCACGGAAGCGGCACACCGGCTGGGTATCGACTCGGCGCTGGTGCGCGATGAGCTCAAGCAAGCTGCCGCCAACCGGCGCGATCGGCTCCCCGGCCATGTACAGGCGGCCGTAAGCGAGACTGAAAAGCTGCTGCTGCGCTCGCTTGCGGGCGCTCGCGAAGCAGAGCCGTTCCGGCTGGTCGCTGAAGCGCTGGATGCGCATCCGGGCCACTTTGAAGCGCTTGGCTGCGCCGCGCTGCTCGCAGCCCTGCGCAGCCGCACGCAAGAGGAAGCATTGCCGGCGATCGAAGACGCGGTGGCGCGCAGCCTGCTGGCGCGCGTTCTGATGGCCGAAGGAAGCGCCATCGCGGCCGGCGATGTGCGCGCGGCGCTTGATTCTCTCCGTCATGGCTCGCTGGTTCGCGAGCAGCGCCGTTTGCGTGGGGACATCGCCGAAGCGGAGCGTCGCGCCGACGCCGTACAGCTTGCAAGCCTGATGCAGCGCAAACAGGCGCTCGACCGGGAGCTCCGCGCGTTCTAGCGAGCGTCCGCCCTTGGAAGCAGGCAGGGCAGCTGCCTGGCGCCGATCCGGTTTTTAAGTCCGCCCTTCGTTTGGTGATTGCAAGAGCGAATCGGACTGCCTGCACTGCCAGCGGCAGGCGCGTGCCTTCAGTACCCACGGCTCGTTTTCTCGTGTGCGCCAAGCCTTCCTCAGCATCTACTCTGAGCAGGGCAGGCTGGCGATCCCTTGCGGCGCCCGCCTCGGCAGCCCCCATGCACACCCGGTCTTCCCCTTTATGAGCTCAACACCCAGGGCGCCCCTGCGGCAGCCAAGCGAAGGTCCGGGCACCAGCCTGTTTACGCAGGAGCCGGTGCTGTTGCTGGCTATGGTGGTGGTCACGCTTTATTTTGGCCGCTCCATTCTGATCCCCCTGGCGCTCGCGTTGACCCTCAACTTTCTCCTGGGTCCCGCGGTTTCGCTGCTCGGGCGTCTCCGGGTTGCGCGGGTTCCAGCTACCTTGACGGTGATGGCGCTGGCGACCGCGCTGCTCGGCGGCATCGTCTGGCTGGTCGTCGGGCAGCTGCTGACCGTAGTCAACGACCTGCCCAACCATAGCGAGAACATCCGGGCCAAGCTCGCGCTGACGCATGTGCCTACCGACAGCCGCATCGGAAGGGCCATCGTGAGCCTGGAAGGGCTGGGCCGCGAGTTGAATGGCAAGAGCCCTGACCCGGCTACCGCCGCCGGGCCCGCAGCGGTGCGGGGCGGACGCCGGACGCGTCCATCCTCGGTCGAAGGCGCAGCCCTTGCAGGCTCGTTGGCGGCGCCTGGCCAGCAGCCCGCGCCTGTCATTGTGATTGAGCCGCCTGTTACCGAGGGCGCCTACCTCAGGGAGATGCTGCTGCCGGTGCTTGGCCCGCTCGGGACCGCCGGCATGGTCATCGTGTTCACCATTTACATGCTCCTCAAGCGGGAAGACCTGCGCAACCGCCTGCTGCTGCTCGCCGGCATCTCCCGGCTCAACATCATGACGCAGGCGCTCGACGATGCCGCGGAACGCATCAGCCGGTACCTGCTTGCCAACGTCGCTGTGAATGCGAGCACCGGGGTCGTGTTTGCGGGCGGCCTTTACGCGATCGGTATACCGAATGCCACACTGTGGGGTGCGCTGCTCGGCCTGCTTCGCATGGTGCCCTACCTTGGTCCGCTGGTTGGCGGCCTGCTCCCAACGGTCTTCGCCCTGGCCATCTTTCCTACCTGGTGGCAGGCCGGCTGCGTGGTCGGGCTGATGGTCGTGCTTGAGGCCTTGTTGTCGAACTTTTTCGAGCCTTGGCTCTATGGCGCCCATACCGGCATCTCCGAGCTTGCGCTGGTCGTGATGGCAATCGTCTGGACCCTGCTGTGGGGCTGGGCCGGCCTGGCGCTTTCGACCCCTTTGACCGTCTGCCTGATCGTGACCGGTCGCGTGCTGCCGCAGATGTCCTTTTTGCATATCCTGCTCGGCGACGAGGCGGAGCTTGCGCCGGAAGCCCAGTTCTACGAGCGCCTGCTGGCCATGGACCAGGCAGAAGCGCACCTGGTTGCAGACCGCTTTCTCGAGCAGCACTCTACCTTGGAGCTTTATGACGAGGTTGTGCTGCCCGCGCTCGCCATGGCAGAGCAAGACCGCCGTAAAGGAATGCTTACCGAAGAGCGTGCACACTTTCTGCTCCAAAGCGCGCAGGAGCTTATCGAAGAGCTCACCGGGTATCCAGCCGAGGAGGGCACGGCTCCACGCGCGCATGCTTTGGCCGAGCGTACCTGCCCGGTAGTCTGCGTGCCTACCAGCGACCAGGCCGATGAGATTGCAGCGACCATGCTCGCCCAGTTGCTGGAGCGAGCCGGGCACAAGACGCTGCTGCTGCCGCCGGCTGCGCTTTCGCCCGAACTGCTGGCTCGCTTTGCAGAAGATCCTTCGACGACCCTGTGCATCTCGGCCATGCCGCCGCTGGCCTTTGTGCCGGCCCGCGCACTTTGTGCCCGCCTGCGCAAGGACCTTCCGGCGAATCGCATCCTGGTCTGCCTTTGGAGCAACACCGGCTCGCCGGAGACCCTGCTCGCCCGCTTTGGCGCCGCGCAACCTGATGCCGTGGTGCAAACGCTTGGAGGGGCTCTGGAGCAGTTCGCGCTCGACCTGCCGGACTCCGCGGCCGGCGATATCTTCGCCCGCACCGGCGCTCCCCCGCGCACTGCTTTGCGCGGAGAAGCCTTGTAGCTACTGCAGCAGCCCCGGGCTTTCGCCGACAGCCACAGAACCGCTTGCGTCGAGCGCCTGCAGGCTGCCTTGCAGGTCGGTCACCGTGGACATTCCCATGCCGCTGGCCTGTGCCGTGCCGCTCGTGCTCCAAACAATCCACCCGGGGCGCCCAGCACGCACCAGCTGGCAGTTCCATAGCCCGGCAGCCGTCGAGGAGCAGCCATTGATTGCAGCTCCGCTCAGCCAGCCCTGCATGACCGTGTACGCGGTTGCTGCCTCCGTCGGCTGGCCAGCGCCGTCTACCAGGCGCAGGGTCGAGGCATCGCTCTGGTCCCACGCATACCAGTGCAGCCGGCTGATCCCAAAGGAGGCATTGAGCACCAACGCCCGGGCCGCGTAGGCCCCTTGTTCTTCGTCGCTCAAGCCGGAGGCCGGCAGCGTCCAGGACGGCTGATCGTTCCACAAAGGCTTGGTCTCGGCAGAGGTATTTGCCATGGCGGCGCGGATGAGGGAGAGTTCTGCGACCAGCGACTCAGGCGCCTGCCCAGCCAGAGAAAGGGCGGTCGTGAACACATCGACGGATGCGCTGCCGCCTGCTGAAAGAAAGCCGGCCATGCCGGGCGCGTCGAGAGCGGGTGCAATCGTCAAGGCGGTCCCATCGGCTGCCCGGATAGCGGCTGCGGCATGGGCGCTGAGCGTTGCCATGTCGCTCCCGAGGGTAGAGGCAGGTCCGCTCCAGTAGGCGCTGTCGGCAGGGTTGTTCCACACCTCATATGCGGCAACCCGTCCCTGGTAGCGCGTCACGACAGCGCTGACATACGCGTCCCAGTCAGCCAGGTGTGCCGGCATCGCCGTGGCGCCGGCCCCATAGGCGGAGGGCAAAGCGGGCTTGCTCGATGCCCAGGATGGCGTCATGCCTAGTGTCAGGACGACCTGTGCACCCGATGCCTGTGCCGCGGAAACCTCCGCGTCGAGCACATCCCAGTGGAAGACGCCTGACGCGGGTTCAAGCGCGGCCCAGGTCACCCCGGCGTCCCATAGACGCTGTGAGCCTGCGGCGAGGCCAGGCTCGTCGGCCGCGTTCCTCACCACCATGCCAAAGAAAGCCGGCGCCACCGTGCCGGTCGCGGCTGCAGCCTGGTTAGCCTGGGCAGCTGAGGCCATCGGTCCGCTGGCACCAGTGGCGCACCCGAGCGGAAGCAAGCAGGCCAGGCAAAGCAGCAGCAGCAACAGAGCGGTCTGCGCCGCAGGGGTAAGGCTGCGTTGGCTGGGCTGGGGTGTGCGGAGCAGGGACTGGAGGTATGGGGATCCGGAAGCCATGAGTGTTTCTCCTGAAGAACATCATGGCGCGAACAAAGGGCGAAACTGCAGGCAAAATGCCAGGGCGTAAGGCGGGGAGTTTCAAGGAAGAACGTGGGGCCGGCACTGTCCCGGAAAGGGACACGCCAGCAGATTTTCTTTCGTGGGCCGGTCGGCGTGCCGGTCGGCAGTGCGGTCGGCGAGCCGGTCACCGAGCCGCGCCTCGCTAGAACCCCCTCGGCTCGGTAAACGGAAGCGCGCTTGTCCCGGTTCGCGGCATCGGTGGGATTTATGTTGCGTTCAAGTCGATATGCGAGGGTAGACTGCAGAAAGTCGAACGGACCAAGCAGAGACACGCGCGATGAGCGAGAATTTTGTGCGAGCCAGCCGGTATTCTGCATCCTAGCGTTGCAGTAGCAGGTGAGAACCCGCGACCGGCACCAGGCTCACCGAGTCCACGCGCGCGCGGCTCGACCGACAAACGCCCTTCTTCCACTTGATCCAATTTCCTCTTTGCGTAAAGGAGTTTTCAATGCAGGTTCTATGCATGGCTTCCCAGGACGGACCAGCCGATGTGATTTGCCCCGTCTGTAATCAGAGTTATGCGGTCTATTTTTCCCGTCGCCGGGAAGCCGAGCGAGGAAGCGCGCTGCTGGCCGTTGAAGATGCGCTGCGCGACCATCACGCGCACGACCAGAGCTCGGCGGCGCATCCGGCCCCCATGTTTAACGTGCCTGCCTGGAGCGGCCCGGCACACATGTCTGGTGCGGCGCTGTTAAGCGGCGCCCCGGTGCGTACCATCGTCACGCTGGGCGGCTCCAGGCAAAACACAGAAGCCGCCTGACCTGCAAAGCAAGAAAAAGGGCTGCTCCCGGTAAGAAACTCCGGAGCAGCCCTTCCTCTTTATGCGATCGGGTATTCTAGCTTACTCGCGCGTCGTATCGACGAACGCCTTCAGCTTGCGCGAGCGCGATGGGTGTCGCAGCTTGCGCAGTGCCTTGGCCTCAATCTGCCGGATACGCTCGCGCGTAACCTGAAAGCTTTGCCCGACCTCTTCCAGCGTGTGCTCGGAGCCATCTTCCAGGCCAAAGCGCATCTTGATCACGCGCTCTTCGCGCGGGGTCAACGTGCGCAAAACCTGCGAGGTGTACTCCTTCAAGTTGACGCTGATCACCGCATCAGACGGCGAAACCGCCTGGCGATCTTCAATGAAATCGCCTAAGTGCGAATCTTCTTCTTCGCCGATCGGCGTTTCAAGCGAGATCGGCTCCTGCGCTATCTTCAACACCTTGCGGACCTTCGCGACGGGGATGTCCATCCGTCGTGCAATCTCTTCCGAGGTAGGCTCACGCCCAAGCTCCTGCACCAGTTGGCGCGAGGTCCGGATGAGCTTGTTGATCGTCTCGATCATGTGCACCGGGATGCGAATGGTGCGTGCCTGATCGGCGATGGCACGGGTGATCGCCTGCCGGATCCACCAGGTGGCATACGTTGAAAACTTATAGCCGCGACGGTACTCGAACTTGTCGACAGCCTTCATCAGGCCGATATTGCCTTCCTGGATCAGGTCAAGAAACTGCAGGCCGCGGTTGGTGTACTTTTTCGCGATCGAAACTACCAGCCTGAGATTGGCCTCGATCAACTCGCGCTTGGCCTGCTCGGCATCCATGTCGCCCTGGATCATCTCGCGATGGGTCCGCTTGATCTCCGCAAGCGGCACGCCCGTATCTTCCTCCATCTTTTCGAGGTCGATGCGGCAGTTCTTCTGCTGGCGCCGGTACTCTTTTTTAAGTTCTTCACTCCGCGACTGTTCGAACTTGGTGTCGAGCGTGCGAATCTGCCGTTCCAGCGTGCGCATTGCTTCAACGGTCTTGGTGACCTTGTCGAGCAGCCGCTTACGCTCAGGGCCCGTGTACTTGATCTCACGCACGATGCGGGAAACAAACACCCGCTCCCGCGCCACCAGCCAGCGCGTTTTGCGCGCCTCTTTGGCCTTGGCTTTCACGGTTTCGAGTGCAGGCAGCTTTTCTTCAAGCAATGCCGCTTTTTTCAGGTGCTTGATCAACGCTTCAATACGGCCGGTGGTCTGCTTGACGCGCGCCTGCAAAACCTCTTCGGTAATCTCTTCCTCGTCGAAGATGACTACTTCCTTGATGTTGCGCACACCGCGCTTGAGGTCTTCGCCGAGCGCCATGATCTCGCGCACAACGATCGGGGATCGTGCGATGGCTTTCATCACGCGCACCTGGCCCCGCTCAATGCGTTTGGCGATCTCCACCTCGCCCTCGCGCGTCAGCAGCGGCACGGTGCCCATCTCGCGCAGGTACATGCGGACAGGGTCGTTGGTCTTTTCCAGTGTGCCCGGGGTCAGGTCGAGCTCAACATCCTCGCCCTCTTCCCCTTCGTCGAACTTGTCGCCGCCAAACTTCGGTCCGCCCTCAAGGATGTCGATTCCCTGGGTCCCGATGGTTGTCATCAGGTCGTCCAGATCGTCAGGCGAATGCAGATCGCCCGGGATCAGGTCGTTGACCTCGTTATAGGTCAGATAACCCTTTTCCTTGCCTGCATCGATCAGGTTCTGGATATCTTCTTCGTACTTGTCTTCTATGGCCAAAGCGGTGTTGTCTCCCCGCGAATATTTCGAAACTGTCCGGTTGCTCAGGAGGGCCGGGGCGCGTCTTCGGATGCGGCAGAACTCAGGACGTAAAGACGTCCTCCAGGGGCACCGGGCGCACGTCCACCAAAGAATTCCAGAATACCATGGATGCTGTTGCCAATCGCCCTCCGGATGTGCTTTCGGCCAGGGGTTTCAGGCGTATTGCAGATCGTATGGCGTGGTTTCGCTACTGATTAGATGTAGGAAATGGCAATTCGTTTCTTTTCGGAGAGTATGTGGGGTATGCCACGCCATGTCGGTCCAGACTGCGCTATCGCAAGCAGCCACACTCAAGCATGGAACGCCCAAAGCAGCATGCCCACGATCAGCGCCAGGACCGCAAAAAGCGTCAGCAGCATCAAGCTGCCGATGATCCGCTCTGCCTGCTTCTGCGCTTCAGGCCGCGGACGCGTAATCTGGAACGCGCTCAAGAATACCTCGGTCAGCCCGGCCAGCACTCGCACCTTCTTCGCTTCTCCTTAGAGCTGGTCGGCTGGCAGGAACCGCAGCACCCTTGTCTTCGTAACCATACGTGAAGCGAAGCGGAGATCAGCGCAACCGCAGCTTCCGTCCGAGGAATGCGAGGAATGCCTTGATACATCCGTCCATCCCGATCCTGAGCACCGCCAACATGTCTGAAGAGCAGCAGGCCGTCTTTTACGCGCAAATGGCTGCGCTTGAAAAGGATGAGGTCGCCGGCGTGCTGTTGGCGCTCTTTCTCGGCACCTTTGGCGCACACCATTTCTACCTGCGGCGTACGGGTCTGGGTGTCCTGTACCTGCTCTTCTTCTGGACGGGCGCTCCCTCCCTGGTCAGCTTTGTGGAGTGCTTCCTGATGCCAGGCCGGGTGCGGCGCTACAACCTGGAGCAGGCCGCCATGCTCAGCGCCAGTATCCGCGGGCTTGCGCCTCAGCTACCGCTGCTGGCGCGTCCTTGCCCGGTGTGCGGCACTCCAGTGGCTCCTGAGGTCCGCTTTTGCGGCAAGTGCGGCGCCCCCATCAGCTAACACCAGGCCGGCGAGCCGCGCCGGGCATCCACCGGGCGCGGCGGCGTATGCCTACATATTGGTGTGGCCGCCGCGCATGGACTCGTTGAACGAGGGCTTGATCGAGTCCAGGGCTGCCGCCAGGCGCGCCTGGTACTCCGGTGCCCGGTCAAGCAGCGCCGGCGTGGCATAGGCATATTCCTCACCCAATTTGGGGGCTTTGGCCGCCAGGCCTTGCCGGTACAGTTCGGGGGCCAGCTTCACCAGCGCTTCCGGCGTGGTGTTCAGGTACTGCGCATCCCGCGGGTCGGCGATCCAGATGGGCTGCCCGCCTCCCAGCGCGCCGGAAAGCCAGTACAGCTTCAACGCCAGGAAGTCGAGCCTCGCCGCATCGTCAGTGTCTGTAAAGACGAACTTGTTCTGCCAGCGCGAATAGTAGCGCATGGTCACGGGCACGGGCTGGCGGTTCCCGCTCTTCAAGAGCTCCAGCTGCCCGTAGTCAAAGGTCTTGCGCACCGCGTTGTAGATAAAGTCCTCAGCGTACGGCTGCTCGGCCGCCGGCACCACCTCGGCAAAGGTAACGGTCATGCTCGCGGCAAGCTTGGCGTGCAGCGGGGTGGCCGTGCCGTCTTCAAGGTGCACCGTGCCGTGCACCAGGTAGGTGTCCGCGCCCGAGGTCGACCGATGGAACGGCCAGGCAAAGCCATCGAAACGCAATGGGATGCCAACCGAGGTGACATACACGTCAGGGCGCGGGTTGGCCAGACGCCTGGCCGCGTCGCGAAGATGCTGCGCCAGCGCGTCGGCCAGCGTTCCGGCAGCGATCTCAAAG
>CAXTPL010000054.1:15100-16028 GCA_964246065.1 uncultured Acidobacteriaceae bacterium
TCTCAAAGCCTTCTGTCAGCTCGAGCTGGAGCCGCTTGCTTTCGGGAGCGTCTGCCGAAAGGGCGAGGGTAATCCGGGCGGTCGGCTGCCCGTGGAAGTCGGTGCCGGCGGCGGCGGCCAGCACCTGGAGCCCGGCCTGGTGCGCGGCAGCCGTAATCGCGGCGCCGGTTGCGGTCTGAAGTTCTGTGCTCATCCGTGAAAGCTTCCTGAAAGAAACTAAAGAATAGGGTGCGGAGGTGCTCTGCTACCCCCTCCCAGTCTACCGCGCCCGGGGCCGACTCCCGACGCGACGTCCTCCCTGCTGCCCGGAGGCGGCCTTCGGCAGTTACAAAGCCGCGGCTGCCGCGGCTGCGGACGCCCAGGCCCACTGAAAGTTGTATCCGCCCAGGTGTCCGGTGACGTCCACCACTTCGCCGATAAGGAACAGGCCGGGCTGCCTGCGAGCCTCCATCGTCTTTGCCCGGAGCTCCTCGGTCGCAACGCCGCCTGCGGTCACCTCGGCTTTTTCATACCCCTCGGTGCCGGCCGGCTGCATCGGCCAGCGGTGCAGGGCCTCTTCCGCGGCTCGCAGATCGTCTGTACGCAGGCTTGCGGGCGCAGCCTGGGCCAGCAGACGCTCTGCCAGCCGCCGGGGCAAGGCGGCCTGCCAGGCGGAAGCGGCCGCTGCAGCGTCTCGCCGGGCGCCGGGCGCCAACAGCGGTGCCACAACAGCCTTGCCCGGAGCCAGGTCGAGCCTGAGCGAGACGCCCGGCTGCCAATAGGAGGAGATCTGGAGCACTGCCGGCCCGCTCACCCCGCGATGCGTGATCAAGAGCTTGTCCCGGAAGCTCGGCGCCCCGTTGCCGGGGCTGGCAAGCGAAATCTCCCCCACGGTCGAAACTACACAAAGGCCGCCGACGCGCGCCTGGTCGGCCGCGGCAAACATGAG
>CAXTPL010000054.1:16038-18903 GCA_964246065.1 uncultured Acidobacteriaceae bacterium
CAAACTGGCGGGCAAGCGCATACCCGAAGCCGGTCGCTCCTAGTTTGGGGATGGACAGCCCACCGGTAGCGACCACCAGCGCCGGCGCGCTCACCTCCTCCGAGGGCGCAGGTGCCGCCGCCCCGGCCGGAGCGATGCTCACGCGGTATCCGTCGCCGGCGGCCTCGACGGCGAGCACGGCCGTGCCCAGCCGCAGCTCCACCCCCGCCCGCGCACACATGGCCAGCAGCATGTCTACGATCTGCGCCGCCGAGCCGTCGCAAAAGAGCTGGCCGGGCGCCTTGTGGTGGTAGGCGATGCCATGGCGCTCCACCAGTGCGACAAACTCTTCCGGCGTGTACCGCGCCAACGCTGATTTGGCGAAGTGTGGATTCTCCGACAGGAAGTGCTCAGGCCGGGTATTCAGGTTGGTAAAGTTGGCGCGCCCGCCGCCTGAGATCAGGATTTTGCGCCCGGCGCGTGGCGCATGGTCGAGCAGCAGCACCCGTTGCCCGCGCTCCCCGGCAAGCGCCGCGCAAAACAGCCCGGCCGCACCCGCACCCACGATGATGGCGTCATAAGCAGACCCGGCTTGCTTGCGGAGACTCACCTTTCGAGCATAGCCGGACGCAGCCCGCAGCAGGCTTTCAGCGAGCGACCTCGATGACCGCCAGCCCTCCGGCAGGCACCTGCACGGTGAGTCGCTGCCCGGCGAGGGCGACTGGCACCGGCGCTTCCAGCGTGCCCACCTGCTTCAGCTTCGCAATCTGCTCGAGCGATGGGTTGGCCGGCGAGCCCATCGCCTTCCACGCACTCCATGTATCGCCATGCTGTGCATCCACCCGGCGCAGCGTCGCGCTTGCCCTGGCGGGTGCTCCGCCAAGCGCCAGCGTGATCGTCTTTGCCGGGCCTGCCGGGTTCTCGCCCACCGCGGGCTCCGCCAGGTTCCACACCGCGATCACCAGCGCTCCATCAGCCCGCCGCGTGGCCAGCACACTGTCGGAGACAACCGGGATCCTCGTCTCGCCCAACGTATGCAGCAGGCTGAAGTCTAAAAAGGCCGGCTTCGGAATCCCCCGCTCCGCAATCAATCCATAGCCGCCGTAAAACGGCTTCTTGACGACGCCCTGCTCTTCAAACACGTCGGAAAAGTCCCAGTACGACATAATCTGTACCAGGCCATCACACTGCCGGATGGTATCGGCCATCCAGGGTCCTTCGTAGATCGAGTCGGTAATTTCGGCCTCATTGGCATAGGTCGCGTTGAACTCGCTCCAGATCAAAGGGATCTTCGGCATGGCCGAGGTGAGGATCTGCGCGTGCACCTTTGCCACCGCGGCAGGCACCATCTGGTGCGGCGCGATCGGGCGCTTATCCCCAAACACATCCTGCGAGACGTCATTGCCGTACACGTGGGTGGAGACAAAATCGAGCGCGACATGGTTCGCAGCGGCATGAGCGATCATCGCGTCTACCCATGCGGCCTGCGCCGTCGCGGGCCCACCGATGCGGAGCCGCGAGCTCACCCCTTTCACCGCCCGCGCCGTGTTGTCATACAGCTCAAAGTAGGTAGCCTGCGCAGGCCGACCCGTCCAAAAGTCGATGTTCGGCTCATTCCATACCTCGAAGTACCATTGCGCTACCTCGTCCAACCCGTACCGATCCACCAGGTGACGTATAAAGGCGGTGATCAGCGCATCCCACTTGCCGTAGTCAGCCGGCGGAGCGACGATCTGCTTGTACCAGAAAGCGTGGTAGTCCGGCCGGGAGGCAAGCTTCTTCGGCATAAAGCTGATCTCAACGAAAGGCCGCACGCCCTCGGCCAGCAGCCCGTCATAGATCTGGTCGACATAGCTCCAGTTGTAGACAGAGTTTCCTTGCGCATCCTCGTCATACACGCCTAACTCGTCATGCAGAATCGCGTGAAAGCGGACATACTTGAAGCCGGTTGCCGCGTGCACCGTCGCCAAATCGCGTCGGTAGTCGGCGCGCATCGCCAGGGCTGCGCGCCCAGAGCCGAACATCTGCTCCCAGAAGTGAGGGAAAGGCGTGCCCGCAGCCGCGGTGTCGAGGGTGACCACCTGTGCGGGCGCATCCTGCGCGCGGAGGGAACCGGCGCCGAGCGAAACGAAGAGCAGTGCAAACGCGAAGAAGCGAACCATACACCTGCCTTGGCCGCGGACCGAAGTCCGGCATGCCGCCCTATTCTAAGCCGGCCGCCCGCCATGCTGCCGGAGTGTGATATACAACCGGAGCGTTGCGCACCTGAGGCTTTCTACGATGAACAGGGATGCAAAGGAAAGAACAAGCTTGAGGTGAACGCTTCGGCTGCTTTAGGCATCTACAAACCCTAACAAGCGCCGCACCCAGCCCCTGGTCGGGAAGCGCTTTCGAATCAACGGAGGTGCGGCACTTGATCATGGAAAAAGGGCAGGAACCATCTCAGAGTGCCCGCCTCGCAACGTCCCGGCTCCCAAGAACGTCCCGGCTCCCAGGTAAAACAGGTAAAACAGGTAGAACAGGTAAAACAGATTCGCGCACCCCCGGGGTGCGTGCATGATTGAAGCGGTGGTGCTGTGGAACGAGCCCAACAACCTGTCTCACTGGAACTTCCACCTGGACCCGGACTGGTCGCGGTTTGCCGGCATGGTCAAGGCCGCCTCCCTCGCCATTCGCCGCGTCAACCCGGACCTGCCGATCGTCCTTGGCGGGGTTTCCTCCTGCGACTGTGACTTTCTCCGCACGATGCGCGGACACGGCGTGATGGATGTGGTTGACGCCGTGGGCGTGCACGGCTTTCCCCTGGACTGGAACCACTGGTCGATCGATGAGTGGCCGTTGCGCGTGGCTGAGGCACGCGAGGTTTCCGGCCTGCCAGTGTGGGTG
>CAXTPL010000055.1:0-4547 GCA_964246065.1 uncultured Acidobacteriaceae bacterium
GTATCCGCCAGGCCATGTAGGCAGGCAGGCCGCCTGGCTCCGCCTGCGGCAGCGCGGCCGTGCCGGTTTCGGCGCCCGGGGCCAGGGCCAGCTCGCCGGCTCGGGCGGCCGTCCCTACCAGAATCCAGAGCAGACCGGTGATCTCGATGTAGGTCCAGCGGTCGCCGAAGAAGTTGGCGATCATGGACGCGCAGATAGCGAGCACCATTCCCAGGCCAAGGCCCCGGTAGAGCGGATCTTCCGTCCTGCGGAAGAGGCGCACGTTGATCGCGACCATCTGCCAGAGCAGGATGCAGACGATGACGAACCCGATGACGCCGGTTTCAACCAGCACCTTGACAAACCAGTTATGCGTGTCTTTGAGGTTCGCGGCGTGCTCGCCGAACTCAAAGGTGGCAAAGCCGGTCCCAAAGACAGGGCTGGACAAGAACAGATCGCGCGATTGCGTCCACAGGTCGACCCGCTCCTGCGCCGAAGCCTCGAGCTGTCCGTTAGCATCCTTGGTCATGGTGACCCGCTCGGTCACCGCCGTGGGAACAATGGTCTGCCAGGTGAGCAGAAAGACGGCAACCAGGGGCAGCAGTTTTCTGTCTTTGAGGAGCCCCAGGACAAACACCGAGCCAATCAGCGCCAGGTAGGAGCCGCGGGAAAAGGTGTACATCGTGGTCATCACGGTGAGAGCGACCAGCCCGTAGCAAAGCAGCTTGTGCTTACCCCGCTGCAGGAACTGCCCAAAGCCCCAGTACAACATGGCGAACTGAGCCAGAAACGCGGCGAGCTGGTTCGACCCATAGGCCAGCGGCCCGGTGGTACGTTTGCTTTCGTCAAAGCTTCCCCAGTTGTGCGAAAGGCTTTCAAGCAGCGCGCTCCGATCCACCAGGAAAACGGCGACGGCGGTGATCCCGATGACTGTGCCGACGGCCTTGCGGTCTTCAACAACCAGCCCTGCGGCGACAAAGAGCAGGGGAAGAACCATGTAGTCCTTCCAGATAACGAAGTTGTCGTCAGCCAGCCAGAGCGGCGCGGGCGCGTGGCTGAGCATGCTGCCCAGCCACATGGAGCAGTAGAGATAGACCGCAAAGACCAGCCAGGTGAGGTAAAGGCCGGTGCGGGGCAAACGCTTGCCGCGCAGCAGGGCGCCGACGATGATGGCAACTACCAGCAGCGAGACCATGTTAGGACCCAGAGGGTAGTCAAAGAAGCGGTCGCGCAGGGTGCGGTACGGGATAAAAGGCATGAGGTAGTAGAGCCCGTAGAGCGGCTTGCCCCCGAGCGAGACCAGGCACATGACCCAGAAGCCGAGATAAGCCAGCAGCGGGATGGAGTGTCCTATACCGGTGCCCACGGCTCTGTCCTGCCTTTCTTAGGCGCTGCTAGGCCCAAACGTTTTTTCGGCCCGCGATGAAATTGTAAAAGGCCAGGGCGGCGGCTGCGTTGAGCATAAGGAACGTCGTGGCCACTGCAACAGGCTTGAGCCTTCTTGCGGCAGGCAGCGCCAGCCCCAGGGTGGCCAGGGCATAAAAGACAAGCTGCAGAGCGAAGAGGGTATGCCACGGCAGGCCGGAGCCGAGCCCGGCGGCAAGCAGCATGAGCACGAGCCAAAGCGGCACCAGCAGCCGGGCCAGCTTATGGCTGACAAAGCGGAACAGGAGCGGATTGCGTGGTGTCAGCAGCCAGGGCGCGATCCTTAAGAGCTGGTAGTTGCCGGTAAGGGTGCGGACCTTGCGCGAGAACTCCTTGCCGGGTTCGGCAAAGATGCGGTCCCGGGCGATGGCGGCCGGCTCAAAGACGACGCGCTTGCCGGCGCGAGCGACCTGCATGGGCACAAAGACGTCATCGAGGATGGTGCCCGGCGGGCTGCCGGTATACAGCTCGCGGCGCACGGCATAGATGGCGCCGGTCACGCCGACCACCGAGCCGGATGCGGATTCCAGGCGCCGCACGGCCTTCTCGATGCGCCAGTATAGGCCCAGGGCGTCGCCCCCGCCGTCGGCCGAAGCGAGCAACAGCTCTCCGCTCACAGCACCCACCGCCGGGTCGGCAAACGGGGCGACGAGCGCGCGAAGCGCATCCGGCTCAACGCGCTGACGAACGTCGAGGAAGACCAAGATCTCCCCGGTGGCCAGGTCTGCGGCTTGGTGCAGCGCCGCGGCTTTACCGGCAGAGACAGGGAGAAGAACCGGTTGGACGGCGGGCGCATGCTCGGCGAGAATGGCGGCGGTACGATCGGTGGAACCGTCCGATGCGATCAGGATCTGGAGTCGGTCGGCGGGGTAGTCCAGCTCTGCCAGGTTGCTTAGCTTGGCGGGCAGCCGATCCTGCTCATTGCGGGCAGCGATGAGGATCGAGACCCCCGGGGTGGCGGCCCCACGCCGGAAAGGCCGCTTGCGAGCAAAGCAGGCCAGGCAGACCGGGTAACCCAGATAGGCGTAGCCGGTCAGCGCGAAACAGATCCAGAATATCCAACGCATGGTCACGCCCGGGCCGCCCTGTTGCGCCTCCGATCATATCGCACGCGAGGGGGCTGCTGAGCCCGCCCCTCCCGCGGGGCGGCGGCGCAGGCGACCCACAATGGAACAGCGTGCAACGCGCGCCCGCGTGCGTGGGCGGCTTTGCGCTTTCCCCGGAGGTGCGGCCGCATATACTGGCAGCGGCGTGCCGCGCGCTTGAAGGCAGGCGGCGTTCGGCAACAAGCTTGCGCCGTTTTGCCCAGACAAGGAAGCCCGGAGAGCGCGTGCACCTTCGCTTTCGACATATCGCGCGCAACGTGCTCTCGAACTGGTTCGCCACGGCGGCCAGCATGGCGGTGGGCTTCTTTCTCGCGCCCTTTATCGTGCACAGGCTGGGAAACACCGGGTACGGGATCTGGGTTCTCGCTGTGTCGTCGGTCAACTACCTGGTGCTGCTTGACCTGGGTTTGCGCTCGTCTGTGCTTCGGTTCGTCTCAAAAGGGCACACGGTGGGCGATCATCAGGCTGCGTCCGATGCATTTTCAGCCGCGCTCTGGGTGCGCCTGCGTATCGGCGCGTTCATGCTGGTCGTCTCGCTCGCACTTTCGGCCTTGTTTCCGGTTCTGTTTCGCGTGCCGCCGGAGCTGGCGGGCAGCGCGCGCGCCGCTGTCGCCTTGATCGGCTTGTCTACCTCTATCGGCATGGCCGTCGGCGTGTTTGGCGGCGTGGTCTCAGCATTGAACCGCTACGACCTGCAAACGCTGGTCACCCTGGTGCAGCTTGCTGTACGCGTGTCAGGCGTGGTGCTTGTGCTGCGGCACGGGCACGGCATCGTGGCCATCGCCTGCTGCGAGTTGCTGGCTACCCTTGTCGGCAGCTCCGTACTGCTTTCTCTTGCGCGGCGAATCTACCCGCAGCTGCAGGTCCGCCTGCGCAGGCCCGGCCGCGCGCTGCTTCGCTCCATGTGGTCCTACAGCTTTTACGCGTTCCTTACCACGGTCGCGGTGCAGCTGGTCTACCAGACAGACAATCTTGTCGTTGGGACCTTTGTTTCCGCAGGCGCGGTGACCTTTTACTCGATCGGCAACTCGCTCTGCCGCTACACGGATCAGTTTGCCTGGTCTATGGCCTCAACCTTTGTGCCGGCGGCAAGCACCTATGAGGCAGCGGGAGACCGGGAGCGGCTGGCCTCGCTGTACAAGGTCGGCACGCGCGCCATGATGTCGGTCTCATTGCCGATCGTCATGACTCTGCTGGTGCGGGGGCGCACATTCATCGGGCTCTGGATGGGCAGGCAGTATGAGCAGCGGTCTGGAACGGTGCTGATGGTGCTGGCAACCGCGCTGGTATTTTCCTTGACCAACAACGTTGCGGCGGCTATCGGCTTCGGCATAGAACGGCACAAGACGGTTGCCAAGTTTGCAATCGGCGAGGGCGTGGCCAACCTTTTGCTGAGCCTGCTGCTGGTACGGCCTTTCGGCATCTATGGGGTGGCGCTGGGAACGCTGGTGCCCAGCCTGTGTATCCAGCTGCTCTTTTGGCCAAGGTACATCAAGAGCATGATGGGCGTGGGTGTCGCTGAAATCTTCACCAGGATCTGGATGCCGATGTTTCTGGCGGCGGCGCCTTTTGCAGGGCTTTCTTTCTGGATCAACGGCCGCTATCCCCCACGGCACCTGCTGGGCTTTTTTCTGCAGACTGCTGCCTTGTTGCCGGCCTTTTATCTAGTGGTCGGCTGCTTGTTCCACCGGGAGCTTCGTGCGCGCGTGCCGCAGCTGCTCGGCCGCTTGCAGGCACGCCGGGCGAGCCTGGCGGCGCGCTGAAGCTTGCCGGGCGACGCATGCCGGAGATGCGTGGCGCGGATGCGTAGTGGCGATGGGCGCCGGCGAAGTGTGCCGGAACAGCGGCTATTTCGCCGCGCTGTACATCGCCTGCGGATTGCTGAAGTAGCGTCCTCGAAGAAAGCCGGCGAGATCCCAGAAAGCGAGCTCTTTTGCAAACGCGGAGCCTGAACCTCGGGTGGCGGAAAGGTTGCGCGGCAGCAGAGCCAACCCCGCCAGCGCGGCCCGTATCCGGTAGCGGGGAACGCCGCCCAGG
>CAXTPL010000055.1:4557-15378 GCA_964246065.1 uncultured Acidobacteriaceae bacterium
CCGCCTCCTTGCGGCTGCGATCGGCAATGCCCTGCGAGACACCTCGCCAGTAACACCAGCGCCGGTAGTAGTTCCTGGTAAGCCGCGAAGGGGGAATGTGGTGAAAGATCACCAGGTCCGGAACAAAGATGCCGCGCAGGCCGGCATCAAGAATGCGGCGATACAGATCGGCATCTTCCTCAGACAGCAGCCCCTTGCTGCCGCGGCCCAGGTGTGGATCGTAGATGCCGACGCGGTCGAAGACCGCACGCCGAAAGACCGCATTGCCCCCGTTCAGGTTGCCCTGGTACTGGCTGCCGTACTGCGCGCGCGGGGCGGGCGGGGTAACCCCGACCACGCCGTTATAGCCGGGCGGCAGCCATGGCGGCATCGCGACAGAACAGTTGGCCACGTAAGGCCCGCCGATGAAGTCCACAGCCGGGTCCGAGAACTCGCGCGCGACAATCTCCACCCACTCCGCGCAGACTTGTTCGTCGTCATCGATAAAGCCGATGATTTCGCCGGTACCTGCGGCGATGCCGGCATTGCGTGCCGAGGAAAGCCCCTGGCGCGTTTCCCGCACGTAGACGAGGGTAGAGGCAGCGTCGGCCTGGAGAGCTGCTACCACGGCCGGCGTGGCATCCTTGCTGTTGTTATCTACAACGTAGATCGTGAGCTCGACACCTGCCGGCACCCTGGCGGACAGCAGGCTTTCTACCGCGAGCCGCAGCAGGCCGCAGCGGTTGTAAGTGGGTACAACCACATCCAGTCTCACCAGTCGCGCATCCCTTTGGAACGAGAGTTTTGGGCCCAGTATATCGCCAGGCTGCGGATGGACCCGGAGGTGACGGCGCTTAGGGGAGGGTGTTCTCAGAGCGCACGGACAGTTCGCCGAAGACGTGGTTGATGTACCCTTGCGACCCTGCGTCGGAGACGATTTTGCCGGGGTTGCCGAGCACCACCGACCGCGGGGGCACGTCGAAGTTGACGTACGCCCCCGGGGCGATCAGGGCATCGTGGCCGACCGTGATTTTGCCGACCAGGATGGCGTGCGTGCCGATCCATACGCGATCCTCGATGGTAGGTGCGCCCTGGTGCGCCCCGCGGCTGGTGGCGCCGATGGTGACCCCCGGTGACAGGTTGACGTTGGCGCCCAGGGTGGCATGGGGGCTGACCACGAGACCGCCGAAGTGTCCGATAAACAGCCCCGGCCCGATGCTGGTGAGCGGCGAAAGATCGAACCCATAGCGAAAGCGATAGTGCCGCAGCAGGAGCCGATGAAAGAGGTAGGGGACCAG
The DNA here is from genome assembly GCA_964246065.1 of uncultured Acidobacteriaceae bacterium. Classification (GTDB taxonomy): domain Bacteria; phylum Acidobacteriota; class Terriglobia; order Terriglobales; family Acidobacteriaceae; genus EB88. Next base: position 5,835 of record CAXTPL010000055.1, read on the forward strand.
GGCCCAGGAGCGGCGCGCCGGCCGCAAGCGCGCCACGCTGCGCAGGTGAACGGTGTAGCGAAAGCCCGGATCGTGAAGGTAGCTCGAGCAAAAGGCCCGGAAGCCTAGGCCGCGACCGTAGCGGTGCAGGTCGGCGCGCATCAGCAGGCGAAAACGGGGATCCACGGTCGACCTCAAAGAAAATCTGCGAAACACGCGCTTGATGCCGGGCGGATCGCCGGGGCCGGGCGAAACGGATGCTTCGCAGAAGGCAGCGGGCTGGGTTACACTCCCCTCGGCAGGGTGCTGCCGCGGGCCCCCTTCGATCGACGACGCTGCTGCAAAATGCCAAATGCCAAATGCCAAATGCCAAATGCCGAATGCCGAATGCCGAATGAAGGATAAACCCGAACTCCGTGCGCCGCCTCTTTCTTCTTTATCACGAAGTGCGAAACGCGCCCAGCAGCTACTCCTATGTGGTGCAGCGCGAGGTGTTTGCGGAGCATCTCGCGCTTTTTGCTCGTTTACGCGCTAATGGCCAGCAGGCAGTGCAGCCCGAGATCACCTTGGACGACGGTCACCTTTCCGGCTACGAGTATGCCGCGCCCCTGCTTGCCGAGCATGGACTCCGCGCCCACTTTTTCATCACAGCCGGCTGGACGGGCCGCCGCGCAGGCTACATGGAGCCGCACCATCTGCGCGCGCTGCATGCGGAGGGGCACCGGATCGGCGCGCACGGCTGGTCGCATGCCCTGTTGAGCCAATGCTCACCGGATGCGCTCGAACAGGAGCTGGTGCAGCCTCGCGCCATGCTTGAAGAAGCGCTCGGGGCCCCTGTCACTTCTATCTCCCTGCCGGGCGGCCGGAGCCATGCGCGTGTTCTGGCGGCCTGTGGCAAGGCCGGCTACACGCAGGTGTTTACCTCTGTGCCCGGTACCGTCGTGACCGGGCACGAAGCAGTGATCCCGAGGGTGAATGTCCGTGCGGAAACGTCCGCCGGCTGGCTGGAGCGCCTGCTCGCCCCGGACAGCCCATTGCTTGCTTCGCTGGAGCGGCAACACCGACTCAAGGCGGCTGGGAAGCGGCTCCTGGGCGACAAACTGTATGCCGGACTGTGGGCAGTGCTCAATAAGAAAGAGCCCGCGCCTCCTGATCCGGCGCCATGAAGGTCCTCCATCTGATCAGCAGCAGCGGCTTGTACGGAGCTGAAGCAGTCATTCTCAGCCTGCTGCAGAGCTTTCCCCGCGGAGCGGACCGGGCAGCTCTCGCCGTATTCGCAAACGGACCGCAAGACCAGCCCCGGCTGCTGGCCGTGGCGCGCGCGCGCGGCTTTGAAGCGCACGCCCTTGTTTGCAAGCGTCAGCTGGACCTTTCTGTTCCTTCAGCCCTGCGCAGCCTCGTGCGAGAAACCGAGACCACCCTGGTGCATGCTCACGGCTACAAGGCGGACTGCTACGCGTATGCGGCGCTTCGGGGCGCGCGGCTCCCGCTGGTTTCCACCTGCCACACCTGGTATGACAACGACGTTGCGGTGCGCCTTTACGGGGCCCTTGATCGACGCCTCCTGCGCCGGTTTGCCCGGGTGGTCGCCGTTTCTGACGAGGTGCGCAACCGCCTGAGGAGCGCCGGCGTCGCCGAGCAAAGGATCTGTTTGATCCGTAATGGCGTCGATGTTGCCTCCTTCAACGTGCCGCGCCAGGCAAGCGCCACCGGCGCGCTGCGCTTTGGCCTAGTCGGGCGGCTGGCGCCTGAGAAGGGCGTCGATCTCTTCCTGGAGGCGGCTGCGCAGGTTTACCGGGAGTGCCCGGACGCCCGCTTCGCAGTGGCAGGCGACGGTCCGGACCTCAAGCAGCTAGAGGCGAAGCTGCTTGCCCTGGGCCTGACAGGAGTTGCCGCACTGCTCGGACGACAAGACGATATGCGGGCTTTTTACGCGTCCCTGGATGTCCTGGTATCGGCCTCGCGGCTGGAAGGATTGCCGGTGGCGCTGCTGGAAGGGATGGCGAGCGGGCTCCCGGTGATCGGGACGGCGGCGGGGGCCGTTCCCTTGCTTATTCGACCCGGGGAGACAGGGCTGCTGGCGCCGGTAGAGGATGCGGGAGCGCTGGCTGCGGCCATGTTGACCCTCGCGCGGCAGCCCGCGCTGCGCTCCCGCCTGGGTGAGCAGGCCCGCGCCCTGGTTGAGCAGGAGTTCTCCATCGAGCGCATGACCGAGGAATATCGCTGCGCCTACGACGAAGCGGCCAACGCAACCAGTTCCTGAGTCTTGGCGGCTGCGCTCGAACCCTCTCGCGGGTCCGGCGCTTGCCTTGTGGGCGAGACGGTCCCGATTGCGTGCAGGCAGGGAGACGAAGGCCGCGGCCTTCATCTTTGGTCCGCGCGGGCTGCGGGAGCTGACGAGTTGCCGAACCCATCTGCAGGGCTGCCTGCCTGTGCTGCATGGCTTCTCTATTTGTGGTGCATCCTCTTTTCGCATTTTCGCAAGAGGTACATGTACAAACATGTTCCACACTCTTGCTGCGCAATTGTGCAGACTGCTGTGCCATTTGCGCAGTACTTACGCGACGCGGCGGCCCTCTTTCGCCCGATGCGCGTAATAGTTACTAAGTAAGTCGAGATAAGGTGGACTTATTACTCGAAAGGCTGTAGCGCACTCATTTTGAGGCAATTAACACCGAGCGAAACTTTAGTGTTAAATCGCGTTTTTTTCATCGTCACGTACAACCTAAAAGTCAGGAAATCTGGTTTAATTCAACTATTCGCTGATCCCCCCGGACGGCGTGAGCAGGGTGGCCGCAAGAGTCTCCCGCTTCATCATCTTGAGCTACCTGCAGCAGGTAAGTGGGCCGATTGTGCATCTGCGGCCCAAGCTACCTGCTTGCAAAGCGCGGCAAAACTTGTCTGCATCGTCTTAAAGACTTTATCCCCTACATGCGCCGTCGGTATGCCGAAGATACCGATAAGCAGCAGGGCCATGCTGATGGGAAGGGTACATGCCGTGACATGATTCAGAAGTGCTGGGACTCCTCGGTAGTCTCGTCTGATCTAAGTTCTATGCCGGACTGAGTTGTCTTTATCAACATGCCGGCGCCGGATATTCAAGGTGCCTGCCATATAGCCATATACACGAGAACGTCGGTGCCCGGCTGCGGCTGCATGGGTACAGGGCGGCCTCGCGCCTCAAAACGCCGCTAGCTCTGCACGGCTGCCAGCCGACCGTGCCTGATCCACCCCCTAAAATCGAGGGGCAATTTTTTATCTAGTCAAGGAGTGCCTATGAAGCAGCGCCTGCTCGTATGCCTATTTCTCTTTTCTTGTTTCGCCTGTGCCAAGGTTTCGTTTGCAACGACCTGGTACGTCCGCGCTGATGGCGGGAGCCGCTACACAGCCAATGCGCCGCAGGGCCAGTGCGATGGAAAGGCCGATGCTGCCTACTCCGGCAGCGGCGTGAACCAGCACTGCGCTTTTGGCGATTACCGCTACTTGTGGGACGACCACAGCTATGGGAATACCAACCGCAATAACTGGGCGATTGCGGGCGGGGATACGGTCATCCTCGATAATACGAAACAGTGGCGTGTCGGATTCGAACAGTCTGGACCGGATGACGTCTGGTGCTGGGGCGGCAACGGCCCGTACGGCTGCGGCAACCCCACGATCCCTTCCGGAACACCCTCGCAGCACACCCGCATCCTGGGTCGCAACTATGCCAACTGCAGCACAAACAATGCGGCTGACCCAAGCAAGCTGACGCAGATCTTCGGCGGCCATGGCGTGGTCAATGCATTGAACCTGGGCGGAGCGCAGTATGTCGATGTGCAATGCCTGGAGATCACCCGGCACTCGCAGTGCATCCTGTACGGGTATCCTGCCTCGCCCGGAGGCTGCAGCAAGAACTTTCCCGTCGACGATTTCGACGACAGCGGTGTATGGACCGATGTGAACTCGCATGATCTCCTGCTGCAGGATCTTTGGATCCACGGCCACCCGTCGCGGGGCGTGCAGGGTGCGATCGGGGGCATGGTGACCGCGAACCGCGTCTTGATCAGCACCAATGGCATGGCAGGGTGGGACTTCGACGATGGCAGCGGTGGTGCAAGCGCAAGTGTGAACGGCAATTTCATAGCGCACTACCTCAACATTGAGTTTTCCGGCTGCAACCAGGAGTATCCGGCTGTGGATCCCATTCCGGTTGCCTCCTGCTATAGCCAAAGTACCGGCGGGTACGGTGATGGGATCGGCACACCTTCCGGGATGGGCATGAATGTTTCGATCGACCATTCCACGTTTCGCTACAACACGCAGGATGGCGAGGATTTCGGTCACATCGATACAGGCGTGAGCACGCTCAGCATCACCAACTCGCTGTCTTTCGCCAACAATGGCGGGCAGTTCAAGTGGGGCCCCGGATTCCACCAGGTCGTCTTCAATAACAATCTGGCGGTGGGCAATTGCCTGCGCATGTCGCAGCCGCTGCAAGGCGCGCCTGCGGGATACAACACGAACCTGCAGGACTTTTGCCGGGCCGAGGACGCACTTTCGTTCAACGCAAACAATAACGCGAACCTGCTCTTTGCCGGCAACACCATTGTGACCTACGCACCCACGACCTTTGACGTGCAGTGCGACGACCCCAACGGATGTGCCAACGTAACCATGACGTTGAGCGACAACGTGGTGCGCGGCTATGACAATCCGACGACTTACAACCTAGGCGGCAAGCCGGGCGGACCGGGTGGGTACTGCGGAGAGGGTTGCAATAGCTCGGCCTTTCCCTTTGGCACAATCAACCGCTACAACAACAGCTACTTCGGTCTGCGGGGTTGCCCAGCGGGTCAGCCTGTCAACAGCATCCGCGGCACGGTCAGCGGCGAAACGTGCAATGATCCATTGTTCAGCAACGAGCCCGCATCGTTTACCAATGAAGCGGTGCTTGATAACTTCAATTTCGACCTGTCGGGAGGCAGTCCTGATCGCGACTCTGGGATCGAGGTTGACGGGCTAACCACCGACTACTACAACAACGCCCGTCGCAATCCTCCGAGCATGGGAGCCGTGCAGTTTGGCGGCGCTGCGGTGCAGGCGCCGGTACAAAAAGGAGCGAGCAGCACAGCGATGTCGCTCACTCCCCAGTCCGGGTCGCAGAACTCGACCTTGAACGTGACGGTAGCTGCGCAGTCAGGCGGCCGGCCTACGGGCTCGGTAAGCTTCAGCGTCAACGGCAACGTGGTTGGCACCGTGTCGCTGCCGGGCAATGACGATATCGTCTTAACCGTGCCGACCTGGGTAGACCAGTACACCTTGACGGCGACATACAGCGGCGACTCGAACTACACCGGGTCAAGCGTGACGCTGGCTGCCAAGTAGCCGGCACGCGGCGCGGGAAAGAGGCTCGGCTGCTCTTTTCCCGCGTCGTTCGCCACAGAGCATGACTGCGGCGCGGGCGGCATGGCGCCGGCTTCAGCGAAACAAATGCAAGCACAAGCAGCTCGCTCCCGGAAAAGGAGCGAGCTGCTTGTGTTTCCGTGTACGCACGCCCGGTGTCTCCGTGTACGCACGGCAAGGTCCCGTGGGGAGCAGGCGCACGGCGGTGGTCCTGCGGGAGCACGCGCGCGGCGGCTTTAACTGAGGCCCGTCAGCGCGTTCGCGGCTTCCTTGCCGGTCGGGGTTCCAGGTGCGAGCGTAGCGGCTTTTTTCAGGTGCAGCTGCGCATCCGCCTTGTCGTTGAGCTTGGAATATACCATGCCGAGGTGATACTGGATGGCCGCGCTGTTCGGATCCTGCTTCGCGGCATCTTCAAGCAGATCGCGCGCTGAAGCATAGGTCCCCTTGTAGTAGTAGACCCAGGCAAGCGTGTCCGCAGAGTTGGGCTGGTTAGGAAGCTCGCGGCGGGCCGATTGCGCGAGTGACAAAGCGAGGTCGATATTCTGGCCATTTTCAACCATCAGGTAGGCCAGGTTGTTTGAGGCGACGGCGAGACCCGGCTCCACGGCGAGCGCTTTGCGGTAGTCCTCCATGGCTTTGCCCTGGTCGCCCCGGGCTGCTTCGACCATGCCGAGTTCGGTGAGCGCGCGTCCGTCGCTCGGGTGCGTGTTGACCCAGGTCTGCCAGGCGCTCACGGCAAGATCCGGCTTGCCTTGCGCGAGGCAAGCCTGCGCGAAGACGGAAACAGCCTCTGCGCTGGTCGGGTTGAGCTGCATGGCCTTTTGGGCGCTCGCCGCGGCTGCGGGGTAGTCCTTCTGCTCAGACTGGAGCAGCGCAAGGTGGGTATACAGCTCGGCGTTCCCCGGGGACCTGTCGAGAGCGGCTTCCATGCGCGCGAGTGCTTTGGCCGGCTCCTTGGCGCTTAGATCGAGCGATACGAGCAGGTCGAGCGCGGGCAGCAGGTTTGGATCGCGGGCAAGCGCTTGTTCAAGGAAGGCTTTGCCCTCCGGGATGTGCCGCTCAGCCACGAGGAGCTGCCCGAGTTCGAGCGCAGCGACGGCGTTGCCGGCGTCCTCTTGGAGCGCCGTGCGGAAGTCCTGTTCCGCACCGGCCTGCTTGGTGTTTGCCTCGGCAGTGCCGCGCCACAGGTAGCCTTGCGACGCATCGGGGTGGAGCGCAATGGTTTTTTCCGCAATCTGGCTGAGACGGGAGAAGTCGTGCCGCTGCTCGGCGATCCTGGCCAGGCCGCCCAGCGCCTGGAGGTTGCCTGGCTGCAGCTGCGCAACGGCTGTGTAGGCGCCCTCGGCTGTCGCCTGATCGCCCTTGCGGGTCGCGACCTCGCCAAATAGCATCTGCAGGGCTGTATTTTCGGGCGCGTTCCTCGTTGCCTTGGCAAGCAGTGCAAACGCCTCATCGTTCTTGTTGTTCGCGAGCAAAAGCAGCGCGTTCAACGCTTCTACCTCCGGGTTGGCTCCGTTCTTCTTGCTCAGCTCGTCGGCCAGCGCCTGGGCATGTGCCTGGTCATGGGCGGCCAACAGGATGCGCGCATAGACGATCTTCAAAGGGATGCTCTTGGGGTACTTGCCCGTGAGATCGGCATACAGCTGGGGGGCGCGCGCAGACTGCCCGGAACTCTGCAGATACTGCTGCAGAACCGTGGCGCCGACTTCGGTGTCGTTAAGCTGCTCGGTCGCTTCCCGGTAGGTTTGTTCGGCTTTCCCGGGTTCGCCTGCACGGGTGTAAAGAGCGCCAAGCACCAGGTAAGGCTGCAGTTGTTTCGGCTCTCGCTGCACGGCGAGAGAGCCTTGCTGCTCGGCAGAGGCAAGGTCCCCTTTCGCGGCCAGCAGGCGCGCGTAGGCAAGATGGGCTGCGGCGTCAGCCGGGTCAAGCGCTACGGCCTTTTGGAGCTCCTGTTCGGCATCGCTGCCGCCGGGCTGGCCACTGCCCGCGAGGAGCACCCCCAGCAGCAGGTGGAACTCGGCGCGGTTGGGGCTGAGCGTGAGGGCCTGCCGGATGGCGGCCAAAGCCTCAGCATGCGCGCCCTTGCGTTGCTCGGCGCGTGCAAGCAGCGCCAGTGCGTCCGCGTTGACGGGGTCCAGGCCCTGCACAGCCCTGGCTTGCGCGATGGCCGGGTCGGGCGCGCCACCGAGGACCATCAGGTTGCCCAGCTGAAGACGCGCCGCGATGTTTGAAGGACTGAGCTCGACGGCGCGCATCAGCTGCTGGTACCCGGCCAGTGGGTTGCCGAGCTGCACATAGACTCTTCCGAGCTCGTAGCTGGCGTCTCCGTAGTTCCGGTCGACCTTGAGCGCATTGGAAAACTGGATTGCCGCTTCGCGCAGCTTGCCGCTTTGTTCATAGCGCAGGCCGCTCTCGTAGTATTTGCGTTTTTGGAGGTTGGGGTCGTGATTGCAGCCAGTGAGCGTACAGGCCGCGCAAAGAGCAAGCAAGGCAGCAGTGGATCGAAGCACGGTCATCGGGGTTCTCTCAACAAAGGAACTATGGTTCAGGGGTTGGGTTCAGAGTTAGGACTGCATTGTTCGCGGTTGCGAGTCGCACGCGCACAAGCCTGCCCTCGCTCAATCCGGAATATATTTCGGCAGCAAGGGAGCCACCTGCTCGGCGAAGCGGACCGCGCGTTGATGCGCCGCCAGCCTGTCTTCTCCGGCCGCAACCGGCGCCACCACGCGAATCAGGGCGGCATCGGTCCGGCGGTAGCGGATCGAGTCTGCCAGGGTGTAAAGCTTGGCGAGGTAGTCGTTGGCGATGCTTCGGCCGTGCGAGCGGTACCAGTAAAGAACCTCCTCCCGCTCGCGGCCATCGGAGATGAGGTAGTCGCCGACCCGGTAGCGGGCGCCGTGGACGTCGGTCAACTCGGTCACACCGGCCTTGTCAAAGGTCCAGCCGGAGCCGGGGAGGCAGTTTTGTGGGGAGTGGATGGCTTGTCCCGTGCGCTGGGTAGGGAAGTAGGCAATAAACAGGTCCACTTGCCCGCCGGCCTCAGCTACCTGGGCAGAGGAGGCCGGAAGATAGAGCCGGTTGAGAAAGATGCCTTTGCCGAGGACATCAAGCACTGCTGGGTCGAGCGGGACCTCGGTGCCGGTCCAGGGGCCAATCTGCGTGGGGAGTTTCCCGAGAGGCGTGCCGGACGGCACCGTATCTACGTCGCCGCGCCGTTCCAGCATGACCGCGGCGCCGAGCAGCAGCAACAGCACCGCCCAAAGATGCGCAGACCTCATGAGTGGATTCTCCGCTTCCCGAAGGTAAGCCGCAAGCCAAGGTGAACCAGGTAGAGCGAGGCCAGGGAGACAACAAACATCAGCCAGCCTGAGAACTCATGAAAAAAGCCGGAAGCCTTTTCCGGGTCCCAGTACTGCACGCAAAGCCCGGTGCCGACGATGCGCAGAACATTTGCGGCTACCGCGATGGGGATGCTGCTGAGCGCGAGAACCACGCGCCGCCACCGGGCCTGCTCCATAAAGTAGCCGTACATGACCGCGACTGTGAACAGGCTCATCAGGGACCGGATACCGCTGCATGCCTCGGCCACCTCCAGCTCCATGGAAGGGAGGCGGATGACATTGCCTTCGCGCAGCACGGGTACGCCGGCAAGCGGCAACAAGGAGGCAGCCAGCTTGGAGGCAAGCAGCTGGAGCGGAAAGGTGACCTGGTTCATGATCAGGGTCGGCAAAGGAATCGCGAGCAGCAGCACCAGGAGGATGAAGCGGGTGTGCATGAGCATCTTTGTTCCGAGAAGCGTCCAAACCATACCGGCCGCGAGCAGAACGAACGAGATGCGCGAAAGGAAAAGATCGGCGCCGAAGACCCCGGTCAGCAGAACAAAGAGCGCCAGCACCACCAGCGGCAAGCCGCGCCAGGCAGGCTGCACCGGAACCCGCGCCAGCCCTTTACGCTGATCCCACACGAGAAAGCAGGCAAAAAACGGGACAAGGAAGCCGTGAGAAAAATCGGGAAGCTGGTACCAGTCCAGAACAAGCTTGCCTGCGACTTTGTGGAAGAGCAGGACCACGAGAGCTGCCAGAAGCAAGCTGGGAACTACGATCCGCATACTCCGAAGACTTGGAGGGTGGGGTGCGGGGGTGAGCAGCGCCGCCAGCGGGTGAATGGGGGGGTAGGCCAC
>CAXTPL010000055.1:15388-18256 GCA_964246065.1 uncultured Acidobacteriaceae bacterium
AACCCCTGCTGTTAACTACCTCCGCCTTCCCCCTACCCGTGGGTGGGGGGGGGGCGGGGCCGCCCCGCGCCGACTGCATCTGAATGGGGTCTTCCTCCACACGCACACACGAACAATATCGCAGCCCGGCAAAGAGTGGAAATCCGAAAACGGGAGCGATGCTGTTTTTTGAGCCGTTTTGGGCCGGTGACCCAAACCGGGCCGGGTCGCCGTGCGTTGCTCCCTTGGGATGCTCTCTGCGGCGCGGCTTTGCTGTAAAGTTCGGAGTGGGAAGGGCCTTCGGCACACACGCGGGGCGCGCTCTTTTGGGGAAGGATCCTGTACCTTCAGGAAGGCTAAAAAGGCGCTTCTATATGACATACCGATCCATGATTGCCTACATTGCAGGGCTTCTTGTTTGTGCCTGCGGCAACGGGCAGCAGATTGCCGGCAAACCGGTGCTCAGCGCCACCCCCGCTCCGGGTGCGGCGGCAGCAGCCCCTGCCGTAAGTACGGGGAGTCCGGCTTTGCCGGGAGCTGCCTACGTTATCGAACCCGAAGACACGATCGAGGTCACAGTATGGAAAGAGCCGGTGCTTTCCGGCAGCTTTCCGGTGAGGCCTGACGGGCGGATCTCGCTCGCCCTGCTTGGAGACCTGCCCGCGGCCGGGTACACGCCGATGAAGCTGGCCGATGAGATCACCGAGCGGCTCAAAAAGTACGTCACCGATCCGCGAGTCACTGTGACCGTACTGACGGTGCACGTCGACAAAGTGTTCTTGATGGGTGAGGTGGGCAAGGTAGGCGCGGTACCGCTGACCCCGGGCATGACGCCGCTCCAGGCAATTGCGGCCGGAGGGGGCCTGGGCCCGTACGCGAACGGCAAGCGGATGTATATCTTGCGAACGGTAGCCGGCAAGCCGGTCAAGATCCCCTTCAATTACAAGAAAGCCTTGAAGAACGGAAACGAGCAAGGGGTTACGCTGCTGCCGAACGACACGATTGTGGCTCCATGAGCCGAGGGCGTGTGGGCATGCTCGGGAGAGCGATGTTGGTGGGCGGACTGGGCTGGCTTGCGGCGGCGACACCCTTGCGCGCCCAGGTAGCGCCGGCGGCTACCGGGACCACTCTTCCCTCGCCAGGCTTCTCGCTGCCTACCCTGGGCGGCAGCCTCCAGTATGCCGTGACCGGCTCTGAAACCGTAGCGAGCGGCTACTATGGCAACTCCTCGGCGACTTCGTCCACCAACATTTCGGGCGACCTGGCCTACCTTGCCGGCAGCAAGACCCATCCGCTCAGCATCGTGTATGCCGGCGTGTTTGCCAGCGGCGGGCTCGGCCAGCCGACCACCTTTGCCCAAACGCTGGCCCTTTCGCAGGTTCTGGCGACACGGGCCGGCCAGTTCGTGATCTCTGACCTGGTAAGCTACCTGCCGCAGACCCCGAACGGAGGGCTCTCAGGAGTTCCCGGTACCGGCGACCTGAATGTGGCTCCGGTGGCGGTAGGGCCGGTGACCGGGCAGGCCGCACTGACGACGCAGGCCGACCAGGTAGGCAACACGGTGGTAGGCAGCGCCACGCGGAGGCTGGCCGGCAAGGTAGACCTTGCGGCCAGTGCCTCCTATGGTATCGAGCGGTTTACGGGCGGCTCGGACCAGGGCTTGCTCGATACCAGCCAGCTGGTGGTCTCGGGCGGGCCCACCTATCGGATCGATGCGCGCAGCTCGGCCACCTTTTCCTATGCGTATTCCACGATCGGCTACCAGTCGAGCGCCGGTACGTCCCTGATGGCGCAAGGCGCCAACGGGGGCTACAGCCGGCAGTGGACGCGTTGGCTCGCGACCAGCGCCACCTTGGGCCCGCAATGGATTACCCTGAAGCTGCCCGGGATGGCCTCGGCTACCACACTTGACCTTGCGGCAAACGCATCCGCAACGGCACAGGCCCGGGCAAAGAGTTTCAACCTGTCCTACGTGCGCGGCACAAACACCGGCTTCGGCCTGGTGCAGGGAAGCTTCTCGGACAGCCTGAACGCCACCGTGCAGAAGAGCTTCGGCCGCACCTGGAGCGCGTCTGTGCTTGCCGCATACACGCGCTCATCCTCGCTGCCGGGCGCGGGGGTCCAGGCGTTTTCAGCGCGAACATTGGTAACCGGAGCGCAGGCCTCGCGCGGGCTTACCCGCTCCACCTCGTTGTACCTTAGCTACAATACGCAGCATCAATCGACGGGGGGCGCGTTTCAAAATCCAGGTGCGTTTCGCGGCTTTTCCCAGATTGTTGGGTTCGGGCTGACTTATGCACCTCGTCCGCGCCTGTTTGGCGCACAGTAGGGAGCGGTATGCTTGGCCATCGTGCACTGGCTGTAGAAGACTATCTCGCGATCCTGAAGCGCCGCTGGTGGATCCTTGCCATCCCTGCGACGCTGCTGCCGGTGCTCGCCTACGCCATCACTTTTCTGATCGCCCCTACCTATCTTTCGCAGACCCTGGTCTTGATCGATCAGCAAAAGGTTCCGGACACGTATGTGAAGCCGGTAATCTCCTCGGACCTCGACAGCAGGCTCGCCTCGATGAAGGAGCAGATCCTTAGCCGTTCCCGGCTGGAGCCGATCATTGAACGGTACAACCTTTACGGCGACCAGCACATATCGCTCGATGAGCGCATCGACCAGGCGCGCAAAAGCATTCTGATCAAGCCCATCACCTCTGAGATCGCACACTCAAGCGGGCTGCCGGGCTTTTATATCTCTTTTTCTGCAGGCGACCCTCGCACGGCGCAGCTGGTGTGCGGCGAGATCACATCACTGTTTCTGGGCGAAAATCTGCGCTCACGCGAAGCCTCGGCCGAGGGCACGACCGACTTTCTGCGCAGCCAGCTGGCGGATGCAAAG
>CAXTPL010000055.1:18266-18686 GCA_964246065.1 uncultured Acidobacteriaceae bacterium
CGCAATCTCGATGAGCAGGATGCCAAGCTTGCCGAGTTTCAACGAACAAACGTGGGCAAGCTGCCCGATGAGGCAGCACCGAACTTCAACATGTTCACCAGCCTGAACGCGCAACTGGAGGCGGTCAACCAGGACATTGCGCGCATGGAGCAGGCCAAGGCGTACAACGAGGCTCTGCTTGCGCAGCAGACCGGAACAGGGGCCCCGGCTCTTGCCGCGTCGGGCTCGACCTCGGGGTCGACTGTGGGGGCGGGATCAGGAGCGGGATCGGGTGCGGGGGTGTTTGTACCCGGCGCCAGCGAACCTCAGCAAGCCGAACTGCAGGCCCTGCTCAGCCAGGAGGCCGAGCTCACCAGCCATTACACGGCGGATTATCCGGATGTGGTCGCGGTGCGCCGCAAGATCGCAACAGTACGCAAG
>CAXTPL010000056.1:0-8872 GCA_964246065.1 uncultured Acidobacteriaceae bacterium
GTCTGGGGGTTAATCTGGGGGTTAGTCTGGGGGTTAGTCCAGGCTTTAATCCAGACATTAATCCAGGCATCAGTCAAAGTGCACGATTCCCCTCTGCAATGCGGCGGTAGCAGCCTGGGTGCGGTCGCTCACGCCCATTTTTCCCAGCAGGTTATTGATGTGTGTCTTGACGGTCGCCTCGGAGATGAACAGCGCCGCGGCAATCTCCTTGTTGCTTTTGCCTCCTACAATCAGGCGAAGCACCCCGGTCTCCCGCTCGGTCAGCGCGGGGCCGGCCAACCGTTCCGCCAGGCGTTCTGCAACCGCGGCCGGGATCCGCGACTTGCCGCGATGCACCGTGCGAATGGCCTCCGTCAACTCGTCCAGGTCCATGCCTTTGAGCAGGTAGCCTCGCGCCCCGGCTTGCAGCGCGCGATAGATATCCTCGTCGCCGTCAAAGGTGGTCAGCACGATAAAGCGCGCCTCCGGGAAGCGCTGGCGGATGCGCGTAATCGTCTCGACCCCGCCCATGCGAGGCAGTCGCAGATCCATCAAGGTGACGTCGGGCTGGTGGCGCGCAAACTCCACAACGGCTGCCTCGCCGTCGCCCGCCTCGGCGACCACATCAAAGCCGGGCATGGTGCGGAGCAGGGCAACCAGGCCTTGTCGAACGATGCTGTGATCTTCCACGATCAGGATGCGTATGGTTTCACTCACTGCGGTTGGTCCTTTCCTCGGGACGCTCCCCGCTTGGGAGCGCGCCGCTGCCTTGAGACGCGAGATCGGTTGACGCGCCGCTGCCCGGAACGCGCCGCAGGGCCAACTGCAGCAGCACCCGGGTGCCCGGCCGTGCAAGGCTGTCCTCTGCCTTGTCGATCTGCAGAACGCCGCCGATGCGCGCCGTGCGCTCGCGCATGCCCTGCAGGCCGAAATGCCCTCGCTGCGCCGCCCCGGTTGCATCCGGCGGCAGCCCCACTCCATCATCGCTGACTGCGAGCTCCAGCAGTTGCGGATCATAGCGCAGGCTCACCGTTACCAGACGAGCCTCTGCATGCGCAACCGCATTGGCAACTGCTTCCTGCGTGATGCGTCGCACTTCATCCTCGACATTGCGCGCCAGCGGTCGGTATACGCCATGCACCCCAAAGCGGATGACGGGCGATCCGGCGCTCCTGTGGTTGAGTTGAACCACGTGCGCGGCCAGCAGCGAAGGCAGCGTCTCGGCATCGGTCTGCGCACGCAGGTTCCATATGGAGGAGCGCGCTTCGGCCAGGCTCTCCCTTACCATGGTGCGCGTCTGCCGCAGCTGCCGGGCGGCCGCCTCAACAGAGGTAGCAAGCAGCCTCTCCGCCAGTTCAAGCTGCACTGACATGGCGACATAGCCTTGGGCGAGGGTGTCGTGGATCTCGCGCGCGATGCGCGTCCGCTCCCCCAGCACGGCCTGGTATTGTCGCTCCACCGTATGCACGCGCCAGCGGTATACCGCATACACAAGGCCAGCCAGCACCAGCACAAGCGCCAGATAAAACCACCGGGTCTGGTAGAAGAAGGGCTGTACCGTGAAGTCGACCGCCGCCGGCGTCTCGCTCCAGACGCCGTCACTGTTGGCGGCCAGCACCAGGAAGCGATACTTGCCGGGCGGAACGTTGGTGTAGTAGGCGGTGCGGCGGCTCCCTGCCTCGATCCAATCCCGGTCGAACCCTTGGAGCTGGTAACGGTAGCGGACCTTGGCAGGCGCAAGCAAGCTGAGCCCGGCATAGCGGATGGTAAGCCGACCCTGCCCGGCCGGCACCTTCACCGGGGAAGACGCTCCATAGGCAGCGGGAGCGATCGTCCGGTCGTCGACCGACACCTGCTCGATCGCGGCCGGGGGCGGCACGGTGTCCTGCAGCGCAGCGCCCGGATGCACGAGCACGACGCCATTTAGAGTGGCGAACCAGAGCGTGCCATCGTGCGCGCGCCAGGCAGCGGGATGGCCGCCCCCGCCGGCTTCGTTGATGCGCATACCGTCGGCGGTGTCGTAATGCCGCACCGGCACGCGCAGCGCGCCACCCGTCCAGGCGTCCAGTGCCGCCAGGCTTACCCGGTCCACGCCCGTGCGCGAACTCAGCCACAGATTCCCTTCCGTGTCCTCGAGCATGCCAAAGATCGTCTTTGGCAACCCATTCGCGCCGGGGCCGGCGCCGGCAAAGCGCGTGACCTTATCGCCCTGCAAGCGGCTCAGACCGCCGGCTTGTGTACCTACCCACAGCGCACCGGTCCTGCCCTCAAGCAGAGAGGTGACTGCCGCGCCTGGCAAAGCGCTTGCAAACTCGTCACCGACCATGCGGTTCAGGCCGCCCAGCGTACCCACCCAAAGCCTGTCGGCCCGATCCCGCAGAATGGCGCCGATCAGGTCTCCGTCCAGACCGTCGAGCCGCGAATAGGACCGCAGCGCGCGTCCGCTCCAGTGCGTCAGTCCATTGCGCGTGCCGATCCAGAGTGAGCCGTCGCGGTCTGCATACAGCGAGCGCACAAAGTCGTCTGCAAGCCCGTCGGCCGTCGTGTAGACGTGCGTCCGCGTGCCGCGGATCGATACCATGCCGTTCGGCGTGCCCGCCCACAGCGTGTACTGCCCTGTGCCGCCCGAGGCTGTGGACTGCGTTTCCGCGAGCGCCAGCACGACACTGCTCGGGAGCTTGCCGCGAAACGCTTCCGCCTGCCCGCCTGTGACGCGGTCGAGTCCGCCTCCTCCTGTGCCGAGCCAGACGGTACCGGCATGATCCTCAAAGACCGCGCGCACCGGGCTCGCGGAGAGTCCGTCTCCCGCAGGGATGCTTGAGAACGGCTCCCTGCGGAGAACACGCAGACCGGCAGCGTCCGTGCCGAACCACATGCTGCCTTCCCGGTCCTCGGTGATGGCGAGAACGCCGTCAATGCTCGCCCGGCGCGCCTGGCGGTCCAGTCGGCCGCCGGCAGCAAGCCTTGCGATGCCTTCGCCGGTAGCCACCCAGAGCGAACCGGCGCGGTCTCGAAAAAGCCTCTCCACGCGCTGCCCCTCAAGTTGAGCCTCCACGCTGAGGGTTCCATGCGCAAGCAGCGCCAGTCCGCGGCCGGTGCCGATCCACAGCCCTTCCGGCGCGGCCAGCAAGGCGCGCACCTCAGGCGAAGGCAGCCTGCTGTTGATCGACGCGTTGAGGGTCGCGTGTCGAGCACTTACTGACACAAGGCCGCCGGCGCCCCCTGCCCAGAGAAGGTCCCCCGCGGACCGATCCGGGGCCGGCGCAATGGACTGGAGTTCTCCCACGCCGCCGACCTCGACCGGCGGGCCTTGCGGCGTACACTCCGGCGAAAGCAGGACAGCGCGCGAAGATCCCGCGATCCAAAGATGGCCGTCTCCTGTTTCTGTCGCGAAACTTGCTCCTTCGGTCATCCCCAGGCCGGCCGTGCCGGGGATGGAGCGGAAGGTGTTGCCGGCCAGCACGGCAGCGCCGGCAGGAGTGAGCACCAGCAGGCGGTGGCGACTGCTGCGAAAGAGCGTCAAGATGACGGGCGAGGGTAGACCCTGTGCCTGGTTGAACTGCTGCAACGCGCCGTACTGCTCCCTGAGCAGACCGCCGGGGGTCCCAACCCAAAGCGCGCCTGCCGCATCCTCCTGCAGCGCGTTGATCGTATCGCTCTGCAACGCCGGAGTATTGGTTGTGTCGAATACCTGGAACTCGCTCCCGTCAAAGCGCACCAGGCCCGCTTCTGTCCCCAGCCAAAGGAAGCCATCGCGCGTTTGCACAATGGCGCGGACTGTATTCTGCGGCAGGCCGGAGTCGCTCTGCCATGCCTGCTGCGTGTACTCGCTCAACGGGCGTGCTGTACCGAGTGCACGGAGCGTGCCGACACAGGTGACGGTCAGCATGAAAGCCAAAGCGGTGACGCCGCACAGGCTGCGAACACAAGGGTGCCGATACGCGCGCGATGGAAGGCGCACAGGCCACTTAGGCGCGTGGGATGCAGACTCGAACGACTTAGACTCGGACGACTTAGACCCGAACAAATTGGAAGCGACCGACTTAGCCCCGAACAGCTTAAGTGACGGTCGCGTACACGCGCGCGACGGGTGCGGGCGCCGCGCTACCCGCCACACCGATCGCCACCCTGATCGCACCGCCGATCGCACCGCCGATCGCAGCACCGGAGCTTGATGCCTGCAGCTCAACATCACCAGCTTACTGCACAGGCGAGCCAGACCTGCGGCGGCCTGAGGCCTGGACACGCGAAGCTCACCCGCCTAGCCTGGCACCTCTTTTCGCCGGGTTGCCGCATGTCGCCACCCTTTCCACCGCAAGACCTTTGCAAGACCAGTGCAGGACCACTGCACGCTCCCCCCAGTGTAAGCATTTGCACCGCCGTTCGACTCCACCCTGTGGTGGAGACAAGAATCGCACGGAGGGCTCATGCCTTTCCTTGCAGCTCCCTGCTAACTTCCGCGTTGCGGTGGGCATGGAGCGTTTCGTTTGCCGGAACATCGACGCGGAACATGGCCACCGACACTACACCTCAAGGAGCGCCACCTATGCCATCGTTCCGCACTGTTCCCGTCCTTTCGCTCGCAGCAGGAGCGGTCTTCTGCGGCTTCGCTGTTCCAGGCGCCTGCGGGCAAGGCTGTGTCGCGGCCCACTCGCCGCAGCCGGTCATAGCCGGCCTCAATGCGCCAGACCAGCCGCGCGTGCATAACCTTCTTCACGGACTCACCGTCACCACTGCCTTTCGCACGTACAGCTCTTACAAGCACTACGTAGGCGAGCAATACCAGGCGCAGCGCGCAGCCCTGCACAATGAAGTTCAGAATCACGCCGATCTTTATGACCTGCAACTCAGCTACCAGGCCACCCCACGATGGAGCCTCATCGCGGATGTACCGGCATTGACCGCCACGCGCCACCAGCAGGGTGCGATCAACACGTACCGCGACGGCGGCATCGGCGATGTTACTCTGGGCGCGCAGGCGTGGGCCTTTCGCCCACCGACAGAAAACCATGGCAATGTCGCCTTGTCCGCTTCATTGAAGTTACCCACCGGCATCAACGATGCGAAAGGCACCACGATCCTGGCCGGCGGGCAAAAACAGGTGCGCCCATTCGATGAGTCGATCCAGCCGGGCGACGGTACCTGGGGATTTTCGCTCGCGACCGTGGCCTACCACCCGCTGCCTCTGCGGACCTTTGGCTACTTTACCGGCTCCTGGCTATTTAGCCCGCAGGATACAACCGGCGTGCCCACCTTTCGCACGGCGCCTGGGGAAGGTGTCATCTCTGCCACAGACCAGTACCTGTGGCGTGGCGGCGCCTCCCGCGCGGTCCCAAAGATCAAGGGAGCCGCATTGAGCCTGGGCGGCCGGATGGAAGGCGTGCCGGTACGCGATGCTTTTGGCAGCAGCAACGGATTTCGCCGGCCCGGCTATGTCATCTCGCTCGAGCCTGGATTGACTTACTCCCGGCAAAGATACGAGCTGAATGTAAGTGGCCCGTGGGCGCTTGAGCGTAACCGAAAGAGGAGCGTCACCGATCTCGCGCACGGAACACATGGGGACGCGGCGTTTGCCGACTACACCATTCTTGCTTCTGTGTCCCGGGCCTTCTAAGCAGGTGGGGCGCGCGTGTTGAGCCTTGCGAAGGCGAGCATCCTGTGACTCGGCTAGATCGCAGCCTTTATGGAGCGCGGGGCTGACTCGCAAGTTTGCGGTTTGAAGGCGCAAGCCTGGCCCGCGATCCCAAAGCGCAAAGGCTAACGCCCGGCCCCTTTCACCTCCACGGTGACCGGCGCCATGTTATAGCCGCGCAGCCCCAGCTTGACCGCACCTGTGCCCCGCGCGTAGTCGATGGTGACGGTCCGGCTTTCACCCGGCAGGAGCGTGATGTAGTTATCGCTCATGTAAGCGGGCAGCACGCGCTCGCCCGAGTCGGCATGCACCGGCGTAAGCTTGATCGCGACCGCCGGCTGCGCGCCCTTGTCTGTCAGTGTGACGGTGATCCGGGATTGCTCGCCCTGCTGCGAGCCTTCTGCCCTGGTCGCGAGCTGCGCCGGGGCAAGCGTGTTCAACTCGCGCGATCCATCGCCGTCGGCTGCCAGCCAGTAGGTGTTGGTTGAGAGCACGCCGCCCTGCGCGCTCAAAAGCCTTAGCCGGACAAAGACCAGGTGCTCCTGCTCGAGCAGCGGCTTCAACTCGGCGCGAAATGCAGTCGTCATCGCATCGGCATCCACGCTGACCGGCGTCGTCTTGGCAAGCAGCTGTTTGTTGTCGAGCGAGTACACCTCGGCTTCTGCCCGGGCGTCCCGCAGCGGATCAAGCGTTGTATTGATCACGGCGACGTCGTAGTTCGATAAATCGAGCTGGATATGCTGCGGCTCCGCTGCCTTTTTCACGCCGTAGAACGATGCCTGCGTGTCGTAGTCTGAGCTGAATATCTGCCACATGTTGCTCGGCCATGCAGGCTGCGTCATCCAGAGCATGGCGGCCGCTGTTTGGCGCCCAAAGGTGCTGGTTGAACCCTTCAAAGATCGCGCGGTGCAGCGTGTAGTTGAGCATCTGCGCCTTGCGTTCAAAGTCAGGCAGGCTCGTTGCCGCCTCAAACTGCTTGTCGAGCTGGTCTACAAACGGCGCCACATCCCCGTTCCCGCTCTGGTGCCAGTCGTGGTAGGCCCACGCATCGCTCACCGGCCACTGGTCCGCCGGTGCCATGGAGTGCTGAAGCGACTCGAGCGTGGATAGGGACGGAATGCCGAGTTCTACAGAGAACCCCCGGTTCAGCGTGTCGTAGTAGAGCTTCGGATCCTTGTAACTGTAAGGGCCGCTGTTACGGAGGTTCAGCTGGTTGGAGGTAGGCGAGTAATAGCGCGTGCCGTCAACCTCGGCAATCAGGGAGGCGAGGCCGTCCGTGATAATGGGCTGCGGCACACCCTCGTTGCGGCCGCACCACATCACAATCGACGGGTGATTGCCAAAGCGGCTGACCGTGTCGCGCGCGTTCGCGAGCCAGAGCGCCGGATCCTCCGCTTCTGCGTTGTAGTTGCCCGTAGACTCCCAAAAGTCGTTCCAGACCATCATGCCGTATTCGTCGGCAAGGTCGTAAAACGTCTCCTCGGTATCCTGCCCAACCCAGTTGCGAATGATATCGACATTGGCTAACTGGTGCAGCTTGAAGTATAGCTCCAGGTGTTCCCGACTTACACGCTTGCGCGAGTCATCCATGCCCCAGTTTCCGCCGCGCGCGGCGATGCGCACCCCATTGACCCTGAGCACCAGGTCGGTCATGCCCGGGCGCCCGTCTATCGAGCGCACGGCCGGCGAGTTGTCGCCAGCCGCAGTCAATGACGCGGCCCAGCCCAGCGGCATCTCGCGCAACCCCTGGTGCGATACATCGACCACACGCTCGTGCCTCGCGTGCGCCACGGTGGGCGAAAGCTCTACCCTGCGCAAGTGCCCTGCCGTATCAAAAAGGCTCAGTTCATACGTCACCTCGCGCATGCCGAACTGTACCTGCTTCCGGTCGGAAACCTTGCCGTCGAGACTTACGCTCAACTGCAGGTGATATAAGTCGGCTTGCCGTACCCGTTCGGCCACCACAGCCGCGGATGCTCCACGTGCAGCTGGGGAAACTCAGCCGGGCTAAGCGAGACTCTGGTCTCGCCCGGAGCCGCGGTGATCTGCTCGGTGACGGTCACTCCGCCCTCAAAGCTGGCGCTCACCGTCGCCTGGGCAGGCGCGCTCGAAAGGTTATGCACCGGCACGTCGATGGTCACCTCGGTCGACGAAGTCTGCGGCAAAGGCAGGTGCGTGACTACCTGCGCATCGCCAAGCTCCAGCGCCCGCGTTGCGGTCAGCCTCACCCCTTGCCATAGCCCGCTGTTGCGGTCGCGAATGCCGGGGATCCAGTCCCAGCCTTCGGTTGCGACAAAGGTCGGGCCGTCCAGCAGCATCTCCCCTCCGTTGTCGCCGGCGCCCGCTTTGATCGATTGCTCGTGCGCAATGCCGGGGTGCGGCGGCGGACTTATCTTGACGGCCAGAGCGTTGGTGCCCCCAGGCTTCAGCAGGCTTGTTACGTCAAAGGCGCCGCGAATAAATGCTCCGGTAATCTGGCCGAGGCGCTCGCCATTCAACCACACCTCGGCCGCATAGTTGATTCCTTCAAAATCGAGCTTTGTATGCGAGCCGGCTTCGAGCTCCGGAGTAGGAAACTCGATACGATACCAGTACGGTTGCTTATTCAGCGACTCAGGGATGGCCATGTTGTTCAGCCCGTAATCTGAGTCCGGGTAAACGCCACGATCGATCAAGGTCGTAAGGATGGTTCCGGGCACCGTAGCCGGGTACCATTGCCGGGCATCGAAGCCGGGCGTGGCCAGCATCTCCGCTGTCGCAGTCGACGGTACGGCGACCAGGCCCGGGGTCAGGTCTGCGCCTGCGGCCAGGCGCCAGCCGCCGGCAAGCGTCCAGGTATCGGGACCCTCTGGCGCGAGCGCCGCGCCGGCCGCCGCAGCAGGCTGAGACTGGGGCTTGCCCGAACGGCGCACGGCTGCGCGGCAGCGTTGCCGGATCCTGCGGGGCAACCATGCCTACCTGCTGCCGGGTCTGGTAGGGCCAGTCTTTTGACCCATCTTCATAAACAACCGTGTCAAAGTCGGGCCGGGCGGCTGCGCGCTCCCCTGCCTCAGCCGCGGACTGGGCGCGAGGCGCCACTGTAAAGCCCGCGACGAGGCCGCCGAAGTGCTGCCATTTGGCAAGATTCGGAGCAATGGTCGGCGGCAGATGCGGCTGATCATAGCGGTAGGCAGCTTCGGCGGTCGACAGGAAATCAGGAGCCAGTTCAAGCACAGGCGCAACCGACCCTTCTGCCAGCGTGGTGCTCGCCGCGGCGAGCAC
>CAXTPL010000056.1:8882-9876 GCA_964246065.1 uncultured Acidobacteriaceae bacterium
GCTGTAAGCAGGTGCCAGCCGGCGCCGTTTGCGACCGGTGTATCGCCGGCCAGCACGATATCGTTACCAAGGCGAAGCGCAGGACGCCCCTCAAGCAGACCGAGATATCGCGAGTCTTCGTCAGCAGGATTGCCCAGGCCTGCGATCAAGGTCGTGCGCCGCGACTGATCCCCTGCATGGAACCAGGCCGAAAGGGTCCAGGCGGCGGTCGAGCGAATCTCCGGGGCGTTCGGCTCGATCAGCTTCGTCAGCCCTCGACCATCGGCAAGAAATTTCCCTGCAAACGGCCCATAGGTCCCATCGTCCTGCTGCTGCGCGGGATGGGGGGCGCCATTGCTTTGCGCCGACGCCATCAAGGGAGAAAAACGGCAGCCGCTACCAGGCGGCCGAAGAAAAGTCGGGGAAGGCGTGCGCGCATGTACGGGGGGAGCTCCTTCACAGGTGTTGCGGGTCGATTCGACGATCAGAGTACCGGGAAGAGGGCATCCTTCGCCTGCTCCCCGCTCCTGCTCCCGGCTTCTGCTCCCGGCTCCTGCGAGGGAACCGGCTAAGGCGCGCCATGGGCTGAGGCTGCCTCGCCCTGCACCTGCACAATATGATCGATCAGCCCGGGGAGCAGCGCGGCGATGTCAGCCGGCTTCATCACGCTGCCGTGGAACAGATGGTTGAGCGCGAGCCCTTCAAGGATCGCCTCGATGGCAAGCGTGTTGCGCATGACGAGTTCGTAGTCTGCCCGCCACTCAGGGAAATAAGGAGCCAGCTCCTGGCAGTTGATTCTGCTGCTTGCCTCAAGGTGCCTGGCGGCGAGCTCCCGCAGCAGGGCCGGCCGCCGCACCGCGAACAGCTTGAACTCGATCTCGAGCAGGATCTGCCGTTCGTTCAGCACGTCGGCGATCAGGCACGCTTTGATGGCGCGGTCGCGCGATGCAGCGTCGTCCAGATCCTTGATGGCGGCACGGATGGTGCGCGCACGCCGGCGCGCCAGCTGCTCCCG
>CAXTPL010000056.1:9886-10420 GCA_964246065.1 uncultured Acidobacteriaceae bacterium
CAGCGCAGCCTTGCTGTCGAAATTGGCGTAAAAGGCTCCGCGGCTCCGCCCCGCCGCCAGCGCGATGTCCTCAATGCGAGCGGCTTCAAAGCCATCTCG
The DNA here is from genome assembly GCA_964246065.1 of uncultured Acidobacteriaceae bacterium. Taxonomy (GTDB): domain Bacteria; phylum Acidobacteriota; class Terriglobia; order Terriglobales; family Acidobacteriaceae; genus EB88. The sequence continues at coordinate 9,986 of CAXTPL010000056.1, forward strand.
CGCAAAGACCTGCTCAGCCGAGGCGAGCAGCGCCTCGCGGGTAGCCGCACTTCGCGCTGACTGCCGGGATGGGCGAAGGTGCTCTTTCACGTGCGGGGCCTGCTTGTGTGCGTGGGGAGCCGTCGATCCTTCGTCAAAAACCTGGCCGGCATGCCGCGCGAGCGGGAGCGTGCGGAAGATTTTGCGACCGCGACGGGCTGCTCTGCATACTATACATGCGTGTATGTAAGTTTCTCAGGCGTCCGGCTCACCGCCTCTTCGCTTGTTCCCACCCGCTCTGTTTAGACTCCGGCAGCCGCACCATGCCGCGGAGGAAGCCTCCCATGCACCCTGCTCCTCGATGCCTTACCACGGCCTTGCTCCTTGCCCTGGCTGCACTCGCCCTTGCCGGCTGCGGCAAGCAGGCTTCGGAGTCGTCAACCCCCGCTACTCCCT
>CAXTPL010000056.1:10430-11637 GCA_964246065.1 uncultured Acidobacteriaceae bacterium
GTACCGGTGCAAACCGCCGTCGCCCAGGTGCAAAGCGTACCGCTCTACGGCGACTGGGTGGCGCAGACAGATGGTTTTGTCAACGCGCAGATCCAGCCCCAGGTCTCCGGCTACCTGATCCGCCAGGACTACAAGGAGGGCTCGGTCGTTGCAAAGGGGCAGGTGCTGTTTGAGATCGACCCACGCCCGTTTCAGGCCGTGCTTGACCAGGCAGAGGCCGCGGTGGGCGAGGCCAAAGCAGCGGTGGGGCAGGCGCAGGCCCAGGCTGAGTTGTACGCGATCAACGTAAAGCGCGACACGCCGCTGGCTGCCGCGCATGCCATTGCGCAGAGCCAGCTTGACAACGACCTGAAGCAGCAGCAGGCGCAGCAGGCCGCCGTGGCCGCGGCCCAGGCGCAGGTGGCAGCAGCCCAGGCGCAGGTGCGCTCGGCCGAGCTCAACCTTGGCTTTACCCAGGTGCGCTCGCTGGTGAGCGGCATTGCCGGGCAGGCCCAGCTGCAGGTCGGCAACCTGGTCAACACCGGCTCCGTGCTTACCTCGGTTTCGCAGGTCAACCCGATCAAGGTTTACTTTTCGATCTCTGAGCAGGAGTATCTCGCGCTCTCGAGCCGTGTCCGTGCGGCCGGCAAGGCTGACCTGCTTTCGAGCGGCAGCGCAATCCCGCTTACGCTGAGCCTGGCAAACGGGAGCCGCTACGATCATCCCGGACGCATTATTTTCGTCGATCGCTCTGTAAGTGCGCAGACAGGTTCGCTGCGCATCGCGGCCAGCTTTCCTAACCCCGGCAACCTGCTTCGTCCCGGTCAGTTCGGCCGGATCAAGGCAGAGACGGAGATGGAGCGCGACGCGGTTGTGATCCCGCAGCGAGCGCTGAGCGAGGTGCAAGGCAGCTTCCAGGTGGCCATGGTAGCTCCGGGCAACACGGTCAAAATGGTGCCGGTTACGCTGGGCGCGCAGCTTGGCTCGGGCATTGTGATCGCAAGCGGCCTGAAAGGCGGCGAGCAGATCGTGACTGAAGGCCTGGACAAGCTGCGGGACGGCGCCCCTGTGGCGCCGCAGCCCGATCCGGCAACCAGCCGCCCGGCCGCACTCGGCAGCCCTGCAGGGGAAGGACGGTAAACCCGGATGTCCAAGTTTTTTATTCGTCGACCGATTGTCGCGATCGTGATCTCGATCTTGATCGTCATCGTGGGCATGGTCTCCATGC
>CAXTPL010000056.1:11647-18579 GCA_964246065.1 uncultured Acidobacteriaceae bacterium
GAGCCTGCCTACGGCGCAGTTCCCGAGTATTGCACCGCCTGAGATTCTGGTTCAGGCAACGTATCCGGGCGCCGACGCCAAGACGCTGGAACAAGCCGTCGCCACGCCGATTGAAGAGCAGATGAACGGCGTGGATAACATGAACTATATGTACTCAACCAGCGCCAGCAATGGCGTGATGCAACTTACGGTTGACTACGACATCAAGACCGATCCGAATATCGACCAGGTCCTGGCGCAGCTGCGCGAGCAGCAGGCGGTCAGCCAGCTTCCCTCGCAGGTGACCACTGCCGGCATCACCGTGCAAAAGTCGCTCAGCTCGCCGCTGATGCTGATCGCGATCAGTTCGCCGCACTCCACCTACGACAATATCTACCTGGCAAACTATGCCTACATCAACCTGGTCGATGAGATTACCCGCGTTGCCGGGGTAGCGCGCGTGCAGGTCTTCGGCGCAGGGCAGTATGCCATGCGTATGTGGGTCAAACCGGACCAGCTGGCCAAGCTGAACGTGACGATTGCGCAGATCAACCAGGCCTTGCTGACGCAGAACAACGTCAATCCCGCAGGCCAGGTCGGCGGTGAGCCGGTGCCGAGCGGCCAGGAGTTTACCTACACCGTGCGCACCCAGGGCCGCCTGGTGACGCCGGAAGAGTTTGGCAACATCGTGCTGCGTTCGAATCCCGATGGATCGATCCTGCACCTGCGCGACGTGGCGCGGATTGAGATGGGCGCGCAAACCTACAACCTAGCCGGCCGCTACAACGGCAAGCCGGCGGCTATCCTGGCGGTGTATCAGTTGCCGGGCTCCAATGCCGTGCAAACGGCCAAGGCGGTGCGCGCGCGACTGAACGTGCTCGATGACAAGTTTCCGTCGGACATGGATCACCAGGTAGTGCTCGACACCACCCTTGCGGTGACCGCCGGCATCCACGAGATCCTCGTCACCCTCGCGATCGCGCTCGTGCTGGTCATGCTGGTGGTGTATCTCTTTCTGCAAGGCTGGCGCGCGACGCTGATTCCGCTGCTGGCTGTTCCGGTTTCGCTTATCGGGACCTTTGCGGTCTTTCCCCTGCTCGGATTTTCGATCAACACGCTGTCGCTCTTCGGGCTGGTGCTGGCCATCGGGCTTGTCGTCGATGATGCAATCGTCGTGGTTGAAGCAGTGGAGCACCATATTGAAGAAGGCATGTCCCCACGGGATGCTTCGTTCCTTGCCATGGAACAGGTTTCAAGCCCCGTCATCGCGATCGCACTGATCCTGGCCGCGGTATTTATCCCCACCGCGTTCATCCCCGGCATCACCGGCAGGCTGTACCAGCAATTTGCCATTACGATCGCAATCTCGGTCATCATTTCGGCCTTCAACGCGCTGACGCTTTCACCCGCGCTTTGTGCGCTGCTGTTGAAACCGAAGACAGAAAAGAAGGGGCTGCTGCAGCGCTTTTTTCACGGATTCAATCGCCTGTTTGGCCGCACCACCCAGGGCTATGTCAACACCTCCGGGCTGCTGATCCGCCGGTCAGCGCTGGCGCTGCTCTTCCTCGCCGCGGTTGCTGCAGTTGCCGTGCTGCTGGGCGCGCGCCTGCCTGGCGGCTTTCTTCCTACAGAGGACCAGGGCTATGCATTTGTGGCCTTGCAGCTGCCGCAGGGCGCCTCGCTTCAGCGCTCGACCGAAGCCGCGGCCTCAGTGGAAGATGCCTTGCACCGCGTACCTGGGGTTGAGGGCGTGACTTCGGTTGTCGGCTTCAGCCTCTTGAGCTTTACGCAGAGCACATATAACTCGTTTTTCTTTGTCACGCTGAAGAACTGGGATCAGCGCAAGAGTCGGCAGGAGCAGTTTGCATCGATCACAGCCAACCTGCAGCGCCAGCTTGGCGGCGTCAAGCAGGGACTGGCGTTTGCGTTTCCTCCGCCCGCCATCCCCGGCGTAGGCAGCTCAGGCGGTGTCACCTTTGTGCTTGAAGACCGGTCCGGGAGCGGCAATCCGCAGTTGCTTACACAGAACCTGGGCAAGTTTCTTGGAGCATTGCATAGCCGGCCTGAGATAGCGGCAGCGATCCCGAGTTACTACCCGGCGGTCCCGCAGCTGTTTGTCGACGTCGACAAGGAAAAAGTTTTGCAGCAGCAGGTCCAGCTTTCTGATGTGTATGCAACCCTGCAGGCATTTATGGGTGGTTACCTGGTCAACTATTTCAATCGCTTCGGACGCCAGTGGCAGACCTATGTGGAGGCCGAAGGCGACTACCGCAAGAACATCGCAAACATCGGCCAATTTTATGTCACCAGCGCCAACGGCAGCCGCGTTCCCCTCAGCGCGGTGACCAACGTCCGCCGCATCACGGGGCCGGAGTTCACTATGCGCTATAACGAGTACGAAGGCGCGCAATTGAACATCTCCGGGGCCCCGGGATACAGCTCGGGTCAAGTGATGGCGGCGCTTGAAGATACCTTTGCCAAGACCATGCCGAAAGAGATGGGCTTTGATTACGAAGGCATGAGCTTTGCCGAGGCGCAGGCGAAAAAAGGCGTGCCTGCCTGGGTCGTCTTTGCATTCTCAACGCTGCTGGTCTTTTTGATCCTGGCCGCCCAGTATGAGAGCTGGACGCTGCCTTTCAGCGTGCTGCTGTCTACGCCGGTAGCTATCTTCGGGGCCTATCTCGCGCTCAACCTGCGCGGGCTTGAGAATGATGTGTACTCGCAGATCGGCCTGGTCATGCTGATCGGGCTTTCCGCAAAGAACGCCATCTTGATCGTTGAGTTTGCCCGCGCCGAGCTGGAGCGCGGCGAGAGTATTTACGATGCGGCGCTTGGCGCGGCCAGATTGAGGTTCAGGCCGATCATCATGACCGCCTTCGCCTTTATCCTGGGCTGCGTACCGCTGTGGGTCGCAACCGGCGCCGGCGGCGTATCCAGGCAGATCCTGGGCACGGTAGTGATCGGCGGCATGCTCGCCGCCTCGGTCATCGCGATCTTTCTTGTGCCGGTCACCTTTGCCGTCGTCGAGCGAATTTCGCATCGCTTTGGCAAAGATCGCGACGGCGGCCTGATGAACAAGCGCGCTCCGGAATATCACAACCGTGAGCCGAAACCGCAAACAGCTATGCAGTACGGCAGTGCGGATCACGCAGGTTTCGACCGATCGCCTCTAGACCACATGCATTTAGACCAGCCCCATCTAGACCAGCCCTTTCTAGACCAGCCTTTTCTAGGCAAGGAGCAAGTATGACGCCCGTACGCGCACTATCCCGAACCGAGCGCCGAACCGGCGGCAAACGCACACCCGCACCGCTGCGGTCCGTCGCTGTCGCCACCCTGTCGATCTTTGCATGGATCAGCGGCTGCAAGGTTGGCCCCAACTACCATCGGCCGGCGGTCAACACGCCTGGCGCCTACCGAGGGGGCGCCGCTCCGGACCTGGCGCCGGAGACAACGGCCGCCTCGCTCGGCGACGAGCAATGGGCCAGGGTCTTTTCCGATCCGGTGCTCACCCGGCTGATCGACGAAGCGCTGAAGAATAATTACGATGTGCAGATCGCAGCGCGGCGCGTGCTCGAACAGGAAGCGCAGGTAGGCGTCACACGGGCGGCTGAGTTTCCGACCCTCTCGGGGGGAGCCAGCTACACGGCCCTGGGCCTGCCCAGCGGACTGCTTTCAAGCCTCGGCAGCAACAACAACAATGGATCGAGCGGCAACGGCGGCAGCAACAAGAACACGCCGACGCACTACTATGCGGGTGGGCTGACGAGCTCGGCTGCGTGGAATCTCGACTTTTGGGGCGAGTATCGGCGCCAGACCGAGGCTGCCCGGGCGCAGCTGCTGGCAACCGAGTGGGGCCGGCAGACCACGCGCGCCACCGTGGTGATGGAGGTGGCGACCGGCTACTTTACCCTGCGCACCCTTGACGCGGAGATGGCCCTGACGCGAAACACGATTGAGGCGCGTGAGCAATCGCTCGCCCTCACCCAAACCCTGGAGCAGGCCGGCTCTACATCGCTTGCAGACGTTCGCCAGGCAGAAGAGCTGCTTTACACCGCGCGTGCGGAAGTCCCTCAACTGGAGCAGCAGATCGCGCAACAGGAAAATGCCTTGAGCCTGCTCCTTGGGCGCAACCCTGGGCCGATCGAGCGGCCGGCGGAGCAGGCTGTGACCGGTCAGGCAACCACGCCGGGCGGCATTGCGAGCCAGCCGCACCCGCTCCAGGTGCCCGCGGGTCTGCCCTCGCAGTTGCTGGAGCGCCGCCCGGATATTCGCCAGGCGGAGGCCAACTTAATGCAGGCCAATGCCAACATCGGGGTGGCACGGGCGCAGTTTTTCCCAGCACTCTCGCTTTCCGGCACCGGCGGTACCTCGTCAAGCCAGTTGAAGAAGCTAGTCAACGCGGGCAGCGCCTACTGGTACGTCGCGGGTTCTCTTTCGCAGCCGATCTTTGAAGGGGGACGGCTGACCAGTCAGCTGCACTACGCGAAAGCCGAACAGCAGGAGATGCTGGTGACCTACCGGAAGACCATTGCCGGTGCGCTAAGCGATGTGGCCAGCGCGCTGGTGGCCTACAACAAGACTCGCGAGTACCGCGAGGAGCAGGAAAAGCAGACTGCTGCCGCAGCCGACGCAGTGCGCCTGGCGCGGATGCGCTACGAAGGCGGATCGACCAGCTACCTGGAGGTGCTCACCAACGACACGAGTCTATACACCTCGCAGTTGACCCTGGCCACCGCCGAACAACAAGAAGCGCAAAGCCTGGTGCAGCTATACAACGTGCTGGGCGGCGGGTGGCAGTAGGTCGGTCTTTGGCTTGGGTCGGTCTCCGGCTTAAGCCGGTTTCTGTTTTGAGCCGCTTCAGCCTTGGGCGCGAGGCGACCGGTGGCTGCGGTCGTGTCCGCCCGGGGCTGCGGGGCGTGTCTGACCTCACTTTGGGGCCACGATCAGGCCTTCAGGGGCCCCGAGGCGACTTTAGGCTCCAGTCGGGCCCCAGTCCGGCCAAAGTCCGGCCCCAATCCGGACCGGTCCGGCCTTCGCTTCGAGCGCGCGTCCGACCCCTTTTTTCTCCCGTTCAGTGTGAGTAGTTCTGCATGTACACGTCGCGGGCCACGCCCTGGCTGCGTGCACGCTTGCGCATTGCTGCGGCTGCGGCTTCAGACAAGGGTCCGCCAAGGGTGACCAGGTAAGGCGCGTTCCCGGTGCGGGAAAACACCTCCGGATGGAGGTCGCTGTAGCGGCCGGCGAGTGCGCGGACCTTGGCTTCCGCCTGGTCTTGCCGGTTGTAGGTATAGGCGACCACGCGCCAGATTTTGCTGCCACCTATGCTGCCACTCTTGTCGGCGGGCACGCTCGCGGCGTCTGCAGCGGGGGTTGGCGTGGGGGTTGCCTCGGGCGCCGGGGTCGCGGCCTGGGAGGCTGCCGCTGGAGCGGGCGGCGCTTGGGACGGCTGCACAGGCACAGGCAGCGGCGCAGCGGCGGGTGCAGCGGCGCTGGTCGCACGGGGAGCCGGGGGCTTAGAGCCGCTATGCGCAAAGTGCAGCGCCAGCAGAAGCGCGACCAGCACGGCCACAGCGATCGCGATAGGAACAGCAGGCGACCGTGGCGTAGAAGGCGCCCGCTCGCTCCGGCCTGCGAAGCGTGATGATGCGGGCATTGGTTCCGCAGCGTAGCTCGTGGGCAGCTCCGCGCGGACGGCAGTTCTCGCCTCCACCGATGTTTCGGCGGAGAACGGCTCCGGGGCGGCGACTGGCGCATGCATCGCTTCCGATGCGCGATCAAAGACGCGATTGGCGGCCGCCAGCGCTTCGGCAAACGATGGGTCTTGCCCTGCCAGCGCCGATGGCGCTTCGTGCGTGCTGCCGGCGGGTGGAGGAGCGCCCGCCGCGGTACTCCTCGGCGGCTCGCCATACGCCGCGCCCGCACCGGGAAGAGCAAGGGGTCGCACGTGCCGCCGAACCTCGCTCGCCACCTGCTCGATTCCCCAGCTGCCCCGCACCACGTTGCGCACAATGGAGGCATACGGTTCGGGGAGTGCCAGGGCGTCCGATGCGTCGCGGAGCCGCTGCTGGGTCAGCGCGCGATGGATCACATCGGCCACCCCGAAAACATCGTCCCCATAAGCGCGAGCACCATCGATGCCCGTCGGGGCCGACCGCACACAATCGCTGCGAAGCTTGATCACTTCGCCGGCGGCAAGCACGCAGCTCGCCTCGACCAGTCCATGCACCATGCCATTTGCGTGGAGAGCTTCCAATGCTCCGACGAGCGCTGCCGCCACCTCGCCTGTTTCTTCGAGCGACAGCTTTCGCTCGCTCAGGATGTCGGCCAGACTCTCCTCGGTCCACTCGGTGACGAGATAAACCAGCGGCTCCCCATCCACCTCCGTGTCGCCGAAGTCTTCGATTCTGACCAGGTGGGGATGGTGCACCGCTTGCACCGCGCCATAGCGCTGCTGCAGCTGCTCCTGATCGTTAAGCGCCTCGGTCAGCCTCAGGATGGTAGGGCGTCCGGCGCTGTCCCGGGTCGCAAAGCAGGCGCTGCGCCCTTCGGTTCTAAGCAGGCGCTCAAGCGGAAAGACGCCTGCCAGCGTCTTGCCTTCGTAGTCGTTCCACAAGTGCATGTACGGTTCCGGTCCTGTCTCAAGCTTGTCATCTGCCGCGGAAGATGAGGCGTGCGCGAACAGCCGGCCGGGAGCAGCTTCCCCGGGAAGGGCAGGCCGTGCGCGCGAGCCGGCTTTCTCGCTTTCATTCTAGCGGCAGCATGAGGAGCTGCGCCGCTGAAGAACCGCATCGCCGGCGAGCCTACACCGCGTGAGGAAGCCGCGGCTACGACGCCGGTGTGTTGACGATCAGCGTAAGCGGCTGCGAAAAGATGACGGTCCCGTCAGAGGCTGTAAAGTTTGCCTCCAGGGTGTACGTGGTCTGGGTCACGGCCGGGGGATTGGGGGTCGG
>CAXTPL010000057.1:0-3711 GCA_964246065.1 uncultured Acidobacteriaceae bacterium
AAGGGCCCAGAAAGCGCACCAGGATACGAGGCGGGGGGTAGGCTGCGAGGCGCGTCTCCGCGGCATTGATTTCACACGCGCCTCATGGCTTGCAGCCGGGGCGGCGAGGTATTCTTAAAGGGATGCGACCGGCCTCTGCGTTCTTCTTCATCCTGTTGGCAGCCGCCCCGGCAACCTTGGCGCAAAACGCCATGGTCGAGCACGAAACCTATCTGCTGCAGTTCATCGGCGGCGGCCAGCCACTTACCGAGGCCGAGCGGGCAGAGGTCAAAAGCCTGGTTGCCGCTCAGATGCAGCAGCATCCGGCAGTATGGACTGCGGCTGACCAGAGCGAGCAGAACGTCATTGCCACGATGAAAAGCTCCACTCCCGAGCAGCTGGCCGCTCTTTGGGATGCCAGCCGTTACGTGTACGCCTTTGCACCCGCGGCCGGCAGTGAGTACGTCCGGGAGTTCGGCGGCGTGTGGCAGGAGGAAAGGCGAATCATCGAGGCGCACGACCCGGTGCTGGGCATCGATCCTGCCCGCAAACTCGTCGTGACTGCACACATGGTGCCTGCGATGCGTGCTGCCGCCACTTGGGCGGAGGGCTTTTATCAGGTCGCGGGGCCGGGAGCCGACTTCGATACGACTGTGACAGCGTTCGCCAAGCAGCTTCCTTCACTGCAGGTGGATGTCGCCTTTGGACTGGCTCACATCGTCGCGCTCAACCCCCTCATCAAGCCCGCCATCGCCAAAGCGCCTGCGGGCTTTCCGGAGCAGGTCAGCAAGCAAAGCTACCGGCTGAACTTCGCCGGCAAAACCGGCGCCGCCGAGCAGTACCAGCTGGTCGCTACCACGGCCGGGGCTGCCGTCCGGTGGGGCATCCACAACGGCGGGCAGCTCGCGTCCACAAACCAGCAGGCCTCGATCGCCGGCGCGCTTTATATGCACAAGCTGGCATTGAAGAGCATGCACGACGCGGTCTTGTCCGCCAATCCACACTGCAACCCGATACTGAACGACAGGTCAACGCTGGCCTCCTACGGCTGCCAGGCACCCATCCCGATACCCGGCGCGCCTTAGCAGGTCGCATCGTGGTGCGCTCGGCCTTGACAACGACCGATCGCCATCAGCTCAATCGCTCTCGTGTGATCAGGTCGACCACGCGTTGCCTCACCTCGGCACGCACTTTCCGAACCTCTTCGGGTGGCAGACCCTTGGGATCACGTAGCGGCCAATCTTCTCGGCGAAGGCCGGCAACGTAAGGGCACTTCTCTCCGCAACCCATGGTGATGAGTAACGATCCCGTCCTGGCGAGCTCCTCTGTGAGGAGTTGAGGTTGTGCGCCCGAAAGATCAAGGCCCACCTCTTGCATTACCTCAAGGACCACCGGGTGGACGCGGGGACCGGGTGCCTCCTTTACATACGCTTAGCCAACTCTATCCCTTGCCTTCTCATACGTCAAAGCGTATACTTGAAGATGTGGCAGCAAAGCATACCTACAACCTCGAACGCTTCTTCCAGGCCTTGGGAGACAACACTCGGCTTCGGCTCCTGAACCTGATGAAAGACCAGGAGGTCTGCGTCTGCTACTTCGTAGAGATCCTCGGCGGACCACAACCGAAAGTCTCTAGGCATCTTGCCTACCTGCGAAAATCCGGGATCGTCGAAGCGCGGCGTGAGGGGAAGTGGATGCACTACCGCATCGTGGCGCCGCCGCACGCTGGAGCCGCGGACATTCTTCGGCAGACGTTGGACACACTGAAGGAAGAGAAGCAGATGCAGATGGACCGTGCTCGCCTGACAAAAGCCTGCTGCGCTCCCTCCAAGTATCCGCTGCTTGAGGGTGCTCCGGTGCCTATGCCTGTTGCAGCACTCCGCGAGGTCTGCTGATAGCCGCCTCACGCATTTCAGACGGGCAGACCTGCACACCCGCGGCCCGCAAGAAGCTGTCGTTTCTGGATCGGTTTCTCACGTTATGGATCTTCCTGGCGATGGCGACTGGCGTTGCGGTAGGTCACTTTGTCCCTGCATCAGCGAGTCTGGTGAACCGGTTCCAAAGCGGCACCACAAACGTTCCGATCGCCATCGGCTTAATCATCATGATGTTTCCCCCGCTGGCCAAGGTCCGCTACGAGAAGCTGGGGGAGGTTTTTCGGAACAAACGTGTGCTGGGGCTGTCGCTGGTGCAAAACTGGCTGGTCGGCCCGACCCTCATGTTCCTGCTGGCGATCATCTTCCTGCGGGGCGAACCGGCCTACATGCGTGGATTGATCCTCATCGGCATCGCACGATGCATCGCTATGGTGCTGGTGTGGAATGAACTGGCCGAGGGGGATACCGACTATGTCGCCGGTCTGGTCGCCATCAACAGTGTGTTTCAAGTGCTGTTCTATAGCCTTTATGCCTGGGTCTTTCTGACCGTGCTTCCAAAGTGGTTTGGACTGCAGGGGAGCGTGATTCCGGTCGGTATAGCAGACATCGCCAAGAGCGTCGGGCTTTACCTGGGAGCGCCGTTCGTGGCCGGGTTCCTGACTCGCCTTACACTGGTCCATGCCAAGGGTGAACAGTGGTATCGCACTCAGTTCGTGCCTCGTATCAGCCCATTCACCCTGATCGCTTTGCTGTTTACCATCCTTGTCATGTTTTCTCTAAAGGGCGATCTCATCGTGCGGCTCCCGTTAGACGTGATTCGTATCGCCATCCCGCTTGTTCTCTACTTTCTTATCATGTTCCTGGTGAGCTTCTGGATGGGCAAGAAGTTGGGCGCCGACTACGCACAATCGGCTACGCTCTCCTTTACAGCGGCAGGGAACAACTTCGAACTGGCTATTGCTGTGGCGGTCGCGGTCTTTGGTCTCAACTCGGGGGAAGCGTTCGTCGGAGTCGTTGGACCTTTGATTGAAGTACCCGCCTTGATCGGGCTCGTCAATGTCGCATTCTGGCTGCGGGAGCGCTACTTCCGCTCAGACGCAAGCCAATTCGCGGTTCACCCCGTGGAGGATGCTCCCTAGCTTACCCTGCAATTCGTTTCGTCTAAATCGCATCACGTCAACCATCTTGTAACTTCGCCGGACCACGCTACAAATTCACGATTTGCCGACGACCGCTTTCCTCATGACCTATGCGGGGGAAAGCGGGTTGGCTGAGCGGGCAGCAAGGTTATCCGCATTGCATCCGCACCGCTGGTGTCGGGGTAGGCCCCCATTGATCCCCGGCGGCCCTAAGCAATTTGCGTACCGGCGCAATCGGCGTTTGTCAGGTCGTACCCATGTATCTTGATGCCATGCGCGTTGTTTATTGGAGTCTATTTCTTCTTGCGCTCGTCGAGCTGGCTGTCTTTACCTTTGTTGCACGGTCTACACACCAAGCTTGGCCTTCAACGCGGGTTGCCGGCATGTGTCTTCTCCTACTCGTGTTTGCCTGGGTTGCGCTGGCCAGGATCCAGCTTGGCCGCGCTTTCTCGATCACACCGCAAGCGCGACAACTTGTCACAAGCGGACTTTACCGACGCATCCGACACCCGATCTACTGCGCGAGCCCTTTTCTCCTCATAGCGATTTCGCTCGTGCTCGCGCGGTGGTGGCCTTTGCTGCTGCTGATTGTGGTCCTTCCGCTGCAGATTGTTCGCGCTCGACGCGAGGAAGCAGTTCTGCGCGCTACGTTCGGCGCTGAATACGATCGCTACCGCGCCCGCACCTGGCTTTAGGAGCCTGACGGAAACGACTGG
>CAXTPL010000057.1:3721-8179 GCA_964246065.1 uncultured Acidobacteriaceae bacterium
CGACTGGCTGAGTCTTGTGATCGCGTCGCGCTTCAGTCACCCGGCCTGAGCTGCCAACTGGGCTGCCTTGCCGGGTCTCAGCTGGCCAACGCGCGTTTCTAGAACTATCAGCTCAGCTGAAGGACTCGCGTACCGCGCTCAACAAAATTAAGGATGCGGCGTGCGGGATCGATCAATGCATGCTTCAAGAGTTCGGTGCGGTATTTGGGAGCGAGTGCACTCGCTTTCTCCATGAATTGTTTTTGCTGGTCCTCATCAAGCTGGGGCGGTGCAGTTGTTCGTGTCGCCACAGGCACGCCAACCTGGTGGAAGAAATCCTCTTGTCCCGCAGGCGAGCAGATGCAGAGCAGGCGAACTGGCTTGGACGATGCATTGTGGAACTGATGCGGCGCGTTCGAAGGGATGTTGACGGTGTCGCCTGCTCGCGCTATGGATTTCTCACCCCGGAAAGTGACTTGCAATTCACCTTCAAGCAGGATGAAGGTCTCCTCGAAGTCGTGGCGATGCGGACCGGGCCCACCCCCAGGCACCACATGCATGTCGATGATGCAGAAGCGGCCTTTGGTGTCGTCGCCGGAAACGGTGATCGTGTATGTATCGCCGACAAGGCCAATGTGCGCCAGCGTTTGATCCATGTCGGGCTGCGCCAAGGTGAGGTTGCGCTGCAGGTCGTCCGGCGGAAGCAGTGGGTACCGCGGTGTGGACTCGGGCATAACGTTTCTCCTGGTTGGAAGTTGGTGACTCCGGTGTAGAGAATAGACCCGTGAAGGCTTTTCGGAAACATCCGCCTTGCTTGCCCCTTTACGTGGATTGCGAGAAGCTGATGCCTTTGTTTAGCAATCGGGTGACAAGCGCATCTCCGATGCCGGTACTTGGAGTGAGGACACCGGCGCCTTCTGGAAGCTCGTCCACGTTGAGCACCAGCGCAAGAGCGCTTTCACAAACGCAGAGCACCGTGATGCGATTCGCAGGATCACCTTTACCGCAAAGGGCGATCTCAGCACTCTCCCCACTCTTGTTTTGACCCACACGCGACAACGGAAGTAGCCATTGTTCATGCTTTCTTCAGACGGGCCGCTGCCAGCCTTCAACGCAGCTTGCAGGATGTCGCGTGAAAGGGTCGAACCAAGCATCGCGTAGAAGAGCCTTGTGCCGATCGCGGCGAGGAACGCCCAGGCCGGAGCCAAGGCGCCCTGGAAGCTCATAAACTCCTGGTAAGCGGGATCCTCGCCCTCAGCGCACAGCTACGCCGTACCACTCGTGAATCGATGATGCTCATAGGAAACGGAGCAGTCCAGGCGTTCACATCCCGGTCGAACGACACGCGCGTCGGGTCCTCCTCAGCGCCTGTGGAGCGCGACAAGGCCCGGGATTGAGCAGGAATGGATCCTTGCCGACCTTGTCTGCTTCGGAGCGATACGTATGGTGCGTGCTGGCTAACGGTTCCTCCATTCGGTCGACTCACACGAACCTTGAAGTAAGCCTTTGCTACGACAAGCTCTGAACCCAACTTCTTTGACAAGAGATAGACGCCGAGGTCGGCGGGTACAGAATCGAAGCCGCAGAAAGGAACGATCCGAGTTCCATTTCCCAAGAGACTCCAGCTTGTGTCGATTGCGGCCTGCAACTGCCCACGTGATCTTAGGCAGGGCATGCTGCTGAAAGTGCTTCACAGCTTGGCTGCCGGTGAAGCCGGTCGCCCCATAAAGAATGACGTCGAACTCCCGCGGGTCTGTCATAGCAGGCGCCCTAGCGCCGCTCAAAGATCAGAAAATAATCCTGCCCGTCGGCCTTGGTGAAGTCATACCTGGCTACTCGTGCAAAGCCTGCCTCGCCCATCTCCTTGACCACCACGGCCTCATTCAGGCCGTGATCCTCGCCTGTCCCATTGCGGTCGATGATGCCGATCTTCGCGCCCGGCTTGAGCGAGGGTTTCAGCGCAGCCAGCAGCAGCGCCGGATGCGCGATCTCGTGGTACACCTTCAACATCAACACCGCATCGATGCTGGACGGAGGGAGCTTCGGGTCGTCCGGCGTCCCTTCCACTTCGCGTATATCGGAAAGCTGCTCCCTGGTCGCGCGCTCGCGAATGGAGCGGATGGCGGCAGGGTTGATGTCTTCGGCATACACGATGCCGCCCGGCGTCACGCGCTTTGCCGCGCGCACGGTAAACCAGCCCGAGCCCGCGCCCAGGTCGGCCACAGTTGTTCCCGGCTTGATGCCGAGCAGGTCCATGACGCGGCCGGTCTGCAGCTTGGCGTCGCGGCCCGGATATTCAAAGATGGACAGATCGCCGGTGTAAGGGGTGCTGGTGGCGCGCTGCGGTTGCTGCGGGGTTGTCTCCGCCGGCCCGAAAGCTGCGAAACCAAGCAGAAGGAGAGAAACGCCGGCGAAACGTCGTGTACGAAGAAAGCTCATCTATGCAACGATGCTCGCTGCGGCCAACAGAATGCAACCGGGCCGGATTTTTTCGTCCGATATCGGCTGCAACCACGAAAAGCAAAGGATGCCGTCAACCGACCCAACCTTTCTCTCGCTGTTTGCCTCTATTTACTTACTTGTAAACACTTTGCACCCCGTGACTGCGGCTAGACCGCGGCACCCAAGGATTCGACCTCCATGTTAAAGCTGTTTTCTGCCACCCTGGCTGCATGTTGCTTTGCGGCATCGCCGCTGTATGCGCAAACACCGGATGCTGCACCCGGAACTGCCACCCGCCTGCTCAGCTCCGCACCTGCGGCCCAGGAGGTTCCAATTTTCTCGGTGGCTGCCGGAATTACCTATCTGCAGACAGACTTGACCAATACGCCCGGCGGGGCAGGTGGCTATCTGCTCGGCTGGTACGGCATACCGGAGGTTCACTTCACCAAGCACATCAGCGGCATTGCCGACTTTACCAACTTTGCCAACTACCACGCTCATGCGACTGAAAACGTACACGGCTTCACGGGAGGTCCGGTGTACGCGCTTTCTCCGATCTTCGGGGTGACACCCTTCGGGTTTGTTGAAGGTGGCGCGGTTCGTGATTCCAAGGCGGGCGTGATCAACTGGAACCCTGCCGCGGTCGGTGGCCTGGGCTTCAATCTCAAGCTCACCCGCGCGATAGCGTTCCAGGTCATACCCGGTGAGTATGTCGCGACCAAGCTGCCTAACGGAGCTGGCAGAGTAACTACAACGCCAAAGCTGGTTTTGTTTTCACCTCCTTCCGGTCCAAGCGTCAGGGTTAGCCTGCGTGCCTGCCGAGCGGGTGCGCATGCGAGTCGGTGTTTGAGAGCGGAGTCACTGATACCCTGAACACCGATGCGCCGCACCACGCTCGCTCACCTGCTGCTGCTCGGCGTTGTGATCACCTGGGGCGCGACCTTTGTGCTCATCAAGGACGCGCTCCGGCAAAGCTCCCCGCTGCTCTTCGTCGTCTTCCGCATGGGCCTGGCGGCGCTGGTGCTCGGGTGCCTGTATCGCCGCAAGCTGCGCCGCGTGTCGCTCGCGGCCCTGGCGGGTGGCACCCTGGTCGGCGTCTGCCTTGGCCTGGGTTACGCGCTGCAAACCAGCGGCCTTCGCCTGACTACCCCTTCCAAGTCGGCGTTCCTCACCGGGCTCGTGGTCGTCATGGTGCCGCTGCTCTCGCTCCTTGCACCGCTGCGGGCCCCGGGTGCGCGACGCCCCAGATGGACGGCCGGGCTGGGCGCGATCCTCGCCTTTATCGGGCTGCTGCTGCTTACCATGCCCGCGAGCGGGGGATGGACGGCGGCTGCGCTCTTGAGCGGCTTTGGCGCCGGGGAACTGTTGACGCTGGGCTGCGCCCTGGCTTATGCGCTCCACATGCTGGCGCTTGCCCATGCCGCGCCCCGGCTCCCTTATGAGCAGCTGGCTGTGATCCAGATCGCGGCCGCCGCGCTGACGGTGGGCCTTGCCCTGCCCTTCTTTGAGCCGCGCCCTTTCTTTCATCCCACCGCCCCCGCTCTGGGGGCACTGGCTGTTGCCGCCTTGCTGGCCACCGCCGCAGCTTTCACGATCCAGAGCTGGGCGCAGCAGTTTCTGCCTGCCACCCATACGGCCGTCATTTTCACGCTGGAGCCGGTCTTTGCCGCGCTTACCTCCTTTCTTTTCCTGGGCGAGCGCCTGGGCACACGCGCCGGTGCCGGCGCCCTGCTCATCCTGGCCGGCATCGCTGTCACGGAGCTGTGGCCGGAGCGCATCCAGCCGACCGCCCATGAAACCGCGCCCCTGGGGTGAGCCGCACGCGTGCACCACACCAACGCCGATGGAGCGACGCTTGCGCGCGCTTTGCGTCTAAAAGAGGCAGAACTGACGCGACAAGGCATACCTGCGCAACCGTGTTTCCCGGATGCATCGCTATACTGAGCGTGTCCGCACATCCTCAGCAATCGGCTGCGCCCTGCGGAAGCTCGGCCGCACTTTGAGGCTCCACATACGAAAGGTACGAGGTTCGAACCC
>CAXTPL010000057.1:8189-18513 GCA_964246065.1 uncultured Acidobacteriaceae bacterium
ACCCAGATGACTCTTCCGACCGACCGGCTGCGCACACGCCGACTCGCTTCTTCCTTTACTGTCCTGGCTACCCTGTCGGCCGGCATTGTGATCGGCTCCGTGATGGCTCACGGGGTCAAGGGCCAGGAGAAATCCGTCGATACCCGCGACGCGAGCCCGATGCGCATCCCGCCGCCGCGTGACTTGGCGACAGACTTCACCCGCATTGCCAAGGAGGTGGGGCCGGCGGTGGTCAACATCAATACGGAAACGCTGCCCAAGGAGGAGCATTCTTCCCGGCGCAATCCGCACATGCGCTCCATGCCGCAGCAACCCCAGGGGCCGGATGACGGCGGCGACGGCGAGGACAATGGCGGCGGCGATGGGGGCAACGGCGGCGGCGGCGGCGGCGATCAGGGCGGCCTGCAGGACTTCTTCAACCACTTTTTTGGCGGCCAGGGGGGCCCCGGCGGCGGCGGTCAGGATGACAGCGGCCATGAGGCGCTTGGCTCCGGCTTTATTGTCGATCCGAAGGGCTACATCATCACCAACAATCACGTGGTCGACAAGGCCGACAAGATCTACGTCAAGCTGGCCTCAGACCCGGACGATGAGTCGAACGGCCACCCGGCGACGGTAATCGGTGTCGACAAGGACACCGACATCGCGCTGATCAAGATCAATGTCGATCACCCTCTGCCGACCGTCAAGATGGGCAATTCGGACTCGGCGCAGGTGGGTGATTCGGTGCTTGCCATCGGCTCCCCGCTGGGTCTTTCAAAAACTGTGACCTCGGGCATCGTCTCGGCGAAGAACAGGACCATCGAGCAGGGTTCGCGCGGCCAGTTCCAGCACTTCATCCAGACCGACGCGGCCATCAACCCGGGCAACTCGGGCGGTCCGCTGGTCAACATGGCCGGTGAGGTGATCGGCGTCAACACGGCCATCTTTACCCAGTCCAACGGCAACCAAGGCATCGGCTTTGCCATGCCGTCCAACACCGTCATCAATGATTACAACGAGCTTATCGGCCCGGACCACAAGGTGACCCGCGGCTCGATCGGCATCCTCTTCCAGCCCACCGTTTCAAGCGCGGTCGAGCGGGTCTATGGCGCCAAGAACGGCGTCATCATCCGCAGCGTTACGCCCGGCATGCCGGCGGACAAGGCCGGTCTGAAGGCAGGAGATGTGATCGTCTCAATCGACGGACGCCAGATCAAGAACGGCGACGACCTGGTCAACGACATCTCGGCCCGCAAGCCCGGCTCGACAGCCTCGATCGGCTACCTGAGGGACGGCAAGACGCTTTCAGCAACGGTGACCATCGGCGATCGCGCAAAGACCGTGGCAGCCGGCCTGGCCAGCAACGAGGATGAGAATGGCAGCAAGAACGGCGACAACAGCGAGGCAGCGGACACCAAGGTTGGCATCACGGTGACCGATCTGCCGCAGAATGCGCCGGCAGGCGTGCATGGCGTGATCATCCAGTCGGTCAAGCCGGGTTCCTTTGCCGACGAAAACGGCATGCGCGGGTTGACCGGGGGCGTGATTACCGCGATCAACAAGCAGCCTATCCACAACAAGCGTGAGTACAACGCGGCCATCGGCATGCTCAAGTCGGGTTCCGACGTTGTATTTGAGATCGTCGATCCGCGGGCTCCGAAGAGCGGCGGGACGCTTGTGGGGGGCCCCCTGCCGTAATGGGGGGTGTCTCACTTTGGTACGGGCCTGCGACTTTTCGTCCCAGGCCCGTTCACTTTGGGTTGCATTCTTCCGATATGGCTATTAATCTTCGAAAAGCTCATTCAGAGGTTTCCTTCTTCTGAACTTTCCGTTTCCGAGGTACCGCATGACGATTCGCACCTGGCAGTGCCTGGCACTAGGACTCGCGCTCACCGCACTGCCCGCGCTGGGCAGCCGCTCGCACCGCGCCGCGACCTCCGGGCACGGCAGGGCCTCTTCGCACCACCTCAAGCATGTGGCAGCGATCACGCATATCATCCAGGGCCAGCGCGGCATCGACCCTACCCGCACCCGGGAGATTCAGCAGGCGCTGATCGAGCGCAGCTACCTGACCGGCGAGCCCTCGGGCGAATGGACGCCGGAGACCGAAGCAGCGATGAGCAAGTTTCAAGCCGATAACGGCTGGCAGACCAAGCTGATGCCGGACTCGCGCGCGCTGATCAAGCTGGGGCTGGGACCGAACAGCCTACCCGGCGCCGCCGCCGACGCTTCTTCCTTTGCGGCGACTACGCCGGCCAGCACGGAGTCAAACACCCTGGCTACCGCGCATTCCATCCTTAACTAGCCAGTCTCCTCCTCAAGATCAAAGAAAGCCGCCAAGCTGGCGGCTTTTTCTTGCTTCACGAGGCTCACACTCCGGGATCTTCCCGCCTCGTCCCTCTCGCAGAGGAAGGATGATCGTCCTGAGCAGAAGCACAGGGTCCTCGGCGTGTGATTGCAAATCCGTCGCCGCTTTCCCGGGGCCGCCGATGCTTCGTCGCTATAGGTCCCTTGCTCCGCTCCCGGGGGACAAGCCCTGCCAGAGCCCGATCTTGTCCATGCAAGACCACAGGGGCATCAAACCCCGTCCAGCCCCCTGCGCTCCGGCTCGAGCAGGTCTTTCATCGTTTCGCGACGGCGAATCTGCCGGGCATGCCGACCTTCTACCAGCACCTCAGCCGGACGAGGGCGCGTGTTGTAGTTCGAGCTTAGCGAAAGCCCGTACGCGCCCGCGTCGAGAATCGCCAGCAGGTCCCCCGGCGCAACCGGCGGCAATTCGCGGTTCCGCGCAAAAAAGTCGCCGCTTTCGCACACCGGACCCACCACGTCTACCGTTTCGGGCGCGCCCCCCTGGGCCAGCACCGGCACAATCTCATGGTGCGACCCGTAGAGCGAAGGCCGGATCAGGTCGTTCATGCCTGCATCTGTGATCACGAACTTTTTTGCCCCGTTCTGCTTGGTATAGAGCACCTCGGTGACCAGGGCCCCGGCTTGCGCGACCAGGAACCGGCCTGGCTCGAGCAGCAGCTGCATCTCCGGCTTCCCTGCGCCAAGCAGCGGTGCCAAAGCCTGCTTCAACGCTGCTGCATACTCCTCTACCCGCGCCTCGGGCTCCCACTGAGCAGCGGCTTCATACTCGACGCCAAGGCCGCCGCCGAGATCGACCGAGGTGATCTTGTGGCCGTCTTCAAGCAACTCGCCCACAAGGCCGGCCACCCGCTCCGCCGCCGCGCCAAAAGGCGCACTCGCCCGGATCTGCGAGCCGATATGGACGCTGACCCCGCGTGCATCGAGATACTTTGCCTCCGCACCTTTGCGATACAAGGCGCGCGCCTCGGAAATCTCGATGCCAAACTTGTGCTCGCGGAGGCCGGTTGAGATATACGGGTGCGTCTCGGCAAACACATCCGGATTGACCCGCAAGGCAAAGCGCGCCCGTTTGCGCGCGCGCGCGGCGCGGGAGGCAAGCAGCTCGAGCGCGCCCTCACTTTCGACGTTGAAGATCAGGATGTCGGAGTCAATGGCGAGGTCGATCTCCTCGGCGGTCTTGCCGACGCCGGAAAACACGACCCGGCGCGCGGCGCGCTTGCGTACCGTGAGCACCCGCTCCAGTTCGCCGCCAGAGACGATGTCAAAGCCGGAGCCAAGCTCGTCGAGCAGCTTGAGAATAGCCAGGGCAGCGTTCGCTTTGACCGAATAGCAGACCAGGTGCGACAGCCCGGCAAATGCCTCGGAGAAGAGCTGAAAGCGCTCACAAATATGCTCGGCCGAGTAGACGTAAAGCGGGGTGCCATAGTCGCGGGCAAGCTTGTCCAGGCGAACAGGGCCGCAGCAAAGCGGAGAGCCGGGCTTGGCGGAGCGAAAGGGTCGAACTGGGTGCAATGTTCCTCGCGATTGAAAAGGCCCCAAGGAGTGAGAGAAGGCTCCATCCGAGCCTAGACGCTGAGAGGGGAAACATCAAACGGCAGCTTTGCAGGCAAGGGGGATGCGGGATGGTTTGGGGTTAAGCCCGCCGCTTCGCCTTGGCACGCGGGGAGCTATGGCCTTCGAAAGAAGGCCGTAGCAGGAAAAGCTAAACCCCAGGCGAGCGGCCGCTGCAGAGAAGCTTCGGCCCGATCATACCCGGCACGAAGGCTACCTGCCTTGCTGCTGCTCGGCACCGGCGCGAAACCCTTCCGGAGATGGAAGCGCGTACAGCTCTTCCGGCATGACGATCCAGAAGACGATGTACGCGATGCCGCCGGCTCCGCTCGAGAAGATGGCAAGCAGCACCGTGATGATGCGCACCCACACCACGTCCCAGCCATAGCTGAGCGCGAGCCCTTGGCACACGCCTGCAATCATGCGTCCCATGCGAGGGCGAATGAGGCGCCTGGCCGCCGGGCCGGCGATGCCCACGGAAGCCGCGCTCAAGGGGACAGCCGCGTTTCTGGTTCCGCATACCGAGCAAAAACGAGCCTCTGGACCGAGCTCCTTGCCACATTGCGCACAATAGACCCGCATCCTGGTTCCTCCGCTGCTTGCCGGGCAGCCTTTGGTCTAGAGATACGCATGA
The DNA here is from genome assembly GCA_964246065.1 of uncultured Acidobacteriaceae bacterium. GTDB lineage: Bacteria > Acidobacteriota > Terriglobia > Terriglobales > Acidobacteriaceae > EB88. Next base: position 12,727 of record CAXTPL010000057.1, read on the forward strand.
GGTTGTGCCGCAGTTCCCTGCTGTGTTCCTCGAAGATTTGCCTGTTTCATCCGACCAAGCGGCCAGCTCGTCGTCAATGCCCGGTGTAGGCGGTGCGGATCAGCTTTCGCGCGTCGTCGGCCTGCACGGTATCGCCGCCCGCTGCGATGACCTGCCGGTAGAGTCCTTCAGCCTGATTGTGGTTGCCCAGCAGGTCAGCGGCTTTGCCGGCCGCCAGCAGGCAGCGCCGCTTCAGCTCCGGGCTGGTAGTGGGTGCGCTGGCCGCACTCTGGTAGGCGGCGATGGCCGGCTGGTACAGCTTTTGCCCCCGCAGGGTATCTCCCAGGCCAAAGTAGGCCAGCTCCAGGTGAGGCGCATGGAAGTACCCCGGCTGCCCCGCGAGCGTGAGCGCGTGGTGGTACAGGTCGATGGCGCGCGTGCCCTGTCCTGCATCCTTGGCCAGGTTGGCCTCTTCCAGCTGAAAAAGGAACCCGTGCGGGTACTGCGCGGCCAGCCCTTGCGCGATGGCAAGCGCCTGGTCATACTGCGCCTCGCGACGAAGAAAAAGCATGATGCAGGTGCGCGCCTCAACCGAGGTCGTCACGCCCCCGGCGGCTGCCACACGCAGCATGGCCATGCCCTTCTCCTTGTTGCCATGGATGCCGGCGATGCCGACGACCAGCCGGAAGGAGAATGGGAGCGCCCCCACCACGTATTCGTAGATACCTACCACCAGGTTGGCATCGACGTAGGCAGGGTCGAGCCGGAGAACCTCGGCATGATCGTTTTTCGCGCTCAAGGCCAAGCGGAGGGCGGTCGGGAAGCCCCGCTCCACCATTGCGATGTAGGTAGCCTCAAGCGAACGAGCCCAGCCGCGCGCATACAGCGCATGGACGTCTTCGCTGTTCGCGTCGATGCGGGTGTCGGCCTCGGCAATGGCTTGCCCGGCAAGCTGCTTGACCTGGTCGCGCACGGCCGGATCTTCAACAACCGTATGCTTGCCGGTTAAAAAACCGTCGTTCGCGTAGAAGGTGGTGTCGAGCAGGTCGAGCCGGCTCAGTTCTCGAAAGATGACGGTATAGAGCACATAGTCGGCAGCCATGGGGTCAGACGGGTGTGCCTGCAGGACGCGCTGAAAACGCGCCAGCGCGGCATCATAATCGGCGTTGTAGAAACGGTCCCACCCCGCCTGCACCTCGGGTGTGCGGTTCAGGGGGTAAGTGTCAGGAGCAGGCGAGCCGGCTCTGGCAGCCAGGCAGCAGCCGGCCAGCAGGAGCGCCGGGGTAAGCCGTACGGCACGCGAAAAGCGCCCGAAAAAAGAGGTTTTGATCAATGTTGAAGTTCCTTGCCGCGCCCGTTATCCGCGCGGGTCGAGTGGGAGTAGCTTTCCAGTCACACTTTACGTGTTCGTCGTCGCTGCGGGTGCTTCCCTTTGGACGGCGCATGCTCCGGATCGCTGACAGGCGCCGCGCCGAGGCGGTGGTTGGCCAGCTGCGCGCCAAAAAAGTGATCCATGGCGCCGCCTCCCCCATACGGCCGCGCCGCCTGCAGAGCCGCGGTGACATAGGCCTTGGCAGCGACCGCGGCGCCAAGCAGCGGCAACCCGCTTACCAGGCCGCAGAGAACGGCTGAGGAGTGGGCGCACCCAGTGCCGTGGGTCGCCGCAGTCTGGACCCATGCGCCTGGGATCCAAATCGCGGGCTCGCCGGGAGCAAAGACGCAGTCCTCCGGCTGGAGAAGGTGCCCGCCCGTGGCAACGATGCTTAAGCCCGGCGTCGCGCGCATCAGGGTCAGGGCGTGCTCCTGCAGGCTTTCCCGGGCTTGTTCCGGGATGTGCTGAGGAGATCGGCGCTCTGGGGCCTGCTCAGGCGCTCGTGTCGCAGGGGCATCCGCGCCGCCCGCGAGCAGGGCCAGCTCTTCGCTGTTTGGCGTAAGGCAGGTGGTGAGCGGGAGCAGCTCCCGCAGCAGAAGCTCGAGAGCGCGAGGCTCAAGCAGCGCTCTGCCGGAGCTCGAACGCAAGACCGGGTCAAGGACCACCGGAGGGCCGCCCTGCGCTCTGCTTCGCAAGCTGCGAAGAAAGGTGACGACCGCGGCGACATTCTCCTTTGTAGCGAGCATGCCGATTTTGATCCCGTCGATCAAAGCATCTTCGGCCAGGCACTGCAGAGTTTCAAGCAGCAGCCCGGCTGCGACCGGCTCCACCCGGCGCACGCCGCGGGTAGACTGCACGGTGAGCGCGGTGGGCGCCGACAAGCCAAGGTAGCCATGCGCGGCAAAGACCTTCAGGTCGGCTGTCAGCCCGGCGCCCGAGCAGGGATCGTGGCCGGCGATGGTAAGCAGGAGCCGGGGCGCGCCTTGCTGAGCGGCCGTAACGTCAGCCGCGACCTGCGGTGCGCCCGAAAGGTGGGGGCAGCCGGCGGCCTGGGGAAGAACGTGGAGGGGCGCGAGCGGCACCTCGGACATGGCTATCGACCTCTGCTTGCTCCATGGTAAGCTCGGCGACCGCGTGGCCGGGAAGCCGCTCCGCAGCTTGAAAGTGCACCTGGATAGGTGCGTAACGCCTACCATAGGCAGACGTGCCAGCGCAAGCAATCAGGTACTAAGTACCTCGTTCGGTTTGACTTAGCGGGCACGTTCTGTACAATTTTAAAAGGAGACTTATGACCGAATCCTTGCTAATGATGAAGATCCGCCGGCAGCGTTTATCCACCTATGCCGGGCTCCTCGTGGTAGCAGCCATCGGCCTTTCGGGAGCAACAGCGGCGCGGTCGGCCAGCGCCAACTCCCCATCCGCCCCGGAGCAGTCCAAGCGGCACTGGTACCAGGTTGGACGCGCTTCGTGGTATGGCGGGTCGTTCCAGGGCCGGGCTACGGCCAGCGGCGAGAACTACAACATGACCGACCTGACCTGCGCGCATCGCAGCCTGCCGCTGGGTACGCTGGTACGGGTCACCAATCTGGTCAACCACAAATCGGTGGTTGTGCGCGTAAACGATCGCGGACCGATGCTTGCCAGTCGCGTGGTTGATTTGTCCTACGCCGCGGCTCACTTCCTCGGCTTCAGCGGCACGACCCAGGTTCGGCTCGATGTGCTTCGGCAGACAGAACTTGCAGAGATCCAGTATCCGGCCATCGAACGCTAGCCACCGGGCGCCGGGCGCGCCCACAGCTTGCTTTCTGATCGCCGCAACATCACACTCTGCCCTTGCTTCGCGCGTGCACTGATGGCTGATGAAGCTCCTGACCCCTCGAGCGACCCACGCGAACGACTCATTCTCGCGCTCGACTTTCCCGCGGCTGCCCCTGCCTTCGCCTTGCTGACGCAGCTAAGCGAGAGGTGCCAATGGCCGCCGCTCTCAGTCAAGGTTGGGTTGGAGCTCTTCCTCGCGGAAGGCCCGGCACTGGTCACCGGCCTTCGGGCGCAGGGCTACTCCGTCTTTCTCGATCTGAAACTTCACGACATCCCAAACACCGTTGCATCGGCGATCCGTGCTCTGGACAGCCTCGATGTCGCCCTGCTTACCGTGCACGCGGCAGGCGGCCCGGCCATGCTCGCGGCGGCGGCTGAGGCGGTGGCGGCATCGTCTCGCCCGCCGCGGCTTTTGGCCGTGACCGTGCTGACCAGCATGGATGCGCAGCAGCTTGCGGCTACCGGCGTGGGCGCGACACCAGAGGAACAGGTACTTTTGCTGGGCCGGGTGGCCATCGCCAACGGGATCGGCGGCCTCGTTGCCAGCCCGCTTGAGGCCGGGCGTTTGCGCCGGGAGCTCGGCGAAGGGGTCCACCTGGTCACTCCCGGTATTCGCCTCGCTAGCGCCGGAGCAGGGGACGATCAACAGCGGGTAGCCACTCCCCGAAGCGCGCTCGAAGCAGGGGCGAGCCAACTCGTCGTAGGGCGGCCGATTACGCGGGCTGCCGATCCGGCTTCCACCTACGAGGCGATCCTGGCTGAGATCGCGTTGGCACGGCCCGGTTCCAAGTCTGCGAAAATCTTAGAAGCTAAACGCACGTAAGCCCGGCGTTTTTGCCGGGCTTACGTGCGTTTCCGTATATCGCGACGCCTCGAGTGCAGCTTAAAGTTTCTCGTGGAACTCGCACGCTGAGCACGAGATATAAACACCTCCCGGTGCTCCGCGCTCACGATCCTTGACCCGCTTTACGATCCGGGTCGGCTTGCTGCACTTAGGGCAGTCGGTGCTTTTGGTCGTGTCCATTACTTTCTTGCGATCCGCTGTTTTGGCGATCTTGGCCATGTGGAAAATTCGCTCCTGAGAATTGAAAGAGGGCGCTCACCTTGCGGGGATGCACACCGCGGCCTGACCCTTATCCGCTGTCGTGCTGGGACGATACGAGAGGTGTGTCGGACGCTCGTACTAGTTTACTACACCACGGCCGGCAGGTTACGACGGGGGAGCCGGCGGCGGAGGCGGCGGTTTGGTTGGGAACTGCACGGGTCCGGAACTCTGCGAGCCGCTCTTATCCGCGGGCAGCGTTTCCCCGGGCTTGCGGAGGCTGGGCGGCGCCGGATTTGCGTTCTGCCGGTCGCGATCGCTAGCCGTCTGGTCTCCGAGCTTGATCTGCCGCTCATTCTTCGGGGCACTCTGCGTTGCCCAATAATCCCCTACCTCGTTGGCGGAGCGAACCACGGGCGTTGCGCCCACATCGGCGTCCGCCACGCGGATGACGCGGTCGTTGTTCAGCCGGACAAACTGCACGTGCGCGGGAGCAACGCCGTACACCCACTCCTCAAAGGGCATTTGCCCTTCGCGCTCGCGCATCTTCTGCTGCGGCGGGCCTACGGCGTGCAGCACCATCTCGCCGTTCATGCCGACCAGCACATGGTGCTCGCGCACAGCCTTGCGAAGAAACGGCGGCAGGGTCTGGGAGTAGGCCTCGTTGGGCGACTTGATCCCGAAGCCGACGACCGGGTCAATTAAATCTTTGACTTGGGCGCCGGTGAGATCGGGCACGCCTTTGGGGAAGACCAGCGTAAGCCGGGAACCGACGGGTTCGGCCTCGCCGTTGACGATCGGCGTGGTGAAATCGCCTGGGCCGACTTCAATGTGGCGGAGATACTTGTGCTTGTAGTCCGGGCCGCCGTTGAAGTCCAGGATCAGCCGATCGGGCTTGAAGCGGATCATGGTGACGATGACGCGGTCGCCTGGACGCGCGGCAATCCCCTTGTCGTTGAGCTCTTTGACATACGCGCCGCCGCTCGGGGAGAGCTGGCCATTCGCCTCAAGGGTAAGCCCCCTGCTGGCAAGGGGGAGCGGACGCATGGCAAAGCCCTGCTCAGACTGCAAGGTCCGCTGCAGCTCCATACGGGTGTGTTCCTGCGCCGGGCGCGTGGGCAGAGTCACATCGGTCGGGGTGAAGTCGAGGAAACGAGCCTCGTACCGCTCGGTGGTCACGATAAAGACCTGGGCGCGGCCCGGAGTCGGCCTGGCGACACAGACCAGCAGCAGCAAGACGAAGCAGAAGCGGCGGAGAAGAGCAGACATGGCGCACCTGAAGGCATCAGCCCGCCGGAGCCGTAGCGGGCACAGATGCAGACGCTTCCAGCATGAGACGCAACACGGAATTTGGCAAGTTACCCGCGTGGATTCCTTTTGCCAGGAGCGTATCGGACAACAAGCGGCCAGGCTCCCTTTCGGCCAGGCACCTTTTTAAGAAGCGCCGGAGAAAGCCAGCAGAGGAGGACCGAAAAGGTCAGGCTTGAGGATTGTTCTCAATGGCCTGCGCGGGCGGGGCGGGCGGCGGCGTGGGGGAAACACCCAGGATCTGCACAAGTGGCGCAGGGGATGCGGA
>CAXTPL010000058.1:0-2750 GCA_964246065.1 uncultured Acidobacteriaceae bacterium
GCTCTCTCTTGAGGAGCAGGCGCGGGTGTTCGGTGAACTGGTGGAAGATTACCGCTAGCCTGGAGCGATCGAGACTATGGTTCAAGGCTTCGGCCTTCCTTCATTATAGAGAATTCCGGAGAAAATAGACGATGCGAGTCACATTCGATACGAATGTCTGGAAGAGGATGGTGTTTCCAGAGGGAGATCGAAACAACACCAATCATGCGGCGCTGGTGAGAATCAAGAAAGCGGTCCAAAGCGGCTTGATGCGCGGGTTTATTAGTGAGAGCTTCGGCACCGTAGAGGCGATACCCAAAAAGGACCGATCGAAGTTACATGCTCAGAGTTTCCCAAAGGTGGAGGTGACAAGCAAAGCGCAAGGTAATCGCAACATATCCCTCACTATCGGTATCCAAGCTGATCACAGCTTGCACCCTGGCATAGGAGAGAACTTCGAACGGGAGTTAAACGAAGCTGTCGCCATCGGCATGAAGTTACTCAGCTCGCCATACGTGGGAGTGCCGATCCCTGCAGCCCTTTTGAACAATCCCCACTATTATGCGCAAGAAGTGTTTGCAACTGCAGACTACAGCGAGCGGTTCGCCAGTGTCGTTGAAGCCATCTCGGCGAGAGGAGTAGGAGGAGGAAGGCTCGCAGCCATTGCAAAAGAATTCACGGAACGTCTAGACGCACCACGACCGGACCACATGTCGGATCGACAACTGATCTATGGTGTTTATGAATACGCGTGTATTTCAAATCTCAAGAGAGAAAAGGAGCAGATTTCGAAAGCATTCGGGGAGTCAGCGGATGGTGACGTGGTGGCTGCACACGTCGCCTTTGGCAATGATTACCTCTGTACTGAAGATCGCGGTAGATCCGCAATCGGCCCCTCAATCTTTGACGCGGAGAACAGGGCTTGGTTGAAAAGCGTCCACGGAGTGCACATCGTGAGCGTGCAGCAACTGTCTGATCTGTTACAAGGCGGCTAACAGCATCCTCATTCAATGTAGCCGCTTCCCGTCAGCCTTAAACTACACGTTGAATTTGAAGAAGAGGATGTCGCCATCTTTGACGACGTACTCCTTGCCCTCGGAGCGGAGGAGGCCTTTTTCTTTGACGGCCTGCTCCGTGCCCAAGCGGAACAGGTCCTCCGACGCATAGCAGTCGGCCTTGATAAAGCCTTTTTCAAAATCGGAGTGGATCACGCCTGCCGAGCCTGGAGCTTTGGTCCCGCGGCGAATCGTCCACGCGCGGACCTCCTGCACGCCGGCCGTAAAGTAGGTAATCAAATCGAGCAGGCGGTATGCGGAGTGGATCAACCGGTTAAGTCCCGGCTCCGCCAGGCCCATCTCGGCCAGGAACTCGGTGCGCTCGTCCGGCTCGAGTTGCGCGATCTCGCTTTCCATCGCTCCGCAGATGCGCGCCACCTGCGAGCCTTCCTCCGCCGCGCGCTGCTCGACCGCTGCGGTGTAGGCGTTGCCTGTCGTAAGCCCTGCCTCGTCCACATTGGCGACGTAGAGTTGTGGCTTGGCGGTGATCAGGAACAGCTCGCGTGCAATCAGCTTTTCTTCGTCTGTCAGCTCAGCCGCCCGCGCCGGCTTGCCTGCGCCAAGCGTCTCCAGCAGCTTGCCGAGCATGGCGTGCTCGGCCTTGACACGTGCGTCGGAGCTGGCTTTCGCCGCCCGCTCGACGCGCGTGTGGCGCTTTTCGACCGTGTCGAGGTCGGCCAGCAGCAGCTCTGTTTCGATGATGCCGATGTCGTGCAGCGGATTGACCCCGCCTGCGACGTGGATCACCTCTGGGTCGTCAAAGCAGCGGACGACGTGGCAGATGGCGTCCGTCGCGCGGATGTGGCCGAGGAACTGGTTGCCCAACCCTTCCCCTTTGGACGCGCCTTCGACCAGGCCGGCGATGTCGATGAACTCCATCGTGGTTGGCACAAGGCTCTTCGGCTTGATCAGCTCCGCGATCCGGTCAAGCCGTGGGTCTGGCACCGTGACGACGCCGGTGTTGGGATCGATGGTGCAAAACGGGTAGTTCGCGGCCTGCGCCTTGGCTGAGGTGAGCGCGTTGAAGATGGTGCTTTTGCCAACGTTCGGCAGGCCGACAATTCCGCAATTCAGGGGCATTCTCCGTTCATCCTTCCCTTTCCATTGAAACATGGCTGGCCGCGTTGCCAGGGCGCGTGGGTAAAGGGAAGAAAGTCGCGGCAGCGGCGAGGTACACTCGCGCCATGCACCGGTTGCGCGTTTGTCTCCTTGAGTTTTGGATCGTCTTCGGGGTTGGCGGGGTGGGGGGGGGGGGGGGGGCGGCGGGGGGGCGCGCCGGCGCCGGCACCCATCACCATCGCCGTGCGAGCGGACCACCGGCTGGGACCGTACACGCCCACCTGGAACTACTTCGGCGCGGATGAGCCGAATAACGTATACGCGCCGGACGGCCAGACGCTGCTGCGCGAGCTGGCCGCGCTGAATCCGGCGCCGGCGTACCTCCGCGTGCATAATCTGCTCACCACCGGCAACGGCGACGGTTCGCTGAAGTGGGGCTCGACGAACGCGTATACCGAGGACGCGCAGGGCCGGCCGGTATACAGCTGGACGATCACCGACCGCATTCTTGACGCTTTCCAGAAAGCAGGGGTGCGGCCCATCGTCGAGCTTGGGTTTATGCCGGAAGCGCTTTCGACGCATCCCGAGCCTTACCGCCATACTTTTCCGAAGGGCAGCGTCTTCTCCGGCTGGTCGTACCCGCCGAAAGACTATGGC
>CAXTPL010000058.1:2760-6128 GCA_964246065.1 uncultured Acidobacteriaceae bacterium
GACCCACCTGCATGCGCGCTACGGAGCTGCAGTGGACGGCTGGCTGTGGGAGGTGTGGAACGAGCCGGATATCGACTACTGGCATGGAACGCCGGAAGAATACGACAAGCTGTACGACGTGACCGCGGCAGCAGTGCGGCATGCGCTGCCGGGCGCCAGGGTCGGTGGCCCGGAGAGCACAGGTCCATACGGGGGCAAGTCTGAAGCTTTTCTGCGGCAGTTTTTAGAACACTGCGCACGCGGCCCGAATCCCGCAACCGGCGGTACCGGGGCGCCGCTCGACTTCATCAGCTTCCACCCCAAGGGTGAGCCGAAGGTGGTCGACGGGCACATCCAGATGGATATGGGGCGGCAGCTGCGGGCGGTAGACCTGGGCATGCGCGTGGTCGCTTCTTTTCCTGAGTGGAAGCGGACGCCGATCATCCTGGGGGAAAGCGACCCGGAAGGCTGCGCGGCCTGCGGGGTGGAGCAGAATCCGCAAAACGGCTATCGCAACGGACCGCTCTACGGGGTAAGCGTGGCGGAGGCGACCGCCCGGACCTATGAGCTGGCGGAGCGGAACGGTGTGCTTCTGCAGGGCGCGGTTACCTGGGCGTTTGAGTTTGAAGGGCAGCCCTGGTTTGCGGGCTTCAGAGAGCTGGCGACCCATGGGGTGGATAAGGCGGTGCTCAACGTGTTTCGCCTGTGGGGCATGCTTGGCGGTGATTGGGTAGAGGCGGCGAGCACGGGCGCACTGGGGCTGGACCGGGTGCTGGCGGGCGCAGCCTCACAGCAGTCCGACGTAGGGGCGGTGGCAACCCGCAACGGGCAAGAGGTGGACGTGCTGGTGTGGAACTACGACGACCGCGATGTGCCGGCGGCGGCGGACACGCCAGTGCAGGTGCTGGTCTCCGGGCTGCCCAATGGCAACTACCGGCTGGAGCAGTTGACGGTCGACAAAAACAACGGCAACGCCTACGGAGCGTGGCTTGCCATGGGATCGCCGCAGCGACCAAGCGCGGCACAGCAGGCGGAGCTGCGCCGGATCGGCAGGCAGCCCACTACTGCCGCCGAGCGACCAATGGTCGTGCAGGATGGCACAGCGCATGTGAGCTCTTCGCTGGCGAGGCAGGGCGTGACCGTTTTGCGTCTGCTGCCGCAATGAGGCGCACCCTTCCATAGCCGAACACCTTGCCTAGAGGCAGCGGCGCAGCCCCTGGGAGCCGCTTGTGACTTTAGGTACGTAGAGCCCGAGCCGCCGCATGCCGATACACACACTATGGCGGTGTGTGTAAGACCCCTGTTCGGCTTTGTGCTTGCGCCGGCTGTGTGCGCAGCTGCGTATGGGACCTACCTTGGAGAGCATAGCCGGCTAGGTTGGGCTGCGCTCCTGGTTGTTGCACTGATTTACTGCGGGATGGCTTTGCCGAAGGGCAAAACACTTGGCGCGCATCACTTTGCGCTCATCCCGATTGCCATTGTGCAGCGTTTGCTGCTCCAGGCGCTTACACTCGCCGCCATCGCAACCTCAAAGCTCCGAATAAGCCGCTCGAACCAGGTCGTTCCTCGTACGAAGGCTCCTGGTCAACCCAGTTGCTGGTACTTGCAAGAAGGCTCTTGGAGCTCAGTGCACAGCGAACCCGGCAGGCTGCTGCGCACGCAAGCCACGCGCAGCAGCCCGCTCAAAGGGGCCTGCTGATCAGCCGCGCCGCTCCAAATACCGGGCTTGAGCAGCGAGTCTGCCCCGGCAGGAGAACGGCGACTCCTGCCGGCTCCCCCGTTCGCTTGACTGCCGACGCCCGGAAAGCCCATACCCTCGCTCGATTGGAGTTTAGCGACTGCCTGAGGTGCGTATGCGAGTCATCCGGGTGGGGCTGTTGTGCCAAAAGGATACATCTTGGGGGTTCCACGTTACTTTGGTGTACTGCATCGGCGCCAAAGAGCAACCCTGCGGATAGAGTACTCAAAAGGGGAGCGTTCCCCGAGAACAGGCTCGTCTTTGGAGTTTGACTCAGGACAGCACGAGAATCACACCGACAACACGCAACGGCTAGTTTTGGAGGGTGCAGGGCCGCATGGATGGGGAAAGCGCAAGCGTAAAGACGCCGGATCGCATGCGGCACCCCGTGCCCGGTGCGCGACGAGCGCTCGTTGCCCGCCTGCTGTGCCGTAGTTCTTTTTCGCCCTCCGGGTCCTTGCCGGCCATGCTGGCGGCTGCTTTCTTCTATCTTTGCCTGCTTAGCTGGACATCGCCGGCCGCGGCTCAACGGTACACTTTCTCGACACTCGGCCGGGCCGCCGGGCTTTCGAATCTTAACGTAACAAGCATGGTGGAAGACTCCGCCGGAACGCTCTGGGTGGGGACACAGCATGGCGTGTTCCGCGCGGACGGAGGAGTGCTGCGCCGGGAAGCTGCCTTTGATGTGCTGGGAATCACCTCTGTGGTCAGCATGGCGGCCGACGCGGCGGGCCGCATCTGGGTCGGCACCGACACGGCACTTGCCTTTGTGGATCCACGGTCTGAAGGCACGCAAACCGCGCATCTGATTTCCGGAGGATTGCTGCGCGCCGACGAGCCGCAAAGCATGAGGCTGGCCTCGCTGCCCTGGGATCCTGAAGCTATGTACCTGCTGCGCAAAGGAGTTCTTCTACGGATAGGCAGCCGGGATGGCGGTCGAAGCTGGCAGACAAGCCCGGCTTTCAGTCCGGCGTTGGTGGCGAGCTATCCCCAGTTGAGCCATCTTTCGAGCGTCGCAGTCGGCGAGCGGGGAACCGTGTGGGCAGGATGCGGACAAAGCATCTGCGAAATTCGCCTGATTCAAGGGGTGGTCCAGGTGTGGGGCGCGGCCGCGGGGCTCGCGCCCGACACCTGGACATGTCTGCTGGTGGCGCGCTCCGGGGCCCTTTGGGCGCGTGGTAGGCATAGCGTTGCAATGCTGGGAGCGGCCAGTACACGATTCTCCTCCCCGGGAAAGCCACCCGCCGGGGAATATCTCGACATTCCGTACGCAGCCATGGTGGAGGATGCGGCAGGACGAGTGCTGCTGAACCTGTCTCGCGGCATGGCTCGCGTCGAAAACGGGCGATGGGAAAATATTACTCCGGCACAGGGGCTACCGCAGGACGAGATCGATGCCTTGTTTTTCTCGCGTTCAGGAGACCTGTGGCTCGCGCCGTCCGGCCATGGTCTTTCGCGCTGGCTCGGCTATGGAAACTGGGAGCACTGGACGGCGGACGAGGGGCTAAGCACCAACTTGGTCTGGGCTGCGCAGCGCGGTGCCGGGGACAAGCTGTGGATAGCCACCGAAACGGGCCTCGACGTTCTCGATTTGCGAACGCACACGGCGCGCTCGCAGCTGAAGGCGTTTCCTTACCACAGACTTCAGGAT
>CAXTPL010000058.1:6138-8538 GCA_964246065.1 uncultured Acidobacteriaceae bacterium
AGATCGATGCGCGCGGCCGGATTTGGACCGGCGATGCGCGCGGCCAGTTGATCGTCTTTGATCCGCGCACTTCCCTAAGCCGCGTCGTTTTGCAGCTCGGGTATATTTCCTGCCTCTTTCTCGATCGCGAGCAGCGCTTGTGGATCTGTTCTCGCGGCGAGCTCACCACACTCGACGTCAGCGGGCAGGAGCCGGGTGCTCCCCGTGCGTTTGCTCCTTTCAAGAACCTGATGCCCTCGGCCGTCGATGAAGACAGCAGAGGAGATCTCTGGGTCACCGCTGGAGCGGATCTTTACAGGCTCCGCGGAAAAGAATGCACGCGCATCCAGATGCCGGCTGAAGCGGGCGAAGGGATGCGCGGCGCACTGCTCGCGACAGTATCTGACGGAACGCTCTGGCTGCAGAGCACAAGCAGCCACCCTTTGCTTCACCTGCGGGTAGAAGGAGACCGGGCGAGGCTGATCTCGTCGGTAAGCGATGCGATCCTTGGCTCCGACCAACTGCAGTTTGTCACGATCGACCAGCGCGGGTGGCTTTGGGTGGGCAGCGATATCGGAGTGGATGTTTTTAACGGGGCTCGCTGGGTGCACTGCACGACCGAGGACGGGCTGATCTGGGATGATACGGACTTGTTCGCTTTTCTTGCTGACCGGGATGGGACGGTATGGATCGGCACCAGCGGCGGTCTTTCGCACCTGCTCCATCCGCAATCGCTGTTTGCAACCGCCGCGCCCGTGGTTTCGCTCGGCAAGGCCTCGATCGGCTCGGTACCGATCGAGGTTGCAGCCAGCAACCCGGAAAAAATTAAGCTGCAGCGTCCGGCGCTGACCGTTACACTTTTCAGCCCGAACTACAGCCGAGCCTCAGCGGTGGTCTTTCGCTACCGTCTGGAAGGGCTCGAGAGCGAATGGCAGCAAACCGAAAGCCAATCCCTGCGCTTCCCTGCGCTTGCGCCTGGCCGCTACAGGTTTACGGTGCTTGCGTACGATCGGCGACTGCACACCGGCTCCCCGGTGCAGAGCTTTTCGTTCGAACTGCTGCAACCGTGGTGGAAGCGGGGACGCGCGGTTGCAGCGGAAGTGCTGATGACGCTAGCTCTGCTACTCAGCTTGTGGCGGCTAAGCGTTCACCTGCTGATGGCGCGGCAGCAGGAACTGGAGCGGCTAGTCCTGCTGCGAACGGCGGAATTGGAGCGCGAAAAGAAGGACCTGTTGCAGGCACGCTCGGAACTGTTGGAGATTACCCGACGGGACGCGCTCACAGGCTTGCTGAATCGCAGAGCCATCTTTGAAAGGCTGGGCCTGCTGTGCGAAGCGGCGCGGCGCGGCGGCCCGGCAACAGCCGTGGTGATGGCCGATCTCGACGGCTTCAAGCGGATCAACGATAAGTATGGCCACCCGGCCGGAGACACGGTGCTGCAAGAATGTGCGCGGCGAGTCGCCGCTATTACCCGGCCCGTCGATGCGGTTGGCCGGTATGGCGGTGAAGAGCTGCTCATTCTCCTTCCCGGGCTCAATCCGGACAGTCTCCGATTGCGCATGGAGCAGCTTCGTCTGGCAGTGGCCGAGGAGCCGATCGAGCACGGCGGGCTGCAACTGTATGTAACCTGCAGCTTTGGCGTCGCCTGGTGTGACGGCGAGCAAGGCAGCGTGGAAGATCTGGTGAGCCTTGCGGACGGAGCGCTCTACCAGGCGAAACAAAATGGGCGCAACCGCGTGGAGTACGCGCAGCTGTTGACAGCATAAAAGAAAGCCGTCATCGACACGCCGGCGGCCCGCGCCGAGCGCACCGCTTGCGTGTCGCAGGCGTCTCCGCGGAGACGAGGAACCGGAAATCCCGCTGAGAATGCGGGCGCAGAGCGAGTTTGCTGTTACTTTGTCTTCACATGCGAATCGCTCGTTTGTTCTCTTTCTCCTTGGTGATCTTGGCCTCCGCTGCGGCAGTGGTTCCAACCTCGCGCGCGCAAAGCTCGCCACTCTACTCAGGGTATCCGAGCGAAACACCTGCCACCTTTCGCGCTTCCACCAGCGGCATGGATTACAGCCGGCGCGTGGTCATGATCCCGATGCGGGATGGGGTCAAGCTGCACACAGTGATTCTGGTGCCGGTTGCCGCCCGTCACGCCGGCATCCTGCTCACCCGCACCCCCTACAGCGCGGATGTGCTGACGGCCAACACGCCGAGCGCGCATCTCGGCACCGCGCTTTGGGGGTATGACAACGCCACGGAGACCATCCTTGACGGCGGCTACATTCGCGTCGTGCAGGATATTCGCGGCAAATACGGCAGCGAGGGCGACTATGTTATGAATCGTCCCCTGCATGGGCCGCTCAATCCAACCCCGGTCGACGAGTCTACCGACGCATACGACACGATCGACTGGCTGGTGAGGAATACACC
>CAXTPL010000058.1:8548-9534 GCA_964246065.1 uncultured Acidobacteriaceae bacterium
GCGCATCCGCATCCGGCGCTGAAATGCGCGGTGCCGATGAACCCGATGGTCGATGGCTGGCGAGGAGACGACTGGTTCCACAACGGCGCGTTTCGTCAGCAGAACCTTCCCTACATTTATGAACAAACGGCGACGCGGGATAACAGCGCGCGTTGGCTGAGCAGCCATTTTGACGATTACGACATGTACATGGAGGCGGGGTCAGCAGGTCATCTCGGCGCAGAGCGCGGGATGGAGCAGATCGGCTTCTGGCAAAAGCTCACCCAGCACCCTGCCTATGACAGCTTTTGGAGCGAGCAGGCAGTGGATCGCGTGCTCGCCGGCGAGCCGCTGACTGTGCCGACGATGCTGGTGGCAAGCCTCTGGGACCAGGAGGACATTTATGGAGCCATGGCGATGTACCGCGCCCTTGCACCCAAAGACCCCCAGCATCAGCGATTGTTCCTCGTTCTTGGCCCCTGGCATCACGGGCAGGAGATCGAGTCCGCCGAGTCGCTCGGCGCCATCCACTTCCACAGCGATACAGGGCTCCACTTTCGCGAGCAGATCCTTGCCCCTTTTCTGGCCCAATACCTCCAGGACACCGCACCCGCCGCAGCCCTTGCTCCGGTCACCGCATTCCAGACCGGAACCGACCGGTGGGAGGATCTGCAATCCTGGCCCTCGGGCTGCCCGCAGGTCTGTAAGCCCAAAGCGACGCCGCTCTATCTAGCCCCGGGCGGCAAACTCTCGTTTACTGCGCCTGCAAGCGGGACCGCTTTCGATGCCTACGTCTCTGACCCTGCCAAGCCGGTCCCGTTTCGCGCTCGCCCCAGCCAGCCTGTCGGCTATACGCCCAACCTTTCGTGGGTGCGCTGGCTGGTAGACGATCAACGCGAGTTTTCCGGACGCCCTGACGTGCTCACCTATGAGACCGGCGTGCTTCAAGCTGCGGTCACCATTGCGGGCGAACCGGTAGCGCATCTGCTCGCGTCCACCACCGGAAC
>CAXTPL010000058.1:9544-11787 GCA_964246065.1 uncultured Acidobacteriaceae bacterium
ATTGATCGATGTGTACCCGGATGAGGTGCCAGGGCAGCCGGAGCTCGGCGGCTACCAGCTGCCCATCGCCATGGATATCTTCAGGGGGCGGTACCGGGAAAACCTGGCCGTAGCCGCGCCGCTTGAGGCGGGTAAGCCGCTGCCGTATACCTTCGCGCTTCCTACCGCAAACCACGTCTTCCTGGCCGGGCACCGCATTATGGTGCAGGTGCAGTCCAGCTGGTTTCCTCTGTACGACCGCAACCCACAAACCTTTGTGCCCAACATCTTTTTCGCGAGCCCGGGCGACTACCGAGCCGCGACGCAGCGCATTTACTATGGGAGTTCTTTGTCCCAGCCCGGGAGTTCGATCGAGCTGCCGCTGGTCGAGGCACCGAGGTGAGGGCGCAACTCCCGGGCGATCAGGCAGGGTCACGGCCCCACTAGAATGACCTGATCTACTGAAGACAACCGGTCCGGCGACCGGAAGCTCAAGCAGGATCACCTCCTCCACCACGCCGGTGTCTTGGCGAACACAGACTTGCGCGAGAGCCCGGCCTCCGGTTGTGGCGGCGCGATAAGTGAGCGCGCCCTAGTGGGCAACGCCTGGGTGCGGCATCCTGATCGGGATGATTAGGGCGCCGGTTTCGGTAAGCCGCGAAGAGATGATCGGCGCGCTTCGCTGGTTGGACTGAAACTCAATCACCAGATCGACACGCTCGCGCATAATCGGCCACGGCAACACACCTGCCGCCACCTGGATCGGAGGCAAGGACAGCACCGTCTCCTTCGCCGGCCTCCGCAAAGCGAACCAGCTACCTTGTCAACGGTATCGAGAGCCGCAATGCACGCTTCGGCAACATAGGGCCTCAGTTTTTCCATGGATGCTCGCATGCGTGCTCAAAAAGATTGGCCTGTTTGCTGAGGGACCCCGTCGCCCAGGTCTGTTGAGGATCCTCGGGGGGCGAGGCTCCTTGCGGAAGTTTATTGCAAAGGTCTTATGCGGAGTGCCATTGCAGAGGTCCAATACAGGTCTATGCGCGAGGCGATTGCAGAGGTCGATTGCAGAGTCGCTTCGCGGTAAGCCGCTTTACAAAGCCATCGTTCGGAAAAAATATAAGATGCTCAAAAGCAGGCGGCGCCGGGCCTGCTCAGTACCAGGCATAGCGCAGGCCCGTGCTGACCCCATAGGCGGACATGGGGCCAAAGCTGAAGCCGGGCCACTGCTGGTATTCCACCTGGCATAGGCGCATGCGCAGCCGGTGGTTGATGCGGTAGTCTAGCCCACCGCCCGGCGCCACCACAAAGTAGTGCCCTTGCGCATACCCGTAGGGAAACGCAAAGGTCCCTTCACCGACCAGCAGCGTGGCCCACGGTCGCAGCCTGCCGACCGCAGGAAAGCTGTAGCGTGGGCCGACAAGAAAGGCCGCGGCGTGGGTGCCTGCTTCCTGATGCTCGAGCAGCCAGAGCGCCTTGGCTTCGAACCCCAGGTGAACGCTCACGTTCAGATCGACAAACGAGCTCACCCCGAGCAAGCTGCGTTTGCCATAGTCGATGTGGTAGGCGCTCAGCGTATCGCCAAAGGCAACCAGGTGTTCACCCCGAATCGCGGACTCGCTCACCTGTGCCTGCGCCGAACTCGCAGCGAGGAAAACGACCGCGAGCAGCAGAACGACCCACATGGAGCCGGGCGCTGCCTGGCATACGATCTTGTTTCGGGCGAGTCGCTTCACCGGCCGATCTGCTTTCCCCAGCGCTTACTGGCTGACGCTAAGGGAAAGATCGGCGGAATGCATGATTCCTGTAGTGATGGCGGTGCCTGTGATCTGAAATTGGTAGCTGCCCGGAGCGGCGCCGTTGATCGACAAGCCATTGCACCCGGAGGCCCCGAGGATGAGCAGCAGGCCGGTGGCCAGCAGGGCAAGCTTTGCTCGCGCTTTGACACGCCTCCGCAGGGTGAAACGGGTACGCATGGGGGCAAAAGCAAGCGCAAGCAGCGCCGGCCAGGGCAGCAGCAGTCCGAGCGCCGTTTCGAAGCCCTGGGTGGGCGCCAGGCGAGCCGTGCCTCCGCCGGTAAGCGGTGCACTTGTGTCCACGGTGAACTGCACGGTCACGGTTCCGTTCGCAGCGAGCGCGACCGAGGTTTTGCTGAAGGTGCAGCTGACTCGCGCCGGCAGTGAAGCGCAGCCGAGCCCGACCTGGTCGGCAAAGCCGGCCAGCGAGTGGATGGTGACGGTGAGCATGCTGTTCTGCTTGCTTTGGAG
>CAXTPL010000058.1:11797-12617 GCA_964246065.1 uncultured Acidobacteriaceae bacterium
CTCAAACCCACCGTGAAGTCGGCAGACTGGGTAACGGTCCATACAAACGGGGCTGAGGTTGAGGAGGCGTTGAAGGTGTCCCCGCTGTAGACGGCGACCAGAGTATAGCTTCCGGCAGCCAGGGCAGGAGCCAGGATCGCGGTGCCGCTCCCGTTGACCGGCGACTGGCCGAGCACGGTAGCACCGTTCTTAAAGGTCACCGTCCCGGTAAAGGTTGCGCTGTAATTCGAGGTGACGGCGGCGATCAGGGCCAGCGGGTCGCCCGTAGCCGCGCTGGCAGGCGAGCCGCCAAGATGCACCTGCGTCGGGATCGCCTGGATGGATGCCGGCACGGGCGCAGACGTGCTTGCGGCGTCGAGGGCGTCACCGGCGTAGGCGGCAGACAAGGTATGCGTCCCAGCCGCAAACGAGGTGACAAGCAAGGTGGCGGTGCCCGTAGCATCAAGCGTCGCCGTGCCCAGCACTGCGCCGCCATCCTGAAAGGTGAGTGTGCCCCCGGGCTCGAGACCGCCTGCGCCGTTAGCCACCCTGGCCGTAAGCGTGACCGGCACCGTGGCCACCGCGGCAGAAGGCAAAACGCTCAGCGTGGTCACGGTGGGGGCTTGCACCCGCTGCTGCAGCGCGGCCGATTGACTGGGAAGGTGGTTCGCATCGCCGCCGTAGCCGGCCACAATGGGATGGGAACCGACGCCGAGCGACGCCGTAGAAAAGACAGCCGTCGCGCCGGGGCCGAGCGTCGCCGTACCCAGCACGCGCCCGCCATCGGTAAAGGTTACTGCGCCGAGCGGCTGTGCGCCGCTGCCCACGACCTGCGCTGTAA
>CAXTPL010000058.1:12627-17802 GCA_964246065.1 uncultured Acidobacteriaceae bacterium
CTGTAAAGCTGACGCCGGCCCCCAGCAGCGACGGCGAGCCGCTCGAGGTCAGGGTCACGGAGGTGGCCGCGGACTGAACAAGCTCCTCTACCGGCGGGGAGGTGCTCCCGGCCTCGAGCGTGTCACCTTGGTAAACGGCGGTGAGGGAGTGAGCGCCAATGCCCAGCGCGGCGGTACGGAGGCTGGCCGCGCCAGCGGCAAGGCTGACGCCGCCCAGTGTGGCAGAGCCGTCCAGGAAGAGAACCGTGCCCGTGGCCGGGGTGCCGCTAGCGGTCGCTACAGTTGCGGTCAAGGTGAGCGGGGTTCCTCCAAGCGCCGGGTTAGGTGACGCAGTCAGCTGGGTCGTGGTCGTCTGCTGTATCTCCTCCGAGATTGGCGCGGCGCTCGCCGACGTATTGTTCGTGTCGCCGGAGTATGCCGCCGTCAGGCTGTGCCGCCCGAGAGCGAGGGCAGAGGTCGTCAGGCTGGCCGAGCCCCCGCTCGCAACCGAGCTTGTTCCCAAGGGAGCTCCGTCACTTGAGAAGGTGACCGTACCTGATGGGGTGCCGACTGCGCCGATCAGGTTCGCCGTCAGCGTGAGAGGGTTCGACACCAGGCCTGGATTGGCGCTGGCCTGCAGTGTGAGTGCTGGGCCGGCCTGCTGCACCACCAGGACCGCTGGGGCCTGGCTTGCAGCGTCGTTTGTGTCGCCGGAGTAGGTCGCGGTCAGCCGGTTTAGTCCGAGCGGCAGTGCTGCGGTCGACAGGCTCGCCGTTCCGCCTGTGCTGAGCGCCACAGTGCCCAGTGTCGCGCCCCCGGCCGCAAAGGTTACCGTGCCTCCGGGAGTCGCGCCATTGCCCAGCACGGTGGCGGTGAGCACGACCGGGCGCGTGACGGTGGCCGGCGAGGGGGTTGCGTTCAAGCCGGTCGTGGTGGTGGCCTGCTGAACGGTGAGCGCGTAGGGCCCTGAAGCGCTGCCTTGATCGTTGGCGTCGCCAAGGTAAGCGGCCGTCAGCATGTGCGATCCGGGCGACAACGCCGCTGTGGTCAGCGCCGCCTGGCCGCTGCTGAGCGCGCCTGTGCCCAGCAGCTGGGCTCCATCGAAAAAGCGCACCGTACCTGTGGGCGTGGTGCCGTTGCCGGCCACTGCCGCGGTCAGGGTAAGTGTTTTGCCGGCGGTGAGCGGATTGGCATCCGCGTGCAGCCCGGTCGTGGTTGTCGCCTGCTGCACAACCTCCGCCAGCGGCGGCGAGGTGGCCGGAGCATTGTTCGCGTCTCCGGCATAGCCGGCGGTGAGCGTGTGGGTGCCTGCTCCAAGGCTGCCGGTGGAGTAGGTCGCCACCCCCGAGCTGTTCAGCGTCTGCACCGTCAGCACCGTTCCGCCGTCCAGCAGGGACACGCTTCCACCGGGCGTCGAAGAGCTGCCGCTTACGCTCATCGTGATTGTGACCGGGATGCCTGTAATGGAAGGGTTGGCGCTCGATGCCAGGGACGCGGTGGTGGACTGCTGCACCGATTCGCTGGTCGAGCCGGTTGCGCCGGTGTAGTTGCTGTCGCCGCTGTAGGTGGCCCCGATGGTATGCTGCCCGGGAGCCAGGGCGTTGCTCGAAAAGGTCGCGCTGCCTGAAGCATTGACGCTGCCGGTCCCAAGGTTGGCCGCCCCATCGGTAAAGGCAACCGTGCCGGTCGCTGTGGGGAGTCCGGCGGGCGTATGAACGGTCGCCGTCCAGGTAGCGGTGTTGCCGGTCACCACCGGGTTGGGTGTGCCCGTTACGCTGAGCGTCGAGCCGGCCTTGTTTACCGTCTGGCTGTAGCTCCCGGTAGTGGAGCTGGCTGCATCATCGGTGTCGCCCGCGTAGGCGGCGGTGAGCTGATGTGTGCCGACCGAAAGCGCCGAGCTTGTTACCGTGGCGGTGCCATTTGCAAGCGAACCTGTACCCAGGGGGTTGCCGTCGGCCAACACCGTGACCGTGCCGGTCGGGGTACCGCCATTGCCCGCGACAGCGACGCTCACCGTGACCGGCGTTCCAAATACAGAAGGGTTGGGCGCTGCAGAAACGCTGGTGGTCGTCGTAGCCTGCACGACGGAGAGCGACAGAGCGGCTGTACTGCCTGCGTGGTTGGCGTCGCCCGCATAGGCCAGGGTCAGGGTCGGCGAGCCGGGCGAAAAGGTCGCGGAGATGCTCCCCTGGGCGGAGTTTGCGCCCGAACTGTTCAGCGTCGCCGCGCCCAGGGTCGTAGCGCCGTTGCTGAAGGAGACGCTGCCGGCAGGCGCGCCCGCGCCGCTCGTATCTGAAACGACCGCGCTCAGCGTTGCCGGTTTGCCGGCAATCGCAGGCGATGGGCTGTAGCTGCCCGCCACCGAGGTTTGCGCGGTGTTTACCTGCTGCGAAAGCGCCGGAGTGCTGCTGCTGCCATTGTTGTTCGTATCGCCAAGGTATTGCGCGGTAAGCGAGTGCGTTCCGGCCGCGAGCGCGGTCGTGGTCAGGGTGGCTGTGCCGCCGCTGCCGATCGTTCCCGACCCGATCTGCGTTCCGCTGTCAAGGAAGCTGACCGTGCCGCCCGGCGCGTCGGTCCCGCTGCCGGAGATGGCCACTGTTGCCGTGTAGGTGACCGCGTTGCCGTAGATCGAAGGATTGCTGCTCGCGCTGAGCGTGGTCGCGGTAGCCTGCTTCTCCATGACCTGGGCCAGGGAGGGCGAGGTGCTCGCAAGATTGTAAGGGCCGCCGTTGTACGCGGCAGTCAAGGTATGCGTTCCGGCAGAGAGCGTTGTGGTCGTCAGCGTGGCGGCGCCGCTCGCGTTGAGCGTGCCCGTGCCGAGCACGGTGCCGCCGTCTTCAAAAACCACCGTTCCGCTCGGCGCGGTGGAAGGCGAAGGAGGTGCGCCGCCGGTTTGCGCCACCTGCGCAGTCAGCGTGACCGGCGTGGTCACCGTCGCCGGACTCCCGCTTGAAGTGAGACTCGTGGCGGTCTGCGCGTTGACGGTCTGGGTCAACACGCTGGAGGTGCTGCTGCCATGCTGGCTATCGCCGCCGTACACAGCCGTAATGGAGTGTGCCCCGGGCACAAGCGCCGCAGTGGAGTAGGACGCAGTTCCGGAGGAGCCGGAGGAGGACAAGGTGCCCGTCCCGAGCGTGGTTCCCCCATCCATAAAGGTCACCGTACCGGTGGGTGTGCCGGTGCCGGTTGACACCGTGGCTACCAGCTGGACGTTTTGGCCGTACGTGGAGGGATTTGCCAGTGAGATCAACGTCGTGGTCGTGCTATTGAGAGGCAGCGACTGCCCGACCACCGTGATCGTCAGGGGCGAGTCACCCATATTGCCCGTCGACGCGATGTGCCCGTAGACGGGATTGCCGACCTGGGTCGGGGCAAACTCCGCCCCGATCTCGCAGGTCTGATCCACGCTGAGGCTTGCGCCGCCGATGCAGGTCGTCGTGCCTGCATCCGTGGCGGCATTGGCATCGGGAGTGACCGCGCTCAAGACAAGCGGCAGGTTGCCGTCATTCTCAATGGTTTGCACCTGCGGCGGACTCTTTTGGCCCACCCGGATGGCATCGGGATAGAGCAGGGTCACCGCGCTCGAGCTGATCTGCCGGATGCGGTTGTCAAAGTATTCGGCGATAAGGAGGTCGCCGGCGCTGTCGAGGAAAAGAAAGTAGGGCGCATAAATGCCGGCCTGCGTGGCGACGCCGCCATCGCCGCTGTAGGTCTCAGACCCATTGCCGGCCACCGTGTCGATCACATTGTTGACGATCTTGCGGACGCGATAGTTCTGCGTGTCCGCGATGTACAGGTTGCCTGCCGCGTCGATGGCGACCGATCGCGGTGAATAAAGCTGCGCCGCGGCAGGCGCGCCGCCATCGCCCCCAAAGCCCTGCGATCCGTCCCCTGCCACCGTCGAGATCACCTGCGTGGCGGCATCGACGCGGCGCACCCGGTTATTACCGGAGTCGGGGATGAACAGATTGCCGCTGTCATCCAGCGCAACCGAATAGGGCAGGCTGAGCGAGGCCGATGTGGCGCTGCCTCCGTCGCCCTGATTTGCTGAGGGCGTGCCGCCGCCCGCTACGGTACTCATGGTTTGGGACGCCGCATCCACCCGGCGGATGCGCCCGTTGCCGGTGTCTGCGATCAGGAGGTTGCCGCTGCTGTCTACCGTGACACCCGCCGGAGCGTAGAGCGTAGCCGAGGTCGCCGGGCCTCCGTCGCCTGAGAATCCTGCATTTGCAGCCGTACCCGCCACCGTCGTGATGAGTCCGCTGGCACCATCGATCCGCCGGACCACATGCACGGCGCTGTCGGCGAAATACAGGTTGCCTGCGCCATCGAGCGCCAGCCCCTGCGGGTTTCCTATCTCGGCGGAGGTGGCCGGTCCGCCGTCTCCGGTGTCGCCCTGGGTTCCATTGCCGGCGTAAGTTGAGATTATGCCGGAGGAGGCGGTGACCTTGCGGATGCGGTAGTCCTGCGAGTCGGCTATGTAGAGATTGCCGAGGCCATCGACCGCAATGCCGACGGGGAGCTGCAAGGAGGCCGAAGTGGCAGGGCTGCCATCATCGACGCTGGTAAACTGCCCGTCGCCGGCCACGGTGCTGATCATGCCCGGCACAAAAATCCCCTGCGCGCCGTGCCCCAGGCCGGTGAGCAGCTCGGTCGCGAGAGGGTGATTGCTCGCGTCGAGCAACACGACGGCGCCTGCGCGCACCCCCGCGTACCGTGGGGTAAAGCTGACCCCGACCGTGCAGGTGCTGCTCGCGCTGTAGGCGTTGCCAGTCTGGCAGGAGCCGCCGCCCTGCTCGATATAGTCGAGGTTGGGCTGGCCCAGCGTAAGGACGGCGATCGACGCGACCGTGCCCGAGCCGGTAAATGTGACCAGAACATTCTGGCCGGCCGAAGTGGCGCCGAGAGTCGTCGAAGGGAAAGAAGTGGAGCCGGCAAACGCCGGAACCGCTGCCAGGAGCAGCGACAAGAACACGCTGAACAGGTAAACCGCGGGACTCGACCACGGCAGCAGGCGTCGAAGCAGGCCTGGTCGGGAAACAAAGCCGTGAGCCGGAACGGGGCCGTGAGCCGGAACAAAGCCGCGAGCCGGAACGGGGCCGCCGCCTGGAACAGGGCCGGCGGCGGAAGCGGAGATTCCCCCCGGGCATGGCCCGCTGACGGCACCGGAGCTGCTTCCCCACAGCGCCTCGGTCC
>CAXTPL010000058.1:17812-18495 GCA_964246065.1 uncultured Acidobacteriaceae bacterium
GAACGCCGCCGCGTGAAGCGGCAGCTGGTTCCTTGATCATGGAGGGAGCGGAGGCAAGAGGCGCCGCTGCGATTTTCAACTTTAGTAACCGAGTTCCAAACTGGCACTTGACTCAGAGCAGCAGCTTGATCCCCCGGCACACGGCCCGACCAGCGAGGCCGAGCGTTACTGCGCCTTGCCGATCATCAGGATGGTAAAGGAGCCGGGGACGGGCGCTCCCTGAGGAGGCCGCGCACCTGGCTGGGGCGTGGCGGGCGGCGGCGGCGCCGGGCCGCGCTCCTGCGACATGGTGAACAGGTGCCCGGTTTTGCTGTCCAGGGTTACCGTTCGGGCCCCGTTCATCGTTTGCAGCGTCTGCTCCACGGCAAAGCTGGTGGGGCTGTTCTCCTTCACGATGGTCATCGTGCCGTTGCCTTGCGTGCTGAAGGCTTCCATGGTCAAAGGATTGAAGACCGCGCCATCCGACCCGCCGGCAAGCGGCAGCGTGGCAAGGATGTGTCCGTCTTTGGCGCTCAGGATCACCATGGACGGCCGTTGCCCGGGCGTGGTGCCTGTGCGGCAGGCTGCGAACAGGATGTCGTTCTTGCGGTCGATGGCCAGGCCGTTGCAGCCGCCCTTATCCACAAAAGTGTAGTGCGCCACAGCTTTCATGGTGGTCGCATCGACGGCGGTCACGCTCCCGA
>CAXTPL010000059.1:0-6052 GCA_964246065.1 uncultured Acidobacteriaceae bacterium
GCATGAGCTTAAGGTCGGCTCGGTCGGCATCGTGGAAGAGTTGACGCTGCCGGACGAGGTACAGCACCACCTGATGCACATGGGCTTTGTGCCGGAGGCGCGGGTGCTGGCGGTGCGACGGGCGCCGGCCGGCGATCCGACCGTCTACGCCATTGACGGCTTTGAGATCGCGCTGCGGCGCGACACCGCGCGCGGCATCCTGATCTCGGCAGCCGCGGCGGCCGATGCGGCACGCATCGTGGAGCAGAATGGGACGCGGGCCGGCTGGTGGCGCAGGAGCAAGCAACAAAAGAAGGTCCAGGGATGAGTTGTCATGCTACGGGCGTCATCGATCTGCCGACGGAGCCAAGAGTCGCGGGCAAGATCCGCACAGTCGCGCTCATCGGGCCGCCAAACTCAGGGAAGTCGACGCTTTTCAACCGGCTGACGGGTTTGCGGCAAAAGGTCGCGAACTATCCCGGCGTCACGGTTGAGCAGCACTACGGCAAGCTCAGCGGCATCAATCGTCCGGACTTGACGCTGATTGATCTGCCTGGGATTTACTCGCTCGACGGCCGCTCAGAAGACGCGCGCGTGGCTATCGATGTGCTCACCAACAAGATGCCCGGGTCACCGGCGGTGGACGCGGTGCTGCTGGTGCTCGACTCCCTGCACCTGCAGCGCCAGCTGATGCTGGCTGCGCCCATCCTGGGCCTGGGACTGCCGACGCTGCTGCTCTTGAATATGACGGACCTGATGGAGTCCCGCGGCGGCGAGGTGGATACGCTCGCTCTCGCCCAGGAGCTCGGCGTCCCGGTGGCCAAGATCAGCGCGGCGCGCGGTTTCGGGCTCGATGCGATTCCCCGGTTCCTCAACGCCAAGGATCAAAACATCGTACAGCTGCAGGCTGCCCGGCTGGAGCTCCCGGTCATGGGCAATGCACGGTCGTACCGGCAGTGGGCGACCGGGGTCAGCACCCGGACCAGGTACAAGGCTCCGCTCTCCCCTGAGTGGACCCGCCGCCTGGATGGCTTTCTGCTGGGCCGCGTCACCGGGCCGCTCTTCTTCCTGATCGTCGTGATTGCGGTTTTTCAGACGGTTTTTTCTATCGGCCTGCCCTTTAGCGACTGGTCGCAGACCCTGCTGAACGGCATGGGCGACAAGGTAGGCGGGCTGCTTGGCCCCGGCTGGCTGCAGTCGCTGCTTATCGACGGCATCTGGAAGGGCGTGGCTTCCGTCCTGATCTTTTTGCCGCAGATTCTGCTGCTGTTTCTGTTTATCGGCGTGCTCGAGGACTCGGGCTACCTGGCGCGCGCGGCCCTGATCGCCGACCGCGTGATGCGGCTGATCGGGCTGAACGGCAAGGCGTTCATCCCGCTGCTTTCAGCCTATGCCTGCGCGGTGCCGGCCATCATGGCTACCCGCACCATTGAGAACAAGCGCGATCGCTTTGCAACCATCCTCGTCGCGCCGTTCATGACCTGCTCGGCTCGGCTGCCGATCTACCTGCTCGTCATTGCCGCCTTCGTGCCGAACAAGCGCATCCTTGGCGACTTCTTCGGCCTGCAGGCTGCCGTCATGCTCGGCCTTTACCTGCTCGGCTTTCTGGCCGCGTTGATGACCGCGCGGCTGCTCAAGTCCTCCGTCCTTAAGGCTTCTTCGGCTCCGTTCATCCTGGAACTGCCGCAGTATCGGCTACCCACCCTGCGTTCGCTCGGGCTGCGGCTCTATGACCGCGGCGGAGTCTTTCTCAAACAGGCGGGCACCATCATCCTTTACGTCACGCTGGGTCTCTGGGTGCTGAGTCACGTGCCTCTGCATCACGGTTCGTTTCCACAGCTGGCACAGTCGGTGATCGGCCGGCTTGGTCAGTTCGTCGAGCCGGTCATCCGGCCGCTGGGCTTTAACTGGAAGATCGGTATCGGACTGCTTTCCTCAATCATTGCGCGCGAGGTGATTGTGGGCACGCTCGGCACCCTGTACGGGTCAGACCCGGCGACACAGCAACTCGGCCTGCAGCAGGCGTTGCACCATGACCTGACGCTGGGCGGCGCGATGGCGCTGGTGGTCTTTTTCGCCTTTGCAATGCAGTGCGCCTCCACGCTTGCTGTGGTGCGCCGTGAGACCAACAGTTGGAAGTGGCCGGCCATCCAGTTCGCCTACATGACGGTGCTGGCCTATGCGGCGGCTTACGCGACCAACCTGCTGGTAACCCGCTTCTTCTAAAGGCCGGGCCAAGGATCTACAACGGGCTGGACAATCGCTGGTAGGATGGAGTAGGCGCTTCCCTACAAATTTCCGGCTTTCCCCCGATGCGCGGGTGCGTTGCTACCCCGCCGCCCGGCGGGGCCGCGCGAGAGCACATACATGATTTCCGTCAGCAACGTCAGCATGCGGTACGGCTCAAAGATCCTCTTTGAAGACGTAAACGCCACCTTCATCTCCGGACGGCGCTACGGCCTCACCGGTCCCAACGGCGCCGGCAAGTCTACCTTTATGAAGGTGTTGACCGGAGAGCTCGATGCGCAGAAGGGTACGGTCGTCCGGCCGAAGAAGTTCGGTGTACTGCGGCAGGACCAATATGCCTTTGACGCGTTTCGCGTTCTTGACACGGTCATCATGGGCAACAAACCGCTTTGGGCGGCTCTTTCTGAACGCGATGCTATCTACGAGAAAGCAGAGCTGACCGACGAAGACGGCATGCGGCTGGGGGAACTGGAGGGCACGGTCGGTGAAGAAGACGGCTACACTGCCGAGTCTGACGCGGCCGTCCTGCTGCAGGGCCTTGACATTCCGGACGAGCTGCACGAGCGCAAGATGGGCGAACTGCAGGGTGGGCAAAAGGTCCGTGTGCTGCTCGCGCAGGCGCTGTTTGGCAACCCGCAGGCGCTGCTTTTGGACGAGCCGACCAACTACCTCGATCTCGAATCAGTGGAGTGGCTGCAGGAGTTTCTACTCAAGTTCGAAGGCACCCTGATCACCATCTCGCATGATCGGCACTTCCTTAACGCGGTCTGCACGCACATCGCCGATATCGACTATCAGACCATCATCCTCTATCCCGGCGGGTACGATGACATGGTCAACGCGAAGACGCAGGTGCGGTCCACGCTCGAAAGCCAGAACGAGCAGCGCGAGAAGAAGATCGCGCAGCTCAACGACTTCATCGCGCGCTTTGGCGCTGGCACGCGATCAAGCCAGGTCACCAGCCGCAAGAAGGAAGTCGAGCGCCTGCAGACGAGCGAGCTGGCGCGGTCCAATATCCAGCGCCCGTTCATCCGCTTTGACCAGAACCGGCCGAGCGGTAAGCAGACCATCGAGATTGAAGCTGTATCGAAAGCCTACGGGGACGAAAAGGTTATCCAGAAGTTCTCAGCAACGGTGATGCGCGGAGAAAAGGTCTGCCTGATGGGCCGCAACGGACAAGGCAAAACGACGATGCTCAAGTCTCTGCTGGCCGGGATGGACGATCTCGAGAAAGATTTTTCTGTCGACGGCGGCACGGTGAAGTGGGGCCACGAGGCCCAGATCGGCTACTTTCCGCAGGACCACACCGGCGCGATCCAGCACGGAACCACTGTGTTCGACTGGCTCTACCAGTGGGATCCGAAGAAGACCAAGGAAGAGATTCGCGGACTGCTCGGGCAGATGCTGTTCTCAGGCGAAGAGGGTTTGAAACGCACGGATGCGCTTTCAGGCGGCGAGGCGGCGAGGCTGCTCTTTTGCAAGCTCATGCTGCAAAAGCCAAACGTGCTGATCCTGGATGAGCCGACAAACCATCTTGATCTTGAGGCAATCGTCGCGCTGAATACCTCGCTGCAAAGGTATGAAGGAACGGTCCTGTTAGTCACCCATGACCGCGACCTGATCGATGAAGTGGCGACCCGTGTGTGGCGTTTTGAGCATGGCGTGATTGATGATCACAAGGGGCCATACTCGGAGATTGCAGAGTCGGTGGGGTCTGCGTCTCGATAGTGCAGCAAGGAGGTTGAAACTTTGGATTGGACAGGGTGTGAGTTTGTGGAACGAGTGGAAGGGCGGTGCGGCGGAGCGCCCACAGTTATTGGGACGCGCTTCTTCCCAGACACTATCGTCGAGTGCCTGGATGCAGGCATGGACTGCGAAGATATGGGAGGATTACCCCTCGCTAACGCCTGAGCAGGTGCGGGGGCTCATTGCGTTTGTGCAGGGAAAACGGTCTGCCGCGTAAAGGTTCTGCTCGACGAAAACCTTCGAGGCCTTGTTCTATCGGAGCAGAATGGATTCCAGGTATTTCTTACTGCCGGTCGAAACGTGCCTTACCAACAGAGTTTGCGCGGACGCACGCCAGCGGTCGTCGTACTGAAAAAAACAAGTTCAGCATGCATCGTGCTCGCATCGCGTCTATCTCACTGGCGATCGAAAACTGCGTTCCTGGTTCCGTCACCCTGCTCGACTTAGCGCAAGACGACGCAAGCCGCAACTCTTAATGGACAAACACTCTTGCTGATACTCACTGCACAAAACCTGACCAAAGCCTTCGGCGCGCAGACGCTGTTTCGCAACATTTCCTTCACGGTAAACGACGGCGATCGCATCGCGCTCATCGGCCCGAACGGCTCGGGCAAGTCGACGCTGATGAAGATCCTCGCCGGGGAAGTGTCTCCGGATGAGGGCGAGGTTTCAACGCGCAAGCGTGCGCGCCTGGCCTATATTGCGCAGGAGTCTACCTTTGCCCCCGGCGCCACGGTGCGCTCGGTGCTTGAAGAAGCGCTCGATCGCGCGGGGGTTCCTGAGCGCGATCACGAACAGCGGCTGCGAGAGATCTTTGGCCGCGCCGGCTTTGACTCGCTCGATACAGAAGCCGTTACCTATTCAGGCGGCTGGCGTAAGCGGCTCGCTATCGTCGAGGCGGCCGTGCAGCAGCCGGATATCCTTTTGCTCGACGAGCCGACAAATCATCTCGACCTCGCCGGCATCGAGTGGCTCGAAGAAATGTTGCAGGCCGCGTCCTTCGCCTGCATCGTGGTCTCGCATGATCGCTACTTTCTGCAGGCAGTCGCGACTGAAACGGCCGAGCTCAGCCGCGCCTACCCGGACGGCATGCTCCGCTACGCCGGGAACTACTCGACCTTTCTAGAGAAAAAGGAAGAGTACCTGGTAGCACAAGGCAAGCGGCAAGAGGCCCTGCAGAACCGCGTCAGAAGCGAGACGGATTGGCTGCGGCGAGGGCCCAAGGCACGCACCACCAAGTCCAAAGCACGCATTGACAACGCCAACGAGCTCATCGGCGAGCTGCAAGGCATGAAGCAGCGCGCCGCCACAACCAGCGCCGGCATTACCTTTGGCGCCACCGATCGCCAGACCAAGCGGCTGGTCGAGTTTGAAGATCTTCGCTACTCGGTGCCCGAAGAAGGGGGCCGCGCCTTGTTCAACGACCTCAACTTTGCCATCACAGCGGGCATGCGCGTCGGCGTGGTCGGCCCGAACGGTTCAGGTAAAACGACGCTGCTGCACCTTGTCGACGGCCAGCTGCAGCCGGAAGCAGGCACAATCAAGCGTGCCACCAATCTGCGCATCGTCTACTTTGAACAAAATCGCGAGATCGACGGCTCACAAACACTGCGCCGCGCCCTTGCGCCCGACTCGGACTCGATCGTCTACGGCGACCGTGTGATCCACGTGGCCAGCTGGGCAGCTCGCTTTCTTTTTACCGGCGAACAGCTCAACCAGCCGGTCGAGCGGCTCTCAGGCGGCGAACGCGCACGAGTACTGATCGCAAAGCTCATGCTGGAGCCCGCGGACCTGCTCCTGCTCGACGAGCCAACCAACGACCTCGACATTCCTACCCTCGAAATCCTTGAAGAGTCGCTGCTCGAGTACAAGGGCGCCATGATGCTGGTCACCCATGATCGCTACATGCTCGACAGGGTCTCAAACGTGGTGCTAGGCCTCGACGGCGAAAGTGGAGCGGGCAGCTTTGCCGATTACGGCCAGTGGGAAGAGTGGAAGCGCGACCGCGCCCAGCAGGCGCGGGAAGCCGCCGCACCGAGGAGCAAGGGCGCTGGAAACGGCCTCGCGCAAGGCAAAAAGA
>CAXTPL010000059.1:6062-7499 GCA_964246065.1 uncultured Acidobacteriaceae bacterium
CTCCTACATGGAGCAGCGCGAATGGGAAACCATTGAGGAGCGTATCGAGCACGCGGAAGCCCTGGTAGCCGCCAAGCATGACCTGGTCGAAGATCCCGCGGTTGCCACCGACGCCGCACGACTGAGCACCGCCCTGGCTGAGCTTGCCGCCGCCCAGGAAGCAGTGGACGAGTTATACGTTCGCTGGGGAGAACTCGGTGCAAAGCTTGCCTGACCTGTAGGCGGCGTACACAGCCGCTGGCTGCTGCCATGCTCCCCGGGGCCGGCCTGCTCTGGTACACTGGAGCAGTCGGCGGCTAGCCTGCCGGCGGGCACTCCTAAGCTTTGGCGCCATGGTGTAACTGGTTAACACGCCGCCCTCTCAAGGCGGAGAGTTCGGGTTCGATCCCCGATGGCGCTACCAGCCGATCCGCATAAATCTATCTCTTCAGTCCCATATCTGCACACCTTGACCTATGTTTCTCACTGCGAAGCAACGCGGCTGCGCCCCAGACCTTCTACGTCTCTGGAATTGCACACAAGGAGGCAAGCCGCGATGAACGAGGACAATCTGAAAGGTAGTCTGCAAAAGGTGGGTGGCCGCATTGAAGAAGCAGCCGGGGCACTGACGGGTGACCACAACCTGAAGGATGCAGGCCGCGAAGATCAGTTAAAGGGCGCTGCCCGCGAGGCCTGGGGCAACGTAAAAGATGCAGGCAATGCGCTTGTGGATCGCGCCAAGGCTGCTAAGTACGACGCTGAAGCCAAGACCGCGG
This sequence comes from uncultured Acidobacteriaceae bacterium, assembly GCA_964246065.1. GTDB lineage: Bacteria > Acidobacteriota > Terriglobia > Terriglobales > Acidobacteriaceae > EB88. The sequence goes on from CAXTPL010000059.1 coordinate 6,818, forward strand.
ATGCAGACCGGTTTGAAGCGGGACACACCGTGCGGACTGAGAAAGACACGCTGTAGCGAATGAGCGGAGCAGGTTCCGGGGACAAGAAAAGGCGCCCAGCCCAGGCGCCTTTTCTCGGTTCCATGCAGCGGAGCGGCACCTAAGCGTGCGCGCTGCTTGCCACCGGCGGAAGCTCCGTACGATACCGCAGCATGAGCCACACCAGTTTACGAGCCGCCCAGTATCTCGGCATATAAACGGCAGGCTTGGACAAGCAGCGCAGCAGCCAGCCCAGCCCGGTTTTGTCAGCCCAGGTAGGAATGTAAACCTGGTCGCCACTTAGAAAAGCGATGGCGGCGCCGATACAGTGTATTCCCGGCAGGTATTCCAGGTTGCGCTTCAGATACAGTCCAAGTCTCTCTTGCGTGCCGCCGCCTACCGTCACAATGACGTGCTTGTAGCGGTGGGCGCGCATCTTCGACAGCAAGGGTTCGTCGGCAATCTGGTCACGGTAAAGCGGCGCCATGTGGATGTGTTCTTCCGGGATGACGATGCCCTGCGAGCGCAGCCAGGCCAGGTTGATGGCGGCGCTCTTCGGGCTGGCCATGATCCAGAGCGTGTTGCCGGGTACGCGCACCTCGGGCTCCACAAGCAACTCTTTCAGGTACTCCAGCCCGGAAACGCGCGGCACGCGGTTCAGACT
>CAXTPL010000059.1:7509-14350 GCA_964246065.1 uncultured Acidobacteriaceae bacterium
ATCAAGGCGCTGTCGGTAATTGCAAGATCGGCGTTGAGCAGGGCTTCGCGATAGGCGAGATTATCCGGCAGATCCTTCAGCGCAGGCGCCGCAGGAACGACCAGCAATCCGCCTTCCTTCATGCGGTGAATGGTCTCCTTTGCCGTTCCGCAAAAGAAGTCGACCCCCAATATCCGCTGAAATCCTTCAGCGTTGCGCCCTGTGCTTCCTTGGCTCATCTGGTTCCCCTGCTGTTTGCAATGCAAAGTATGTTGATCACTTGGATGCCTGCTGGAGGTGGCAAGACAGCGCATCGCTGTTTTTTGCCGATATCTGCCCTGTTACGCGACACTCTGGGCGCTTCTGTAAACAACGTATTGCGACCGTGATCCGGACACGCTTTTCCCTTGTACTTGGAAGTGCGTGCCTCAGCTTCTATACGGTATCGGCGACCGGGGACGTCTCTTCACCCAGCGTCCTGTTCAGGTGCATTTTTGCGATGCACATCATGAAGAGATGTTCTTCTTTTTTGCTGCGTCTATCGGAGCTTCCGGCGCGTCTCTTTGTTGGAAGGCTCCCCCGCGCGTGTTTCCAGTCTAGCTGATCTGTGTTTGCTCTCCTACAGGTTTCGTGCAAGCCAGGGGCGAACAACTTGTAAGCTGCGGCCGGGTCTTGTTTATATGCGGGTCCGCGTGAACTCAAGGCAGCGTTTGAGTAAAACACGGTTCCGGCATCGCGAGCCGCAAAAGTCCGCCGCTTTTTCCCGAACAAAAAGGAGCACCTGAGAACCATGCTAAGCAGAACACAGCTGCTCCTCGCTTTCCCGCTACTGCTGCTCGGCGGGAGCGCCCCCTCGTTTGCCTTTGCGCCTGCGAAGGCGCAGGGACCTGCCCCGCTCGAAGCTGCCTTGCCCGATGCTCCAATCCTTGTTCCTGGCCAGTCTGCTGAGCAGCAAGGCGCCAAGCCTTCCGCCGACGCGCCGACCACCCTTCCCGCGACGCCGGACCCAACTGCTGAGCAGAAAAAAGAAGCCAGGGCAACGCAGGATCGCTATGACCTTCGGCAGGCAGAACACCAGCGCATTCTCGGCGTCATGCCTGAGTTTCAGGCAGTCAACCAGGGCGGCGTGCTCAAGCCCCTTCGCCCGGCAGAGAAGTTTCACCTCATGTGGAAGAGTTCCACCGATCCGTTTATCTTTTCGCTGGATGCTATTGTCGCCGGCATTGGCCAAGCCAAAGACAGCAACCCGGGCTTTCACCAAGGAGCAGAAGGCTACTTCAAGCGCTTCGGGGCTTCCTACGCTGACACCTTCGACGGGAACTTCTGGGGCAATGCGGTCTTGACGGTCGCCTTCAAGGAGGACCCGCGCTACTTTCGCGAAGGTGGCTCCTACTCCTATACGCATCGTGCGCTGTACTCGGCCGGCACGGCCCTGTGGACAAGAAAAGACAACGGAAAATCGGGGCCGAACTATGCGAATGTACTGGGGAACTTCATCTCCGGCGGCATCTCGAATCTGTACTATCCCGCTGCTGACCGGGGCCTTGGAAAGACCGTCACCGGTGCCGTCACGGTTACGGCTGAAGGAACCATCGGTTCGGAGTTGATCGAGTTCTGGCCGGATATTGCCGCAAAACTCTTTCCGCGGCACTACCACAAGCAGCCTGGCGACTAACCCAAGTACGCCTGAGTGGAGGGGTGTGTAGACTTGAAGCCGCAGCAGGAGAACCGAGTGAGGATCACGCAACGATGAGCAAGCCGCAGAGCTACGCCAACCATGCACGCATCGATCCGGCTTTCCATTATTTTGTCGCGCCGGTGCTGTTGTTGAATATCGTGTATCGCATTATTCTGCTCGTCCGCCACACCACGCCGGACGCGCTTTGGTCTGTGATCCTGGCCGTTGCCCTCCTGCTGCTGGCCATGACGGCGCGCATGTACGCGCTCAAGGTGCAGGACAGGGTGATACGCATGGAAGAACGCGTGCGCATCGCGGCAGTCGGCTCACCTTCGACGCTGGCGCGCATGGACGAGTTCTCTGTAGGGCAGTTGATCGCCTTACGCTTTGCTCCGTTTGCCGAACTGGGCGCCCTGGCGGATCGGGCGCTGGCTGAAAATCTCAGCCCCAAACAGATCAAGCAGTCTATTGTGCAATGGCGCGCGGATACCCACAGGGTGTAAGCACGTAGCGGGGTGGTCAACGAAAAAGGTCATCGCACCCGCGATGACCTTTCCTCTTTTTCCCGCTAGCTGGCGTTCCGGCTAAATGCCCAGACGCTTGACTTCATCGTTGTAATACTTGCGATACAGAATATTCCACTCCTGCGTGCCTTCCATGATGATCTTGCGCTGCGAGGTGATCTTGAGCCGCGCAGCCTGGTCGATGCGCATCTCGTCCATCAGCAGGTGCTCCAGTGCCTGGCGGGCGCCGCGCCGAATGGTGTCGCGGTCCTCAAGAAACGTACACTCGTCGGTCTCGGCGAGCGTATCCGCGACAGCATGCGCCAGCTTGTTCAGCTTGTCCGGGGTGATCCTCATAACACTGCCTTGTATTTACGCACCAGCTGCTGCTTGACCTTTTTGAACATCTCGCCGTATTCGGCCCCGCCCCGGCGCATCTCGTCCTGAATGGCGTCGAGGATCACGCGTACTTCTTCGTTGATCTGATCTTCCAGCGAAAGCTCATCGACCATCGCCTTGGCTACACGCTCTTCGAGCACCTTGAAGTGCCTGGTTTCGACCAGCTTCGCATCCACAAGCTGCTGCACTGTTTTTCGGGCCAGGTAGCCCACGTATTCACGGGAAAAGATCATCGATGTTGCTCAAAATATAGCATATACGGCACGCCAGGGGGCCGCGCCTCCTGTCCTCCGACTCCTGCTGCTCCCCCCTGTACGCCTCAAGCTCCGCCCGAAGAATCCGCAAGCGGATACAACGAGGGCCGCCCAGGTCTGCGAGAATGGAAAAGATATGCCAACGGATAACCTGCTCTCTTTGAAAGACGACATGGTGGCCTTTATTGAAGGTCATGGATTGCGCCGCATCCCCGGCTACGTAGACGAGGCTGTGCCTTCCGTTTTGTGGGAAGATGACGCGAATTCGGACAGCTGGAAGGATCTGGTCGAAACGGCAAAGGCCGCAGGCGCTGCTTTTCTCACGCTGAGCGAGGTCAAACTGGAGGCCGACGAGATCGACCTGCTGATGGAAACGCTGCGCGAACAGAACTTTCCTGATGAAGACGCGCCTGAGTTTGAAGAAGCTCAGTACCTGCGCGGCCAGGTAGGTAAAGTAGGCTTTCTGCAGCTCGGGTTTGTGCACCAGGGCGTCGCTTTTCTGCATGAGACCACGACTGAGTGGTACGAGCGCTACGAGCAGCTTTTGGAGGCGATTGAAGAGTTCGACCTCAACGACGTGGTCTTTGAGGAAGGCGACGAGGACGAAGAGGAATAGCGGCAAAAACGGTGGAAAGTGCCGCTCACCTGTTTCCCCGGCGCTGGCAGCTCCCCGCCGACGCCGGCGCGCCGGCGGCAGAGCTTGCGCGCACCGCGCAGCTGCCACTGGTGCTGGCGCAGCTGCTCCTCGCGCGCGGCGTCGCCAGCGCTGCAGAGGCACAGCGCTTTCTGCATCCTTCGCTAGCCGACCTGCACCCCGGTAGCACCATGCGCGGCATGGCTGTGGCGGTGGACCGCATTGGGCGAGCTATCGGCGCGCGCGAGCCCATCCTGATCTATGGCGACTACGACGTGGACGGCACCACGGCAGTGGTGCTGCTTAAAACTGCGATAGAAATGCTCGGCGGCACCGTCCGCTTCCATGTTCCCCATCGGCTCCGCGAGGGCTACGGCATGCAGCGCGAGATCCTGGAGCGTGCGCATGCTGAGGGCGTTCGCCTGGTGGTCAGCGTCGACACAGGCATCCGCGCGTTTGCCGCGGCTGAGGCAGCGGAGGCGCTCGGGCTGGAGCTCATCGTCACCGACCACCATTTGCCGGAAAGCGGCGCACTGCCGACTGCGCTCGCCATCCTCAACCCCAACCAGCCCGGCTGTGGCTATGGCTCCAAGTCGCTTTGCGGCGCAGGAGTCGCTTTCAAGCTGGCGCAGGCCCTCCTGGAGGCCGACGCGGAAGCTTCGCCCGACCCGCTGGAACGAGCGCGCCGCCGCGATCGGCTGCATACCCGCCTGCTGCCTTCCTTTCTCAAGATGCTGGCCATCGCCACGGTGGCCGATGCTGTTCCGCTGCTCGGGGAGAACCGCGCCATCGTCGCGCTCGGCATCGACGCGCTCCGGCAGCCTGTAAGCCCGGGGTTGCGCGCGCTTATGGCGCTTGCGCAGCTTGACCCTGCGCGCCGCAAGCTCACTGCTACCGATATCGGCTTTCGGCTTGGGCCGCGCATCAATGCCGCAGGGCGCATGGATGTGGCCTCCGATGTGGTGGAACTCTTTACCACGCGCGACCCGCAGCGCGCGCAAGCCCTGGCTGAAAAGCTTGAACGGCTGAACAGCGAGCGCAGAGAGACCGAAGCAGGCGTGCTGGCCGCCATGCTGGAGCGCTTAAAGGAGCCGGCCTTTGCTGCCGCTCGTTTGGTCGTGCTCGATGGTGAGGCCTGGCATCGCGGCGTACTCGGGATCCTGGCCTCGCGCGTGGTGGAACTGACCGGCAAACCCGCGCTCGTGCTCGCACACGAGGACGGCCATGCCCATGGGTCGGGCCGGTCCATAGACGGCTTCCATCTGCTTGAAGCGTTGGAACACTGCGCGGCTTTGTTTACCCGCTTCGGCGGCCACGCGCATGCTGTCGGGTTTTCTCTGCCTTCGTCGCAGGTGCCGGCGCTGCGTGCCGCTCTGCACGCCTATGCCGATGAGCGGCTTACCGACCAGGCACAGGAGCCGAAGATTGCTTGCGATGCAGAGTTGCCGTTGGACCGCATCACGCCCGTGCTGTTCCGCCAGCTGCGCCTGCTGGAGCCAACCGGCATGGGCAACCGCGAGCCGGTCTTCGCCACAGCGGCTTGCACGGTCGCCGGGGAGCCGCGCCTGCTCAAAGAGCAGCACGTCAAGCTGCAGCTCAGCCAGGGAGCCGCAACGTACGCCGCACTTGGCTGGCGCTGGGCCGACCGCGTCCGCGCCATGGGTTTAGCCGCCGGATCGAGCGTGGCGCTCGCATACAAGCTTCGCGAGAATGAGCACCCTGAATACGGCGGCCTGGAGCTTGAGATTGTCGACATAGAGCCGCTGCCGTAGCCCCGCTCAGCAGGGGAAAAGGCATTGCTCTTTATCGGCATGGCGGTCAAACGGTTCACCATGCGCCCCCGGAGCCAGGCTGCCTTGTTGAACAAGAAGCCGCGCTCGGGGCGCAGCCACCGGGAAAGGTCTGCTCCTGCTCTCGGCAGCACTAGCGGGAACCCCGGCGCGGCGCGGGCTTTGGTAACCTTGTCTATCTCTTGACTGCCACCATCGGCGCAAGGATCTCGTCCAGCCGATCGGGCGTGCTGTCCACACGCTGCAGGTGCGGGTACTGCAGGCCGCCATGGTAGTCCAGGCGCAAAACCTTGTAGTACCCGGTATTTGCAACGATCAGCTCCATGGGCGCGGTCGCGGATTTTGCGTCGGCGATCGCATCGCTTAACAACGCACTCGTGTACTGCCGACCGTTTACGGCAACAATGGTCATCAGCGGACCCAGCCCGGCCTTGTCCGCGGGCGACCCCACCAGCACATCCTCTACGCGGCCGTCGTTGCTTACCTTGAGCCCGATTGACCACCACTGTGTCGTGCTGCTGCCGACAGAGTTATATGCGTCCAGGTAAGCATTGTCCTGATCGTTGTAAACCAGCTTGTAGCCGCCTGCTTCTATCCCGCCAAGCGGTGCATGCGGCGCCTTGGAGGTAAGCCGGTCTCCTAAGAAACTCGCCCAGTCATAGGGAGTTACCGCGTTCAGATTGCTGACAATATCGTCAAAGGTATACGGAACGACCTTTGGCGGAGTGTTGCCGCCCAGGCCGTGAAAGCGCGCACAAAAATCGTTGATCGATTTCTTGTTCTTGGTCTGTTTACGGATGGTTGTATCCACATCCAGCCAGACCAGCTCGCCCTCAGGATAGTAGTCCACGCCCCGTCGCCAGTTATCCCACTGGCCGCTGGTTGAGTAGAGTATCTGTGCCGCGGTCGCGGTGTCCTGCAGGTCGCGCCACGTCCTGCCCGGTCGCGCATCAAGGGTCGCTGCACTTACCGCGAGATAGTCGCGGTACTGCGCCGCCGTCTCAATGCCGCTGCGCGCTGCAAGCACGTCGCCCAGGTACTGGGTCAGGCCCTCGTAAACCCAAAGCAGGTTGCCCTTCATCGGATCTTCGTAGTTGCCTGTCGCCAGGCCCGCCGGCCGACGATACTTTCCATTCCACGAGTGGGTAAACTCATGCGGCAATAAATCTGCTTCAACCAGCGCGAGGTTATCGTCGAGAAAGGTCTTCTCCGGCACGCGATCGTCGCTCGACTGGTGATGCTCCAGGCCGAAGTGCGCCACCTGGTCACTCAGCGTGACCAGAAAGTGGTAGCTCTCAAAATGGCGCGACTGGTAGAGCGCGCCCGTTTCATGCACCAGGTTGCCGAAAGCCGCTAGGGCTTCCGGTTTTAGCTTTAGATCCTCGGGGCCGTCCGCGGCCAGGTCGAGATAATGCCTGGGAGACACCTCCGGCGCCAGCGCATATTCCTTGAAGTACTTGCCCGCCAGCAGCGGGGAGTCAACTAACTGCTCGAGCGACACCGTTGCAAAGGTGCTGGTATCTCCCGTGCCTCCGTTTTTTGTAAGTGCCGTACCGTACTGCCAGCCGGCAGGCAGCTTTACCGAGGCCGCCACCTCGCTCTCT
>CAXTPL010000059.1:14360-18235 GCA_964246065.1 uncultured Acidobacteriaceae bacterium
TCGATCTCTGCCGGGGATTTTCCTTCCGGGTACAGCACGATCGAGTTCCAGCTCAGCATGGCAAGGTTTGCGCTCGTCGACGCGCCGGCAGAAAAGCCGGCTGCGGCGGCCGTCGCCAGAAAATCGCATCTCACCTGGAGCGTGGTGACACCTTGCGGAACCGTGATGTGAAAGGCAAACATGTTCACATCATCCCGCTGCCAGGCCAGGGTCTGCCCATTGGCTGTAATGACCAGCCCGGCCAGGTTGTCGATCGGCCCGCTGGGCGTGTGTTCGCCCGGTATCCACTTGGGATAGAGCAGCGTCGTTGGCCCTGGCTGCACCGGGATCGTGAGCGCGGCATGGATGACCTTGCGCGGCGCATCCGTAAGGTCGGCAGCTATCGTAAGCGGCGTAGTCTGTGCCTGCGCCGCGAGCGCCAGGGTTGAACAAACAAGCAAAGGCAGCAGCCGGCGGCAGGCGCGGGGCAGCAAGGGATGGAGGGGTGCGAACATGAGCAAGATGCGGGGATCCTTCCGAAAAAAGACGCTTGCGCTGAATGCCGTGCACCCGCGCGCAAGACTGGCTCAAGTGTAACGGAGCGCCTGCTACACTCTCGGCAATGCAGCGCGGCTTTTTTATCACCTTTGAGGGGCTGGACGGCTCGGGCAAAACCACCCAGCTGCGGCGCCTGGCCGCGACCCTCGAGAGCCGCGGCGAACGGCTCACCCTTACCCGGCAGCCCGGCGGTACGCGGCTCGGCGACCGCATCCGCTCGCTCCTCCTCGACTCGCGCGCCGAGGCCGGCAGCTCCCCGATCACCCCGCACGCCGAAATGGCCTTGATGTTTGCAGACCGCACCCAGGCGATTGCCGAAGTCCTGCAGCCGGCGCTCGACCGGGGAGAAATCGTGCTTTGCGACCGCTTTACCGACTCGACCGAAGCCTACCAGGGCGGCGGCCGCCAGCTGGGTGCGGAGCTCGTTAATGCCCTGCATGCGGCGGTGTGCGGGGCCCTGCAGCCCGATCTCACGCTGCTGCTGCTGCCTTCGCTTGAGGCCTCGCTTGCCCGCGCCCGCCGCCGCAACGAGCGGCACCTGCGCCTGCACGGCAAGGATGAAAGCCGCTTTGAAGGGGAGACCGAGGCTTTCTTTCGCCGTGTTTTCGATCAGTATCAAGCCATCGCCGCGCGCGAGCCTTTGCGTGTGGTGGTAGTGGATGGCGATCAGTCGATTGAGCAAGTACAGGCCGACATCGTACAAACAGTAGAGACGCGCTTGCGGCAACACCGCGGCGCCTGACAACGCGTATGGCCACCCCCGTGCTCGAACCCGAAACGCTCTCGCCCCACACCGAGCCGCCGCGCATCCTCCACCGCGGTGCGTTTCGCTATCCGCCGGGGCTCCGGCGCAATCTGCCTTTTTATCTCTTCAGCCGCTTCTTTAAGCCCGGCAATCCTATCCTGCTCTTTGAGCACCTGCAGGCTAAGTTCGGCAACATTGCGCATTACAAGCTGCTGCATAACCACATCGTCTTTATCAATGAGCCGGAGTACATTCGCGAAATACTCATCAACCAGGCGCAGCACTTCATCAAGGAGCGCACGCAGCGCCGCATGAAGATCCTGCTCGGCGAGGGGCTGATTACGAGCGAAGGCGAAACGCACATGCGCCAGCGCCGCATTGCCGCGCCGGCCTTTCACCGCCAGCGCATCCAGGCCTATGGCTCCATGATGGCCGAGCGCGCGGCAACCATGCGCGAAGAGTGGCGCGCCGGGCAGGAGATTGATGCAGCCAGCGAGATGATGCGGCTTGCGCTACAGGTGGTCGCGCGCACGATCTTTGACACGGATGTGACCGAGGATGTGCAGTCGATCAACACGGAAGTCAACGCGATCATGGACCTTTATAACTTCCTCATCGCGCTCCCCAAGGCTGAAGCCTTGCTGCACTACCCCATCCCTGGCCTGATGCGCTTCAAGCGCGCGCGCCAGCGGCTCGACGCTGTCGTCCACCGCATGATCGACCAGCGCCGCGCGCTCGGCACCGATGCCGGCGACCTGCTTTCCATGCTGCTCGCCTCGCGTGACGAAGAGCGCGACAACAGCACGCTTACCGACGAGCAGGTACGGGACGAGGTGACGACCATCTTCCTTGCAGGGTATGAGACGGTAGCCAATGCGCTAGCGTGGACCTGGCTGCTGCTCGCGCAAAATCCCGATGCAGAGGCCAAGCTCCACGCTGAGCTCGACGCCGTCCTCGGCACGGGCCAACAGGCGCGCGTGCCCACGCTGGCAGACCTGCCGCAGCTGCGCTACACCGAGATGGTTCTGTCCGAGTCGATGCGACTCTATCCGCCGGCCTGGGCTATGGGTCGCCAGTCGACCGCGCCGGTCGAGTTGGGCCCTTATCGCTTCCCTGCCGGCACTTACTTTTTCTTCAGCCAATACATCATGCAGCGAACGCCGGAACACTTCCCGATGCCGCTGCACTTTGAGCCGGAACGGTTCACCCCGGAGCGCAAGGCCGCTCGCCATAAGTTTGCTTACTTCCCCTTCGGCGGCGGCAACCGGCAGTGTATTGGCGAGTCGTTTGCGTGGATGGAAGCAATCCTGCTGACGGCCACGCTCGCGCAAAAGTGGCGGCTGCGGTTAGTGCCCGGGCAGACCATTGAGGTACAACCGAAGATCACGCTGCGGCCAAAGCAGCCCATCCGCATGATTGTTCAGGCTCGCGCGTAGGCTTGGGAGCACTGCCCTGCGACCACAAAAGGCATAGTTTCGAGAGAAGCTTAGGGCCAAACTGGCCCCAAGGCCGCCCTCATTCCGGATCGATGGCCGAGTTAGAAACGACTTACGAGGATCGGCTTAGCCGCTTGCAGCGCGATCAGGCGCACTCGAAGCTATCTTCAGGGGCTTCGTAGTGCTGCTTTTACCGCTGAACGGTCCGCATCCAGCGGCCAAAAGCTAAACCCAGCCAGGTAGAGATCGACGCGTAAACACAAGCGCGCGCCAACCCCCACCACAAGGCAGCGCCATGGTCGGGCTGAAAGAACTGTCGCAGCTGGTCAAACCAGTCAGGCCGGGAGTTGTAGTCGAAATAGATGGTGCCGAAAAAGCGGTTCTGGCTGGCATGCGACAGCAGGAAATCGGCAAACGGCCACTCGACGGCAGTAAGTACAGCAACAAAGACCAGGCCGGAGACAAGCGAGATCTGCCAAGGCTTCCACCCGCGCACGCGCTGCCACAGCAGGTCAAGCGCCAGCGCCGGCACAAGGATCAGGATAGGAAACTTGGCCGGCACCAGGTGCGTGACCGCATGGAAGACAGGGCCCAACTTAGGCTGCGCCGGCACCAGCGGAAAAATCAAGATTTCCGCCAGGGTAAATGCCATATAAGTAGCCGCAGTGACAGCCGCAGCCCAGCGAAAGCGCGAAGCCTCAGAGATTGCAGCGAAAAACACCGGCAGCGCAATCGCCATGGCCACATACGGCGCTGCCTGGTGTAGTTTTACGTCCCAGGTATACTCCTGCAGAAAAAACATCTGACCGCCGACGGCAAGGCCGCCAAGATACAAGAACAGCCGCCGGAGCGAAGCGTAGTTTGCCGCCTGCGCCTCCGAGGCGCGGTTCATCTCCGCCAGGATGAGCAAAAGCATCCCGAAGGCGACGCCGCGAAGACCGAGGATCAGCAGCGTGTGCGGCGGACTGATGATCTTGACATCGAGCCCGTAGGCCGCATGCCACCAGTTATCGAATGGGGCTGAGGTCATCATGGCGAGGCCGCCCCAACCCGCGAAAAACACTCCCAGCGGCGCGCGGATGCCGAACACGGTGACCGAGCGGGCACGCATCTCCGCGTTGCGCCCAAAGGTACACGCCAACACAAACCAGATGCCG
>CAXTPL010000060.1:0-11822 GCA_964246065.1 uncultured Acidobacteriaceae bacterium
GGGCTTACCCTGCGCTTCGCCGCCCATCTGCGGCTGGGCCGCGTGTGCGTGCTTCATCATGGGGCCAGCCAGCAAGGCCGCCGCCAATCCAAGTGTTATCCAGCTGGAACGTGTACGGTGCATCGTGTTTTCTCCGCAAATGGCAAGGGTAAAACGGCTGAGGCGCTGCCGTCGGTAACGAGCTTGTGGCGGAGGGAGAGGGATTCGAACCCCCGTTACCCGCAAAGGTAAAGCGGTTTTCAAGACCGCCGCAATCAACCGCTCTGCCATCCCTCCGCGGGAGTGTTGTGAGCAGCTTACCAGCATTGCGGCCCTCCCGGCATGGCTGAGTCGGAAGGCTGAAAGTCGGCCGCCCCCGACTCAAGGAAGAAAGCGCACGGACTCGATATCCCAGGGCGGCTCCTCCTGCGTCCCCGTGAGGTGCTCACCAAGGACGAGCTGATCGGCGGCGCCCGGGAAACAGCGACCCGCGATCAGTCGCTCACCACCGCCATCCGCAAGCTGCGCGCTGCCTTGGCGAAGAGCGCAACGAGATCATCCTGAATGTGCCGAACATCGGCTATCGGATGGCGGTGCCCGTCCTGAAGCTCCACCCGGACAATGCTGCAGCGCCGCCGCCGCCCTTTCAACAGGCGGCGGGAGAAGCAATCCCGCAGCGGCCACACTGGAAAGCGTTGCGCCCGCTGGGTACGGCTCGACCTGCCGGCGCGTGGCTGGCCGAGCATGCAAAAACCCACCAGGTGCGCGTTTTAAGTTTGCTGCGGACAGCGTTCGCCTGCGTGCGCTGCAGCGCGAAGTTACGCTGTCGCGCTTTCTTGGGGGCGCTCTGGCGGACACGCGAGGCTTTGTCCGGGTGCTGGACTGGAGTTTTGAGGAGTCTCCATATGTCATTGAAAGCGTGTATGGCGGCGTAAACCTGCTTGAGTGGGCGCAGACCGAAGCCTTGTGCGGCTCAGTCTCGGCGAACGGGTTGCGCTGGCAGCAGAGTTGGCCGGGATTGTGGCGTCCGCGCATGCCCTGGGCATCCTCCACAACGATCTGAAGCCGGCAAATGTGCTGGTGCTTGAGGGTGCGGAGCATACGGACGGCGAAGCGCGAGCAATCTTGTCAGGCAGCGAAGTTGGAAGGCAGCTCAAGGTGACTGATTTCGGAGTGGCCTCGCTGCGCGAGCCCGAGCGTCTGCGGCAGATGGAGATTACCCAGTACGGCTTGGCGCCGGGCCGAACAAAGGATGCGGGCAGAGTTTGCCGCCCGGGCGCTTGCCGCCAGCGAGGCTTTGGCTGCAGCCCGCCTGCGACGTCCCTGGGTAGTGCTTGCAGTATTGGCGCTCTGCGCTGGCCTTTCGGCAAGCCTCTGGTTTGCGCGCAGCGCCGGGCGCGCCCGCGCCGATGCCGCGCATGCCCCGCGGATGCTCGAGTTTACCGAGGGTTTGTTTACCTCAGGCCCCGACGGCGTGCCGCAGAAGGACCTGACCGTGAGCTCGTTGCTGGAGCAAGGCGTCAAGCAGGCACGCGCCCTCGATACAGACCGCCCCGCGCAAGCAGAAATGCTGCATACCCTGGGCAAGGTGTATGAGGACCTTGGGCAGTTTTCGACCGCCGACGAATTGTTTGGCGATGCACTGCGTGCGCGGCAAAGGCTTTTTGGAACCGGCTCGGCCGAAGCTGCCGATACGCTCAACGAGCTGAGCGCCCTGCGAGACGATCAGGGCCGCTATCCTGAAGGGCTTGCCCTAGCCGAACAAGCCAACGCGATCGACGCGCGGGTGCTGCAGCCGGACGCCGCGCAAAGGCTTTGGGCGCAAACCCGCCTGGCAATCTGCCGCATCGACCTGGGCCAGTATGCCCAGGCTGTTCCGCTGCTTGAGTCGGTCATCGCCCACGAACGCGGCAAGCCGGAGCTCGATGCCCAGTTGTCCGACGCGTTGACCGACCTTGCAAATGCGGATATCTACCTTGGCAAAACGGAGGATTCCCTTCGCCTGAACCTCCAAAGCCTCGCACTCGATCGCAAACGCGTGGGCGACAAGCACCCGGATGTCGGCGCGAGCCTGATCAATCTGTCGTAGCTGGACGAGCTGAAGGGGGAGTACGCGCAGGCCGAGGCGTATGCGCGCGAAGCGCTGGCCATCTATCGCGGCTGGTTTTCGCCGGGCCACTTTGAAATTGCCGGAGCAGAGACTGCGCTGGCCGACGCCTTGAACCATCAGGGGAGGTCTTCGGAAGCTTTGCCCCTGCTCGCGGATGCGCTGCATACCCAGCAGGCGCTCTACTCGGATGCGAATGAGCGCACCGCCCACACCCTTGCGGCGCTTGGCAGCACACATAAACGGCTCAACCATCCTGAGGTGGCGCTCGCCATGTACGCGCAAGCTGCGGCGCAATACCGCAAAATGTTTCCCTCAGGCGATTACCGACTCGCTTCCATGCTGTATAACCAGGCGCAGATTTACAGGGAGCAGGGTCGGCTCGTCAGCGCGGAGGCCTGCCTGCATGGGGCATTGGAGATAGAGCAGGCGCGGCTGCCCGCCGTGGACAGGCGTGTGCTTGATCGGCAGGTGCTCCTCGGCCAGGGGCTGCTCGGGGAGCACCGCGAGCAGACCGCGCAGCCTTTGCTGGCTGCCGTCTACCAGGCCGCGGTGGCCGGCGGCCCCCCTCTCCAGCGGGAGCGGGACCTTGCCGGCAGTGCGCTGAAGCAGGCCGGCGCCGTCGGCCTGGTACCTTGATCGTTCGGGCGAGTGACGGCCCGGCGCATGAGCGGCCAAGCCTGTTAGCGTTAGCATAGTGTATGGCCTCTGTGCGCAGCCAGGCACGCCACAGCTTCGACGCGACCCTCGCCAGCGCCAAGCGCACCATGGTGCTCAGCGAGATTGTGCGCCTGGCCGTCGACAACTTTCGCACCAGCAAGGTGCGGTTCGCACTCACGGCGCTGGGCATGGTCATCGGTTCGGCCTCGGTCATCTTTGTGGTCACCATCTCGCTTACAGGCAAGCAGTACATCCTGAACGAGTTGCAGAGTATCGGCTCCAACATGGTCGAGCTGGAGTTTGCAGGCGGCGGGGTCACCGGAGCCTCTGAAACCGGCCACTACGATTATCTGACCCGCGACGATGAAAAGGCGGTCGACGAACAGGTGGCCGACGTGGCCTACTCTTCGCCCATGTTGGAAATGCATGAGCGCATCAGCTTTCCCGGGGCGCAGGTCAAGGACGTGCTCGCGCTGGGCGTGAGCCCGCAATACCGCCAGGTACGCAATCTCATCGTGCTGAATGGCCGCTTTTTCGACGAGCAGGATGAGCAATCCCACGCGAAAGTGGCACTGGTGACCGAACTGTTTGCGCGCGAAATGTTTGGCAGCCCCGACGCCGCGATCGATCAAACGATCCAGATCAGCGGCCTGCCGATCACCATCATCGGCGTCTTCAAAGAGTCGGTGGATACCTTTGGGCAATCCGAGATTGCCGATGAAACCATGCTGCTGCCGTATTCGGTCGCGCGCTACTTTACCGGGACCGACGACGTGAAGCAGATCTTCTTCTCGGCGCGGGACCAGTCCAATGTGGAGCAGACTGCGCGCGAGATCGTCAATGTGGTGCACGCGCGGCACCAGAAAAACTCCGTCTACAAAGCCTCCACGCTGACCTCCCTGTTGACTGTCGCGCGCCTTGTTGCAAACGCTTTGAGCGTGATCCTGCTGCTTGTGGCCGCGGTCACTCTGGCAGTTGGCGGTGTCGGCATTATGAATATCATGCTGGCCACCGTGCGCTCCCGCATCCGCGAGATCGGCATCCGCAAAGCGATGGGCGCCACTGCCCGCGAGATCAAGCTTCAGTTCTTGATCGAGGCTGTCTTTATCTCGCTCAGCGGAGGCATTATCGGCACGATCCTCGGGCTCGCCGTGCCCTTTTCGCTGCGGGCTTTTACGTCCTACCAGATCCCGATTTCGCCGTGGTCGGCTGTGGTGGCCCTGGGGACTTCCACTGCCGTTGGTGTCATCTTCGGGACGTTGCCGGCCAACCGCGCCGCGCAACTGGACCCCGTCGAGTCACTCAAGTACGAGTGAGGACGGCTCAGGCCGGTGGATAGAAGCGTAACTTCGGCATCGGGAAGTCCCTGCGATGGTGCGCACATGGCCGCAGCGTGTACCTTTCCGGCGACGCGGCCCTTGTTCCTGGCGCGCGCGTGTGCGCCAGCGTTCCGCAGCAGTTCTAACCGCCCCCGATATGCCCGATCGCTGCGCCCAGTGCATAGGTGATTACACCCTCTGCCGCGCCCACCGCTGTCATCTCAAACCCGCTTGCCCACCAGGAGCGGATCGTGATGAGCGACTTGGCCGCGCCCACCGCGAAATGCGCCAGGAGCGAGACGATGGCCGCGATCGCCACGGCCGGAATCCCCGAGGCAAAAAAGAAAGGAACGATCGGAATAAACGCGCCGACCGCGGTTGAGAGCGCGCCGGAGATGGCAGACGTCATGGGCCGGCTCAACCCTTCCTCCGTCGTATTGAGCCTTTCGCGCGCCAGCGCCTGCACCAGCCGCGTCTTATCCTTGGCCAGGTGCTCGACAAAGCGGTCAGCATCTTCATGCAGCAGGCCGCGCACCTGGTAGGTGAGCGAAAGAATCTCCTTGGCTTCGGCTTCGTTCAGCTTCACTGCTTCTTCTTCGCGCGCGTACTCCGCCTCGTAGATTTCTCGCTCGCTTTTTGCCGCAAGATACGCGCCTGAGCCCATGGAAAGCGCGCTCGCGATCATCCCGGCCAGCCCTGCGATCAGCACAAAGTGGCTGTTGCCCAGCGTCGCCCCGGAGACGCCGGAGACGATACCGAAGATCGATCCCAATCCGTCGTTGACGCCGTAGATGGCGTCCCCGATCCAGCTGGCCGTTTGTGGACGACCCTTGTCGCGGGCGGCGATCAGCTCGTCAAGGGCACTCTGCGCTTCTTCGGGCGTACTGCGCGGCAGGCCGCCGCGGTTACGGATCAGGTTGCCGAGGATGGCAAAGTGCGCCTGCTCGTCCGCAATCACTTCTTCCAGGATAGCGATGCTTGCCTGGTCGCCCAGCTCGCGCAGCTGCTTGCCGTACATGGCAACGGCGCGGCTCTCATGGAGCTCCAGCCGGCGTAGCGCCAGGGCATCGCCGCCTACCCGGTTGGCCAGCGTATTGGCATCGCCGGCAGTGCTGCCGCGGTAAACGGGTACAGGGCGACCCAGGGCCTCCAGGCGGCCGGCCCACAAGGCAGCATGCTGCTGCTCGGCCCGGGCCAGCTCGCGCAGGGCCGCGCGGCGCTGCGGGTCCGGCTCCCGCTCGGCCAGCGTGCTGTAGGTGTAAAAGCCGCCCATCTCGGCCTGCCAATTGCCTTCTAGCGCCTCAAAGAGGCGCGCGGGTTTCCCCTTGACTCGCATGCGTGCGTCCTTATTTCAGAGAGCGTAGGTCTTGTCTCAAAAAAGCGTAGGGCTGTGTGTCTACGAGCGTAGGTCTATCTGTCTACGATCGTAGGTCGTGTGTCAAAGAAAAGATGCAGATTGGATTCCGCACAGCCGCATGGCCTGCAAAGGCCGGGCAATTTCCCGCTCGAGCTCAGCGGCGCGGCTTGTCCGCGAAGAGCGCATGCAAAGCCAGAAGGACGTTCAGCATGCCGAGTCCTGAGACGGCTCCGCGCACAAAGCCGTTGTTGGCTACCATTGCTGTGGCGTGAGTCCAGCTCAGCAGGCCATTCTCGGTCCAAAAGCGCATCCATGGCAAAGCGACGATCAGCAGGCCGAGGTAGAGCTGCACGACCACGCGCACCAGCAGCTCCGTGCGTTCAAGCCAGAGATGCCGAGGGTGGGCTCGACCGCCGCGCGGAACGGGCGCGGGGCGAGCGTAGCTGCGAGACTCCTCAGGCTCAGGCGTAAACAGGTTTGGCTGCTGCGGCATGGTGGGGCGCCAGGGGACGCCGCGCTGCGGCATCTCCCGGCCAGGTTCCTCGGAGAGTGTTAGAGGCGCTATTCGGCGCTGTTGGAGCTGTTGCGGCGCGGCCGCCGGTTGGCCTGCAGGATCTTCTTGCGCAGGCGCAGGTTCTTTGGAGTCACTTCCACCAGTTCGTCCTCGGCGATGAACTCGATGGCCTGTTCCAGGTTCATCGCGCGGTGAGGAACCAGCCGTAGCGCTTCATCAGCCGAGGAGGCGCGCATGTTGGTCAGCTTCTTTTCGCGCACCGCGTTCACGTCCAGGTCGTTGTCGCGCGAGTTTTCGCCGACGATCATCCCTTCGTACACCTCGACGCCGGAAGGAACAAAAAGCGTGCCGCGATCCTGCAAGCCATCGAGCGCGTAGGTGGTCGTGGCGCCGGTGCGGTCCGAGATCAGCGCGCCTGTCGGACGCTGCGGGATCTCTCCCTGGTAGGGCATGTACCCATCGAAGATCGAGTTCATGATGATCGTGCCGCGGGTCTCGGTCAGCATCTCCGAGCGCAGGCCGATGAGCCCGCGCGAGGGCACCTTGAACTCCATGCGGGTGCGGCCGTAGCCATGCGAGGCCATCTTGACCATCTCGCCCTTGCGCGGTCCCAGGCGCTCGATCACCGTGCCGACAAAGTTATCCGGGATGTCGATGGTCAGGTGCTCGACCGGCTCCATCAGCTTGCCGTCGACGCGCTTGGTGACGATCTCGGGCCGGCCGACCATCATCTCAAAGCCTTCCCGGCGCATCATTTCGATTAGGATAGAAAGCTGCAACTCGCCGCGGCCCAGCACCTTGAAGCTTTCAGGCGAGCCGGTGTCCTCAACCCGTATCGAGACGTTGGTAAGCAGTTCGCGGTCGAGCCGCTCGCGGATATTGCGAGAGGTCACATACTGGCCTTCGCGGCCTGCAAAGGGCGAGTTGTTGACCGACATCTGCATGGCGATGGTCGGCTCATCGATGACGATCAAGGGCAGCGGCTGCGGGTTTTCAATCGAGGTCAGCGACTCGCCGATGGTGATACCCGGGATGCCGGCAATGGCGATGATGTCGCCGACGGTGGTCTGCTCGGTATCGACCCGCTTGAGGCCGGAGTAGGTAAAGAGCTTGGTGATCTTGACCTTTTCAAGCGACAGGTCGCGGCGCGAAAGCGTCACCTCATCGCCGACCTTGAGGGTGCCGTTGAAGACGCGCGCAATTGCCAGGCGACCCAGGTAATCCGAGTAGTCGAGGTTGGTGACCAGGATCTGCAGGTTTCCATCGGCCTCGCCCGGGGCCGGGGGAGCCGTCTGGATGATGGTCTCAAAGAGCGGCTGCAGGTTTTCGCCGATCTTGTCTGCTTCTGTCGAGGCGAGGCCCAGCTTGCCGTTGGTGTAGAGCACGGGAAAGTCGAGCTGGTCTTCGGCCGCATCGAGGTCGATAAACAGGTCATATACCTCGTTCAGCACCTCCTGCGGACGGGCATCCGGACGGTCGATCTTGTTGATCACCAGGATTGGAGGCAGCTTGGCCTCAAGCGCCTTTGAAAGCACGTAGCGGGTCTGCGGCAGGGGGCCTTCTGACGCGTCGACCAGCAGCACAACGGCATCGACCATCTTGAGCGCTCGCTCGACTTCGCCGCCGAAATCGGCGTGGCCCGGCGTGTCGACGATGTTGATCTTGTGATCGTGGTAGAAGATGGCCGTCGACTTGGCAAGGATGGTGATGCCGCGCTCGCGTTCAAGGTCGTTTGAGTCCATGACGCGGTCGGTCAATGCTTCGTTCGAGCGAAATGTGCCGGACTGACGCAGCATCGCATCGACGAGCGTGGTTTTGCCGTGGTCGACGTGGGCGATGATGGCAATGTTGCGGATGGAGGTGCTCACAGGCGCAGGTTTCCTATTCTTTCAAAAAGTGGTGCGGATAGATGTCGGGGAGTTCGCGCTCGGTCCACAGGCGCAAAGACTCGCTGCCTCCCAGTTTAACAGTGCGGGCAGCAGAGCGCCCGGAGTGCACCCGAAGGGCGGCCCGGCGGAACAAGAAAAGGCTGGCGCTCGGCCCTGCACGGTGCCTCGAACGCCGGGCCGGTGTTCGGGCCAGTGTTCGGGCCGGTGACCGCGCGAGCGCCCGCGCGAGCAGCCCTGCGCCGCTCACGCCTACGGTACTTTCGGCACCTACCCGCGGAGGTTTGACGGGCGATTCGCATCCCCGTAATGCCCCATTCACGCTGCACTTCCATACTCGCCGCAGAACAGGGAGGCGTGCGGATGGGCGGATGCGGAAAGGTTTCCTACCTTTGGAAGGACGGCGAAGCACCGGAAAGCTACGTCACCGGCGTTTCGCTGCATGGGCACACCAATCAATCCAAGGAGACGCTCGACTTCCTTGCCAACCTCGGAAGCAAGATCAACTGGATTCAGCGCGTCGTCAGCCGGGTGGAAGACCGCGCACGCACCAACCACCGGGTGGACGTGGACTATGCGCGCAGCTATTGGACCCCGCCGCTGACGCCCAGGCTGGCCTTTGATCTTGAAGGCAGACAGATCGAAAAGCTGGGACTGGCCCCGCTCGTCTCCCTCACCGATCATGACAACATCCACGCCCCGATGCTGCTGCGAACCATCGCCTCGGCCCGGCACATCCCTGTCTCCGTCGAGTGGAGCGTACCCTACGGCGGGGACCAGAGCTTTCACCTGGGCGTCCACAACCTGCCGAGCGAGGCCGGCCAGGCCTGGATGCAGCGCTTTGAGGAGTTCACCGCCAACCCGGACGATCTTCGCCTGACCGAGATCCTGCGAGAGCTGCACGCGCTGCCGAACGTGCTTCTTGTCTTCAATCACCCCATGTGGGACCTGTACCTGGTTGGGGCTGCCCGGCACCAGCAGCTGCTTCGGCAGTTTATGAGCGTTCATGGCGAGTACATGCACGCCCTGGAACTGAATGGTCTGCGGAGCTGGTGCGAGAATCGCAGCGTCAAGACCATGGCCCGCGAGTACGGCAAGCTGCTCATCTCCGGCGGCGATCGCCACGGCATGGAGCCCAATGCCAACATCAACCTGACCAATGCGCGAACCTTTACCGACTTTGTGCACGAAGTTCGCTACGAGGGCAAAAGCCACGTCCTCTTTATGCCGCAATATGCCGAGCCCTGGAAGCATCGCGTGCTCCAGTCCACGCTCGACGTGGTGCGGGACTACCCGGAGTTCCCGCAGGGCTCGCGCTGCTGGGACGAGCGCGTGTACCACCCCGATGCCGAAGGCATTTCCCGGCCCATCCGCGAGCTGTGGCCCAAGGGTGTGGCCCCTAAGTATCTGCGCTGCACCATCGGGCTGGTGCGCCTGCTCGGGACACGCCCTGTCTCCGGCAGCCTGCGACGCGCCTGGGATGAACGCCGCGAGCTGCAACTGGTGCTGGGCGAGTAGGGGCGAAAGCGGCCTCCGCGCAGGCGCCACCCGCCAGGCGCCGGCGCAGCAGCTGCCGGCTTCCGGTCAAGAGCTTCTATCCTCCTGCTTCCGTGAGGACAGAAGCTCTTGTGTGCCGCAAGCGAAAGCACCCCGCCGCGGACCGATCCCAGCCGCGCAAAGCGGTCTTCGTCTCGAACCCTGCCCAGCACATAGACTGATCCCGTGCAGACATCCTGGCCCCGCGTGGCTTATTTCCCTGACTCGTTCCACGAGGTGAACGGTGTGGCGCACACCAGCCGGCACTTTGAGGCTTATGCTCGGCGGCAAAGGCTGCCGTTCCTGTGTGTGCGGGGCAGGGGAGACACTTCAAGCCTGCCTCCGGGCCGTCTACCAGGGGGCGAAGGGGTTTCTACACTGGAGCTGCCGCGCGGGCGTTTTTCCTTTGCGCTCGACAAGGATCTTCGCTACGACCCCTTGTTTTTGCGGCATGTACCGGCCATTCTCCGCGCGGTGGGCGCCTTTGCGCCGGACCTGATTCACATTACCGGGCCGAGCGACGTGGGCGTGGCCGGCGCGCTGGCCGCGCACCACCTGCGCGTGCCGCTGTTTGCCTCCTGGCATACCAATGTGCACGAGTATGCTGCCACTCGATCGCAATGGCTGCAGCGCTTGCTGCCCCTGCAGGGCCGGCCCCCACTGGCTCGCGCGATCGAGCACGTGGCGCTGGGCGCTTCCGCTGCCTTTTACCGGATGGCGCGGCTGCTGTTTGCGCCCAACCCGGAGCTTTGCACGCTGCTTGCCGCCGCGACCGGCCGCCCCTGCCGGTTGATGCCGCGCGGGGTCGATGCGGAGCTGTTTTCCCCAGCGCACCGCACCCGCCACGCGCGGGATGAGGCATTTGTCGTCGGCTATGTAGGGAGGTTGTCGGTTGAAAAGAACATCCAGCTGCTGCCTGCCATGGCCCGGCGCCTCGCTGCTCTCGGGCTGGGGCGCATCCGCTTTCTGATTGTGGGACAAGGCGCCGAGGAGCCTGCACTGCGTGCGCAGCTGCAGGATGCCACCTTTGCCGGCGTGCTGCGCGGCGCGGCGTTGGCCCAGGCCTACGCAAACATGGACTGCTTTGTTTTTCCCTCCCATACCGACACTTTCGGCAATGTGGTGCTGGAAGCGATGGCCTCAGGCGTGCCGGCCATTGTGACGCCTGACGGGGGCCCCGCGCACCTGGTTGCAGACAAAGTCACCGGGTGGATCGCAGCCGACGCAGACTTTGCCGATGCCGTGGCCGCCCTGGCCCTGGACCCGAACCGGCGCCGGGCGATGAGCGCGGCTGCGCGGCGGTACGCCCTGGGCGCCTCCTGGGATGCGGTGTTCCATGGCGTTTACCAGGGCTATGCCGATGCGCTCTGCGGGGGGCCGATGTGCACCGGGCAAAACGAAAAGGAGCAGCCCGCAGGCCGCTCCTTTCTATCAAACCCCTAAATTGATCTGGTGCCGAAGAGAGGACTCGAACCTCCACACCCTTGCGAGTACATGGACCTGAACCATGCGCGTCTGCCAATTCCGCCACTTCGGCACAGCCTGCAGCCTGGCGTGAGAGCCAGGGCGACAGCCAAGTCCAAGTCTTGCAAAGCAGCCAGTATCTGTCAACCGGCGCGTGCCGCCGATATAGAATCGCTGTGCGGGAGGGCCGCTGGCCAATGAGTGAGCTGGAAGCGAAAGGACCAAGCATACCGAAGGAGCACATGCTGGAGCTCCGCAAGCTGGTGCACGATATGGGCAATGCCCTAGAGATCATCGTGCAGACCGCCTACCTGCTCAACATGGGCGAGACTGACGAGACCACCAGGCAGTGGCTCAAGATGATGGACACAGGCGTGCAGCAGGCGAGCGCCATCGGCAAAGAGATGCGGCAGTACCTGATGCTGCATACTGCGCTCGAATAGCCGGGCGGCTCGGGGGGCACAGGCAAGCTGCAATCGCAGACCCACTCTTGCCCGTGCCCCACCGCCTGCCGGGGATACCTAGGAGATCAACTGCGCGTCCAGCGTGATCTCGGTGTTCCCCGCAAACAGCTTGGAGATAGGGCAGCCGGTCTTGGCGCCCTGCGCGGCCTTGTCAAAGGTTGCGGCATCCGCCCCGGGTACTTTGGCTCGAGTCACCAGCTTGATGGCTGTGATGGCGAAGCCGCCCTCCACCTTGCCCAGGCTTACCGAGGCAGTGGTCTCGATCGACTCCGGAGTAAGCCCGCTCTCACCGAGCTGCGCTCCCAGTGCCATCGAAAAACAGCCCGCGTGCGCGGCCGCGATCAGCTCCTCCGGGTTCGTGCCCTTGCCGTCTTCAAAGCGGGTGGAAAACGAATATTGCGTCTCCTTGAGCACCCCGCTTGCCGACGAAATAACACCGTTGCCTTCCTTTAAACTGCCCTTCCATATCGCGTTCGCTGTCCGTTCCATGCGTCTCCTTTAGCTGCCGGGCGTTTACCCGTACTGGTGTTCGATGC
>CAXTPL010000060.1:11832-15414 GCA_964246065.1 uncultured Acidobacteriaceae bacterium
GCCTGGCGACGGAGCCTTGCCTCAGCGCGCCGGTTCCGCTCGGCTGCCTGTCTGCTTGAGCGTGACTTGCCGGCTCACGGCGTCGGCTCCCAGCCCGCCTCCGCCGGTCGGCTGGCCGACCACGCCCTCGGCAGCCGAGCCTGCTCCCAGGTGAGTGATCAGGGTGCCGGACAGCAGGTAGTATCCATCCTCGCGCGGGTTGGTTGCAGTGCCGCGCAACACCCGCCCAATAAAGGAGTACCAATCGCCATGGATACGCGTCGTTGAAAACGACAGGCCGCCATCGGTCGTCGCAGCCTCCTTGAACTGAAACGTGAGCGGAGATGAGTCAGGGTTGCCGCGGTCGCTGCGGCGGGTCATGTAGCCGTGCAGCGCCTTGCCTTCCACGTACAGTTCGATGACCTCACCCGTCTCACCCCAGCGGTATTCGCCTTCGGCCGCAGGTGGAACGGCCTCGCCGGCGTCCGCGATGCCGGGAGCCGGCGGCGCCGGTTGCCCTGCGGCTGCCGCTCCGTCCGGCGAGGGTTTGCGGTGTTGCAGGGTTTGCCCGGGCAGAGCCGGGCCTGTGCTCCCGAGCAGCAGTGCCGCGGCAACCAGCAGCGGCGTCCGTCTCCATGCCATCGCTCTCCTCCTGCTTTAGCGGTTGCCCAGGCTCTTGCTTCTTGCCGCGGCAAACTCATCGCCAGGCTGCCAGCCGATCGGTTGGCTCGCCTCACTTGCTTGCCAGCCTAAAACAAAGCCAAACTGCGCCATCCGCGCATCGCCGCGAAAGTCCATCTCCTGCTTGTACTCGTCGGCAGGCTGGTGATAGCGGTGCGCGGTGTAGTCCCTGGCCTGCTCTTCGCCCCAGGCTGCATCGTGCCCGGCAAAAAGGGTACCCTGCCCGATCGAGAACGCCGGGATGCCGACGCGCGCCAGCGAAAAGTGGTCAGAACGGTAGTAATGCCCGGCCGCAGGGAACTGGTCGGGCTGGATGGCAAGGTCGAAGGCCTTGGCCGTGCGTTCCACCTCCGGGTAAAACGTGGTGCGCTCGGCTCCGGCTACTTCAGCCGAGACGGGCACGCCGATCGGGTTGAGCATGTCGTAGTTCAGGTCCAGCGCGATCTGGCCGGCGGCGACCGGGGGGTGCATGCCGAGGTATTGCGAGCCGAGCAGGCCCTGCTCCTCCGCGGTGACCGAGGCGAAGTAAACCGGGTGCGGAGGCTTGACTGAAGATTGCGCAAAGGCGCGCGCGAGCTCCAGCAGGATGCCGCAGCCGGTGCCGTTATCACCCGCGCCGTTGTAGATCTTGTCGCCCTTCGCGTCAGGGTCGATGCCGAGATGATCGTAATGCGCCGAGTACAGTACGGCACTCCCCGGCGCCGCACCGGGCACCATGCCGACCACATTCGCCGACTCATACGGGCGAACCACGCTTGCGATATGAGCCTTGAAGCGCACCGGCAGCGTAAACGGCTTGAACCCGGGCTTGCCGGCCGCAACGATCTCTTCGTCAAGGCTATGGCCGCTGCTTGCCATGAGCTTTTGTGCAACGGGCAGCTGGATCCAGCTCGCGGCCTCAAGCGTTGCCGAGGGGTCGCCCTTAAGGTAGGACTTTTCGATCGCCTGCGAGTTCTGCACCACTGCCCAGGGATAGCTCGCCAGGTCTTCGCGATGGATGATCAGCACGCCCACCGCACCTTTGCGTGCCGCTTCTTCATACTTATAGGTCCAGCGGCCGTAATAGGTCATCGCCTTTCCCTTGAAGAAGGATTCGTCTTGGGAAGGAGGCTCGTTCACGATGACCAGCAGGACCTTGCCTCGAACATCGACCCCGGCATAGTCGTCCCACTTGTACTCCGGCGCATCGATGCCGTAGCCGACAAAGACGATGGGCGCATCGATGTCGGCCGTGGTTTGCCCGCGCTCATCCTTGGTGACGTAGTCAGATCCGTAGGTAAGCGGCATCGCCGAGCCGGAAGCCGGTATGAACGCGGCAGTGGTCTTCGCCTCATCGGTATGGACCGCATACAAAGGTACGTTCTGGAAAAACGTTCCGTTGTCTCCCGCGGGCTTTAAACCATCCAGGGCAAACTCGGTCGCGATATATTCTGCGGCAAGCTCGGCGCCGCGCTTGCCCGGCCCTCGGCCTTCAAGCAGGTCGCTCGCTAAAAAGCGCACATGCGCGCGAATCTTTTCAGGGTCGATGGACCCTGCGGCCGCCAGGGCGCCTGCGGGCACACCGGCTACCTGGGGCACCGGCGCCATGGGGGCAGGGGTCTGGCCAAAGCAGGCAGCAAAGCCGGTGGCGAGCAGCCATGCGGCGCCCAGGTGCAAGGCAGTGTGCGCGGGTCGGGGAAGCATAGTCACAGGGGTGTCCTTCGAGGTAGTTCTAGGCTTACTTTCACATCAGGGTACCAGTGCTTCGCCCTTTTTCACTCCCGTCAAGCACGAGCCTCGACGGCCGCAGGTCAAAAGCTGCCGCGGCGTGAAAGCATTTGGATAGCGGCCCCGAGGCCGGCAGGGCGCGAGCACACGCTCGAAAGAAGGAGCAAACCTTGGTCGCTGTTCCCGCGCACTTTACACCTCCATCGCTCAAGTTTCTTCGCGGCCTGGCGCGAAACAACAATCGAGAATGGTTCAACGAGCGCAAACACGTGTATGAGGAAGAACTGAAAGCGCCCATGCTGGCTGTGGTTGAAGCGATCAACCAGCAGCTCGCAAGCTTTGCGCCCGACCATGTGCGGCCGCCCGCAAAGGCGATCATGCGCATCTACCGCGATACCCGCTTCAGCAAGGAGAAGATCCCCTACAAAACGCACATGGCCGCCTGGTGGGCGCGTACCGGCCTTGAAAAAACAAGCGGCGGCGGCTTCTACCTGCAGGTGGGCGCGAACGAGGTTCTGCTGGCTGCCGGCTGCTACATGCCGGAGCGAGACCAGTTGCTCGCCATCCGGCGCCACCTGCTCGACCACCACGAGGAGATGCGCTCCCTGCTCGGCGACAAGCGCCTGAAAAAGCTGGCGGAGCCCTTTGCCGGCCTGGCGCTTACGCGGGCTCCAAAAGGCTTTCCCGCCGAGCACCCGGCGATGGACCTTATCCTTCAGCGCCAGTGGGGCGTTTCCCGCCGGCTGCCCAGCACGGTGGCCACAGGTCCCGGGCTGGTGGCGGCGGCAGCGGAAAGCTTTCGAGCGATGGCGCCGCTGGTCGCGTTTTTGAACGCGCCCCTGGCTCCGCCTGCCAAGCCCGGCGCTCGTGCTTCGTTTGGATTGTGAGTGCTGCCGCCGGGAGCTAACGCGCGGCGAGCTGCGCGCGGGTCGACGGCCAAAGCGCAAGCCGTGTAAGCACCTTGCGCGCAAGACCAGTAAGCGCGGTGCCCGGCAGCTGGTCGAGGGGCACCCAGCGGCTAGCCGGGTCGGCGGCGAGTGCGGCAGCGCCGGACTCGTCACAGTGGTAGATACGTACAGTATAATTTGTAACAGTGATGGAGTGACGCAGCGTCAGCAGCGCCTCGCTTGCTGCCGAAAATGGGACAGCGAACATGTTTGCCCCGGGTGTGCACTCAGGCAACTCCCACATGCCGGCCATCAGCGAGGCGCCAGC
>CAXTPL010000060.1:15424-16016 GCA_964246065.1 uncultured Acidobacteriaceae bacterium
CGGGGCGCTGCACCAGCAGCACCTGGGGCCCGCCGGCGCGCGTGCGCTGGGCGAGTGAGTAGGCAATCGCGCGCGGGGTTAGTGCTTTACAAGGCCGGCTACGATGCTCACCGCGTGTGGCGCACCAGGGCGCTACCGGGCAGTGCAAGCAAAGCGGCGCGCGGGGCAGGCAGACGGTTGCGCCCAGCTCCATAACTGCCTGGTTCCAGTCGCCGGCCCGCACCGGCTGGAGCAGCATTTCGGCTGTTGAGCGTACCTGCCGGTCGAGCGCCCCGGGGGCGGTTGCTGAAGCGGGCGGCTCGAGTCCGATTCCCCGCAGACGAATCGCCACGCGCTCGACGTTGCCGTCCACAACCGCGATCGGCTCCCCAAAGGCGATGCTCGCGACGGCGGCAGAGGTGTAGGCCCCGATGCCGGGCAGATGGCGAAGCGCGGCAGCGGTGCGCGGCAATTCGCCTCCATGCTCGGCCATGACGGCGCGGGCACCCGCATGCAGAAAGCGCGCGCGCCGATAGTAGCCAAGGCCGCTCCACAGTGCCAGCACCTCCGGCTCGGCAGCCAGCGCAAGCGCAGCGATGGTTGGGAAGCGGAG
>CAXTPL010000060.1:16026-17978 GCA_964246065.1 uncultured Acidobacteriaceae bacterium
GAGCATCCACCGCGCATAGTGGTCCAGCACAGCGGCCACGCGCGTCTGCTGCAGCATCACCTCTGAGATCCAGATCGCGTAGGGGTCGCGCGTGCGTCGCCAGGGCAGATCGCGCTTGTGCCGGTCAAACCAGGCGAGCAGCGCTGCGCGAAGGCTCGCTAACTCCGCGGGGGACCATTGCGCGCCTGCCATGGAACCAGTGTAAACGCGCAGGCAAGCGGGGGATGGATTGCGCCGGCGGTGCAGTAAGTCTCATGGCTGCATAGTTATGCGGGTCGGAGTGCATCTTCATTCTCCTTGACGGGCGTCCGGCGGCGCGGGGAGACTCAGGCCATGATTCAGCTTGCCACCTGGCTCCACGCTCCGGCCTCCAGCTCCGCTCGGCCTGTTTTTCTGATGTGCGCGCCCGATTTCTACGACGTTCGCTACGTGATCAACCCCTGGATGGAAGGCAACATCAGCCGCTCCTCGCGCCAGCTTGCGGTGGAGCAGTGGTGGCAGCTGCATGCCGCGCTTTCGCGATTTGCGGAGATCGTTCTTGTAGACCCTCAGCCAGGCTCACCGGATATGGTCTTCGCCGCAAATGCAGGCTTGGTGCACCAGGGCAAGGTCGTGCTCAGCCGATTCCTGCACCCGGAGCGGCAGGGAGAAGAGGAACATTTTCGCGCCTGGTTTGAAGCTACCGGGCTTGTGCTGCGCGACCTGCCGCCCGAGGTGTCGTTTGAAGGTGAAGGAGACGCGCTGTTTTCCCCCGGCGCCCAGGTGCTGTGGGCCGGCTACGGCTGGCGGACATCGGAGGAGAGCCACGCCCGCTTGCGCGAAACCTGGGGCGTGGAGGTGCGTTCCTTAAAGCTTATCGATCCCCGCTTTTATCATCTGGACACCTGCTTTTGCCCCCTCGCCAACGGCGACGCCATGTACTACCCGCCGGCGTTTGACGCGGCCTCGCAAGCAAGCATCGAGCAGTTCTACCCGCCGGCGCGACGGGTGGTCGTTGGCGAGCCGGACGCGGTGCGCTTTGCCTGCAACGCCGTGAACGCCGGCCGCGTCATTGTGCTGAACCAGATCAGCCGCGCCCTGCGTTCAGAGCTTGAGGGTCGCGGCTGGACAGTGATGGAGACCCCGCTTACCGAGTTCATCAAGGCCGGCGGGGCGGCCAAGTGCCTGGTTCTGCGGCTGAGCGAGCTGGACAGGACGCCGCCGGGCTAACGGCTCCGGCCCGCCAGGCTTTGATCTCTACTTCTGGCAGATCGAGGCCGGGGGAATGCCGGGCCGGGACGCGGCTTTGCTGCTCCCGGCCCCGAAATTTTCCGCATCCGCTCGGCCCGAAGAGGCGTGTTTTGCATCCTATCGTTCGTCGCAGGGATGTGTGCTCGCCGGTTGCGGAGTGCACACCCCCTGCTTACGCTGTGCTACATTCCCGGATTTTGCAAAGCATTTCCACACACCAAGAACTCGAAAGCAGAGGAGAACTATGCACGGATTTATCTGGTGGATTCTTGTTGGCTTGATCGCCGGCTGGCTCACAGGCAAGATCATGAGCGGCGGGGGATACGGTTTCTTTGTGGACATCATCGTCGGCATCGTAGGCGCGCTGCTGGGCGGCTTCCTGATGTCGCACCTGGGCTTCGCCGGGCAGGGCGGGCTGATCTACTCGATCCTGGTCGCCGTTCTGGGAGCAGTGATCTTCACGTTCCTCTTACGCCTGATTACCCGAGGCCGCGTCCAGCAACTGTAAGCGGCTGGCTTGCAGGCAGGGCACCAGCTGAGGTGCCGGTAAACACCGTGTTAGCGCCAAGCTGAACAGGCCGCGCCTTCACGGAGCTCGTTTGTAACCGAACAAGGATTATGCGCTTAGCTCGTCGGCTGATCGTGGCGTTCCTCATAGTCTCGTCCCGCTAGTGTGCTGTCCCAGAGATACGTGAACAAAGCCGCGCAAGCTTTTGGAAGAT
>CAXTPL010000061.1:0-8574 GCA_964246065.1 uncultured Acidobacteriaceae bacterium
GTGTAGCGTATGTTGCGCAGGCGCAGCCACCCGCCCATGCGGGGATAGGCGGGCGGGGGCTCCTCAAGCGTCGGCGCACCAGGAGGCACGGCGTCCGGCGTAGACGCGGCCATTGCCTGAGCATCCACCGGGCGCCAGTGGATACCGCGGCTTACGTCGAACTCCGCGATGCCCTCCGGGCTGAGCCGCGCCAGTGCGACCGGAAGCAGGCGGGTGGCGTGGCCAATCTCGAGCAGCCGCGCTACGGAGGCCGTGCCCGCCCCGTGCAGGAGCAGCCCGAGCTCGGTGAGCTGTGCGTTGGCCAGCACAGGCGCAGGCCCGCCAAGGTCGACCGGGCCCGCAGCGAAAAGAATGGTCGGGACCCCGGAAGGAGCAGGCGTGGTCGCCTCCAGCCGGACTCCCTCAATGGGAAGCGCCTCCTGCAGACCGTCGGCGGCGAGTTGCAGCCGGGGCGAGGTAACCAGGCCCGCATAGCCGCCGCTGCCCTGAGCTCCGGGCGAGGCATAGGTGAAGGACCCGCCTAGCTCGCCCAGGAGGTGGAAGCTCGGCGTGAAGTCGCTGCGCGCCAGGGCAACGCCTGCGAGCAGGAGCTCCGCTGGCACCCGGTCGGCCTGGAGAGCCAGGCTTGTGGGCCCGGGCGCGCCGGGGTGCGTAGCCATACTGCCGGTAAGCAGCAGCTGACCGGCACCCACCGGCCAGCGGCAGACGATGCCCTGCAGGAGGCGCAGCTCCCGCTCGTACGTCGCTCGGCAGGTGGCATCCACCTGGAAGGGTTCAGCCGGGGTAAACTCCTGCCGGTGCAGGTTGGCAAGGACAAGGTGCGTTTGAAGCGCAAGAGCGTCGAGCTCGCCCGTCATCTCTGCCGTGGCGTGGAGGTCGCCGCGCCAGCCGCGGTCTCGACCCAGCAGCAGCAGGCTCGCCTGGCCGAGAGGCGCGTTGGACCACTCGGCATGCAGGGCAAGCGGCATACGCCCAAAGGCCGTTGCCCGGTGCAGTCGACCCTCGATGCGAAGCAGGCCGGTGTCTGCCAGGCCGAGCGGCAGGTCGGTGCGTACGGGTTGCGCTTCCAGCTTGATCTGCCAAAGATCCGGCTCGGCCAGCCACATGGACAGGTCGGCGTTCAGCAGGGAATAGGGAAGCTTTTCTAAGCCTTGCTTGATGTTGAGCCGGGAGTCGACGATCTCAATATAGGGGAAACGCGGCGCGGAGCCGGCATGGGGCTGCCCGGTGGGAGCATTGGGGACATGCGAAGCCTGGAGCAGGACCGAGCCGATATTCCAGCGGCCCTGCGCATTGCGGACCAGGTTGAGGCTGGCCTCTGAAATAGATACCCGGCTGACCTCAAAGCGGCCGCGCCACAGGGAGCTGAGGCGCAGCTGGGCAACCACCGAAGGGGCACGCAAGGGAGGTTCGGCGCCGAAGCCGGGCTCTTCGTGCACCACGACGTCGGAAAGAACAAGGGCGGGCACGGGCAGGAGCCGGAGGGTGATCGCGCTCATGGTGACGGGGCGGCCCAGGCTGCGGCTCATGGCGTCGACCACGCGCAGCTGGTAGCGGCTGATGTTGATCAGGGGCGGCCCGATAATGCCGGCAAAGAGCAGCACAGCCAGGCCAAGCAGCAGCCACTCCCGGCGGAGGGTAGGCGGCGGTGCCAAGCCCGGAGCGGGGGCTTCTTGCGCTTCTTCGGTCTCCTTCATCGGGAGCTGCTGCAGCGCGACGCGCGCTTGTGTCGCGCCTTCGCTCCGCAAGCTGTCGGTCTCGCCGGACATGGTGCGCCAGGCTGGAACAGGCTAGCTTACCCGGTGAAGCGTACGCCGCCACCGAGTCCCGTCGAAGAAGTGAGTGACAATATGGACGATCCAGGCCGCGCGCTGCGCACCGCCGGTCTTGTCGAACTGATCTTCGCCCGTGATGAAGGACCAGTAGACGAACATGGGACGCCCAACGATGTTTTCTCGCGGCACAAAGCCCCAGAAACGGCTATCGAGCGAATAAGGCCGGTTGTCGCCCATGGCAAAGTACTTGCCCGCGGGCACGACCAGGTCTTCACCCACGATGTGCGTCGGGAGTTCTTCGGTCCAGGTCGCGGTCAGGTCGTAGCCCTGCGAGGCGGGTACAGCAGGGAAGTCGTCGCGGTAAGGAGCGTAGCCGGCATCGGACGGTTTGGCTGCATGCGGCTCGGTCTGCGGCTTGCCGTTCAGGTAGACCACGCCATTGCGCAGGTGTATGCGATCGCCCGGAATGCCTACCACGCGCTTGACCAGGTAGAGGTCCGGCTCGCCCGGCTTGAAGAAGACGATGATGTCGCCATGCCGGATGTTGCGGTAGTGCACAAACGGCGCCCACCTGGTAGGCGGCGCAAGCGTGATGCGGTCGACCAGCACATGGTCGCCGATCAACAGCGTATTCAGCATCGATCCGGAGGGAATCTCGAAGTTTTGAAAGATAAAGGTGAGTGCGAAAAGGCCCATGACCAGCACGGCACAGGTCGAAGCGAAGAACTCGAGCGGAGTTTCTTCAACAGGCACAGACTTGCCCGGAGGCGTGCTCGCTGAAGACGTCTGTGGGTCGTGTACCAGGGTTTCTGCCATGCGAGCTGCCTGCTTGTCTCCTGCCTGCCGGCCCTAGCGAACGATGCGGAACATGCGGTCCCACCGGGCAAAGTCGACCAGTCCATTCACCGGATCGTCGTGTCCGAGTCTATCATCCGGCAGCGTGGGGGTATCGGTGGCGGAGGGCTGCCGGAGAGAGAAATAGATGACAAACGGGCGGCCGATTACGTTGGCGCGCGGAACAAAGCCCCAGTAGCGGCTGTCGCGGCTGTGATTGCGATTGTCTCCGAGCACGAAGTAGTTGCCGGCCGGCACCAGCAGGTCGCCGCCCGGGCCTCCATGGCGAGCCACGTTGCGCCGCATCTCCAGCCACCAGTGCGTGTCCACGCCGGGGTCGGTATACATGCCGGAAGGGAACTGGTCGCGGAAAGCGTCGCGGTACGCCTGCTCATACACGGCATAGGGCTCCTTGAGCGGCTCGCCGTTGCGGTAGACCGTTCCATTTGCCAGGTGAATATGGTCCCCCGGCAGCCCGATCACGCGTTTGACCACGTAGTCTGACGGATCAAGCGGGAAGCGAAAGACGATCACGTCGCCGCGGGCCACATCGCGATAAGGCAGAAGGCGGGCAAACCAGCCGCCCGGCGCATAGATCATCTTGTTGACCAGCAGGAAGTCGCCCACCAGCAGCGTGCGCTCCATCGACTCAGACGGGATGCGAAAGGGCTGGACGACAAAGGTCAGCAGAAACATCGCCACCACGACCATCGAGATCAGCGATCGGGCCGCGTCAAGCACGCTGGGCAGCATGGGATGCCGGCGGTGCTCGACGGTCGGCGCCCCTGCAAGGTTGGCGCCCGCGAGCCGCGTTGCAGCCGGGGGTGCCTCGACGGGCAACGTCGCTGTGGAGGAATAGACCGGGCTGCGGGGAAACTCGGTCATGGGCGCGCCCCGGGCTGGGGCTTGGCTGGCGGCGTTGCTTGAGGTGTTGCTTGAGGCGTTGCTTGCGGCCTGACTTGCGCCGCTGCTTGCGCCCCATTCTGCCCCTTGGCACGCGCCCGGGGCTGTGCCTCGGGCTGCCCGCCGAGGCGGGCTCCAATCTGTGCTTCAGACTGATCTTGCGAGCGTTTTTCGCGCGAAAGTCTGTCGCGCGGCGCTTTGTCGCGCAAAACGGGAGCGATCAGGCGGTCAGACGATGGCTCCGCCTCAGCAGCCGCGCATGCGTCCTCGCTTGCGCTCCCACCCGCCTCCGCCTCGCCGGCGCGGGTCTGTGGCTCGTGTGTTCGCGCCTTGAGCTGCTCGTACACCAGGCGCGCCGCTTGCTGCTCGGCCTTCTTTTTGGTGCTGCCTTCGGCTCGCGCTTCTACCGGGGCCGCATGCCTGCCCGGCTGCACTCGCACCTGGACGACAAAGCGCTTGCGATGGTCGGGCCCGCTTTCGGCCTGCAGCAGGTACTCCGGTTGCGCGGCGCGGCGAGCCTGGAGCAGCTCCTGCAAAGCCGACTTGTAGTCGCCGATGGCGCTGTTTTCTTCCAGTTCGGCACGCAAGCCGTCAAGATAAGGCTCGCTGATCGCGTTATGGATAAAGGCCTGGGCTGCGAGGAGGCCGCCATCCAGGTACAAGGCGGCAATCAACGCTTCAACGCAGTTGGCCAGCAGCACCGCCCGGCGCCGGCCCCCGTTTCGCTCTTCTGCCTTGCCCATCCGCAAAAAGCGCCCGAGCTCGAGCCCCAGGCCCACCTGGCCCAGGTGCTTCCGGCTAACCAGCTCCGCGCGCATCCGCGTCAGGGCTCCTTCCTGCAACTCAGGGTACCGGCGATAAAGGCTTTCCGCGACGACCAGGCCCACGATGGCGTCTCCAAGGAACTCCAGGCGCTCGTTGTCGATCGCGCCTGCCGGTAATGGGATGCCGTCGGCTGCCGAGGTTTGCAGTTCGTGTCGCAATGAGCCGTGCGTGAGCGCTTCTTCGAGCAGGTCGGGGCGCTGGAAGCGGTAGCCTAGCAGCTCCTCGACCTCGCTTAGTCCGCCTCCCTGCATCTGCTCCCCTTCTGCGGTGTTACGTGTGCATCCCCGGCCTACGCCTCTCGCTGCGGTCATTCCTCACCGCTCAGGGATGCGGCTGAGCCTGCGGCGCGGCGGAGCTTGGCGGCGCTTGGGAGCCTGGCGAGGTCTGGGAGCCCGGCGGCGCGGGCGCCTCGTCGCTGCTGTCCTCATCGGCAGGCCGGCTGCGACGCGGCAGGCTGAAGGGCTGCTGCAAACCCTTTTCAGCTGCAGACCGGGTATCCTGCTGGCCATCGCGTACCGCAAGCGCAGTCTGGTACTCGGTAAGCGCCTGCTCGCGTTCTTCTTGGACGTCGTGAATGCGTCCGAGATAGATATGCGACCAGGCGAGCAGGCGAGGATCGTTGCTCAGCCGGATGGTTTCGGCAAAGTCGTTGGCCGCCGCCTGCATATCGCCCTTCATCAGCCAGGTAAGCGCAAGCAGGTAGTCGGCGCGGGCGGGGTCGGCGGTGTGATCCTTGATGGCCTGCTGGGCAAGCGTGCGGGCGGCGTCGGCATCGCCCTGCTTCAGCTTGGCTTCGGCCATGTCGAGCGACCGTGCGCCCGCGTGGCGGATCACGTCGCCCTCGCCCTGCTCGGCAAAACGGATCTCGCGCGCGCGGTGAATCTGCTGGTCTACATCCATGCCGTAGACCATCGGCCCGATGGCCTCCTTCAGGCTTTCCGGGCTGTTCTCAAACGGGTCGAGCTCGCCATAGAAATATTGCGTAAGAACATAGCCCTGCGCCATGGAGGCGTGGACCGCCTGCGCGCGGACGGCTGCGTCTTTCTGCACGGTCAGGTCATGCTCATGCTGGATGCGCGGCAGGTCGGCGCGGCTGGTAGTCTTTGGAATCTCGAAGATCGACACCCCGGTCTCCATGGTCCGCGCCTCGATTGCGCGGATCATGCACTCGATTACCAGCGAAACGATGTCGGACCGGTAGACGTAATCGAGCGGGGCGTCGCGCACGGTTTTCAGTACCGGCAGCAGGCGGTCCATCGCCGTGGCGCGCGCGTAGAGCAGCGGCTCGATCATGTAATGCAGGTAGGTATGCCGCACATCCTTCATGCGGATGGTGCCATTGACGGGCGAAGCGACCACGACATAGTCGGTGCCATACACGCGGGCATTGGTCTCGGCCGGGGAGAGCAGCGGCTCAACCACCACCAGGAAGCGGGAGCCGCTGTAGGTGGAGGTGGGCATCTTGAGATACACGTTGGTGTTCAGGATCATGCGCGTAAGCGGATCATGCAGCTTTGCGATGGTCTCGTCGTAGGCCGGCCGGTTGGCGATCCAGAGCAGGTGCAGCTGCGCCGCTCCCGCAAAGGTGCGCAACAAGGGAAGCATGTCCATGACCTGCGTTGCGTCCGGCGGCATATCCTGCTGATCGACGCTGGCGGTAAGGTCCGGAGGCGGGTTCAGGTAAAGCGCCAGCGACACATATTGGGCCAGGTCCCGCCGCGCCTCGTTGAGCCGGTGCTGGTTGATAAAGGTGCAGATCTGGTCGCGGGCTTCGCGGGCCGGGGCCGACTGCTGCAGCTCCCGGTTGATCTGGTCCCGCACCCGGGCGCGGACGGGATCGGAGTCTTCCAGGCCGTTATCGTACCCGCAGGCGTTGAGGGCGACCGCTACGTCAAACAGGGCTTCGGAGGACTCAAGCGAGACCGCCGGGCCTGCCGGGTCGATCAGCGCCGGGGGCTTGGGCGGCCTGGGCGTTTCCACGCCGGCTGTCGCTTTCGCGGGCTTGGCACCGGCTTTCCCGGTTTCCGCCGCGCTTTTCGCCTCAGGGTGATCTTCGGCCGGAGCCTGTGCCAGGCACGCCCAGGGCGAAGAAGCACCAGCGGCGGCGAACGCAAGGAGCAGGGGGAGCAGGACGAGGCTGCGAGTGCAGCGGAGGCGAAAAGACATAGAAGAGTGGAGAAGACCCGCTCTGAGTCTATGCAGGGGCGGGAACGGGGTCAAACCCGGGCGCGGCGCGGAAGCTCCTCTACAAGCCCCGCGGCCGGCGATCTGGAGAGCTTAGGGTGCAGTCCTCAAGACCGTTAGCCCTGCACGGAAACATCGGCAAAGGAAAGGACAACAGAGCCGGCGACCGGCTGCCCAAAGACCCGCGCAGGCTCAAAGGTGCTGAAGAGCAGCTTGTTCTCGAGTGCGGCATGGGTGCCGCTGTCGTTTGCTCCGGAGATCACGCGGAAGTCGTACACCCGTCCACGTTCGTCCACAAACGCGCGCAACACGACAGAGCCGTTGATGGTGCTGGCCGGGGGGTCAGCGTTGATGGCGCTGTAGGGGATGCGCGAATAGAGCAGGCGGGGATTGGAAGCCATGCCGATCGGCTCATCGCTAGCAACCAGCGTTTCTGGAGCGGCAAAGGTACCCACCAGCAGGGCGACTGCGCCGATCAGCAGCACGGCTGAGGCCAGGCCGGCCGAAGCGCGGAGCAGAAACGGCGCAAAGGTGTTTCCCCATTGCAGCGCGAGCCGGGACAAGGCACGGCCCGGCGTGCGCTCCCGCTCCTGCGAAAGGGCTACACGGAGACGCAGCGCAAGATCGGCCGGAGGCCGTGCCGGGCCGAGGGCAGCAACGGTAGACTGCACGGCGCGCAAGCGCGCAAACTCACCCGCGCACTCCGCGCAGCCGTCCAGGTGGCGTGTCAGCTGGTGCATCTCCACCCCGGTGACCGCTCCGTCAAGATAGGCGGAGAAGCGATCGCGGCTGGCGCGACAGCTGCGTTGCAAGGAAAGGCTCATCGTGCCAACCCCTTCGTTGCCGCGGCGC
Organism: uncultured Acidobacteriaceae bacterium; assembly: GCA_964246065.1. Lineage (GTDB taxonomy): Bacteria > Acidobacteriota > Terriglobia > Terriglobales > Acidobacteriaceae > EB88. The sequence continues at coordinate 7,374 of CAXTPL010000061.1, forward strand.
TGCGTGGCCTTGCGTCAGGGGGCCGCCCGGGCTGCCCATGAGCGGCCGCCACAAGGGGGGCGAGGCGCGTTTTCAGGTGGGCCCGGCCTCGCATCAAGCGCGACTTTACGGTGCCTAGATTGACGTTGAGGATCTCGGCGATCTCTTCATACGCGAAGCCTTCGATGTCGCGCAGCACCACCGTGGTGCGAAACGGCTCCGGCACTTCGCGGAGCTCAGCCTCGACGCGGGCACGCATCTGTTCGTGTGCGGCAAAGTCAAAGGGCGACTCCTGCGCATCGGCCAGGGTATCTTTCAGGCAGATGGGCTGCCCATCGGAGCGTTGGCCGATCTCGGTCTCCATTGTGACTTCCTGCCGGCGATGCCGCGACCACCAGCGGCGCTGGTTTGAGGCCTCGTGCAGCGCTATGCGGTAGATCCAGGTCCGCAGGCTTGAGTCGCCATGAAAGCCGGACATATTCCGGAAGACCTTCAGGAAGACGTCCTGGGTCACGTCCGGTGCGTCAGCAGGATTCTGAAGGGTGCGGGCGATCAGGCTGTAGATAGGTTGGTGGTATTGCGCGATCAGCCAAGCAAAGGCTTCTTCTGAGCCGGCCTTGAGCTCGGTGATGATGGCCGCTTCTTCCGGCCGGATGCCGACAACGCTCGCCAGATTGCCCACCGCGATTCCCGCTTGCACGTGAAGTAGCCTCCCTACCATAGCAGGCGATCGGCAGGGGGTGAAACGGGAAATGCCGGTGCGGCGCTGCCCGTTCGACTCCCCGATCGCTCGATCCCCGATCGCTCGATCCCTGATCGCTCGAGCCCTGGTCGTTCGATCGCTGGTCGCTCGAGTCCTGATCGTTCGATCCCGATCGCTCGAGCCTGGATCCTATGACCAGATCTGTGATTCCCGACCGTTCGATCGTTGAATCCAATGTCGCACGGGCCCGGCTTTTGTTGGCGCCGTCTGCCCTTGCCCCTGCTTCGCTGTGTCTAGGAGGTAGACACCGGCTTTGCTCCGGGAGTTCCCGCTTCGAGTGCGCGGGGGAGAAGAAAAGGCTCGCCTCAGGTTGCGGGTGAAGGGTCGCGCCACCGTACCGCGGCAATCGACAGGCTGCGCTGACAGGGCTTGGGGGCAGAGGCTGGGACTCAGGGTTGGGTGGAGGAAGCAGCCGGCTTCGCCTTGGGGCTGGTCTTTTTGTGCGCAGCCTGGGCGGCC
>CAXTPL010000061.1:8584-17796 GCA_964246065.1 uncultured Acidobacteriaceae bacterium
CCGGCCCGTCGGTGACCACGGTGGCGGGTGCGGGCGCCGCCGGGACTGCCGCCGCCGCCTGTGCCTGCCGCTGCCGCGCAAGCGCTGCTTCCTCTGCGCGGCTGGTGGACAGGATCTGGTCGGCCAGGGTGTGGCGCGCCTGATCCAGGGTCCCCAGCGCATGCTGCAGTGATCCGGCCTCCGCATCCGTCGCGGCCAGGTCAGCCGTTTCTGAGACGCGAAGCAGTACTTCGTACAGCGCATCGAGGTTGCGGTACACGGTAAACGCGTCCCCAAGCGAGCCCGGGGCGGCGTCGGCTTGCGCCACAAGCGCAGGCAAGGTTCCATCGAGGTCGCGCGTGATCGATCCGGTGTTCGCGTCCGCTTCTTCCTTGACTGGCCCCGGCGCCTTCCATTTGCCGGTATGCAGGCCCAGCACGGCCGCTTTCAGCTCGGAAACAGCCGGCTGCAGCACGGACGAGAGCGTAGGCGTTTGCTGCCCGGCGGGTGCCTGGGCGGACAGCTTCGCTGCTGCGGTCAGCACCAGAAAGCAGCCCAGGGCCAGTGTGCGCCCGGGCCGGCCACGCCGTCCGCGGCGCTTAGGATCGAGAGAGAGCTCGTTGTTTCTGGATTCCATCGAGGTGTCCTTGCTGTGGTACACAAGGCTACCGCGCTTGTTCTTGTCCTGGCGAGGCCCGCAGGTCGAGAGAGCCACACGGAGAGTACGCAGCCGCTGCGTGGGGCCCCGGTCGTGGAGCGTTTAGACCGGCCGGATGAGCGTAGCCTCGCTACACGGTGGATGCGGCAGGCTGCTCAAGAGCGCTTGCGCGCACCACGCGGTTTCGGCCGCCTTTTTTAGCGGCATACAAGGCCAGATCGCCGGCCCGGATCAGGTCGCTGGCCACCTGCGGTGCAGGCGCATGCAGAACGTGCTCGGGAGGGAGGGCGGCGACGACCCCGGTGCTGATGGTTACCCTGCCGCCTGTGTGAGCGGGATGCTCGATGCCGAGCTCAACCACCGCCGCGAGTGCGCGCGCGGCGATCTCCCCTGCCTGCTCTTCGGTCGCGCCCGGCAGGATGATCGCAAACTCTTCCCCGCCATACCTGGCAACCAGATCCCCCGGGTGCCGGATGATCTGTTCCAGCGCGCCTGCGATCCGGCGGAGGCAGGAGTCGCCTGCCACGTGGCCGAAGGTGTCGTTATAGGCCTTGAAGCGGTCTACATCGATCATCAACAAGCCCAGCGGCTTGCCTGTCCGCCAACAGCTGTGCATCTCCCGTTCGAGGGTCAGGTCGAAGTGGCGGCGGTTGGCCAGGCCTGTCAGGTGGTCTTCCCGCACCAGGAGCGCGAGCTGCTCGGTGGCGCGTTCCAGCCCCCGGGTCTTTTCGCGCAGGGCAGCGTCGATCTCCCTCCGGTCATGGATATCCTCGTTCATGCCATACCAGCCGAGGATGGCGCCGCTTTCATGCAGCCGCGCCGCGGCGCGGGCACGGATCCAGCGGAGCTGTCCGTCCCTGCACTTGACCCGGTATTCCACATCGAGCGGCTCCACGGCCTCCCGGCAGCGAGTCCATTCGGCCAGGACCGCAGGGAGGTCCTCCGGATACGGCGTTTCGGCCCAATCCGCGAGCGTGATTCTGCCGGATTTGGCACCGGTCAGCGCGGTCCAGCGCGCGCTGATGTCAAAGTTTTCGCCATCCGGGCCGCACGTCCACGGGATGTGCGGGTTCAGCTCGATCGAGTAGCGATAATGTTCTTCGCTTTCGCGCATCTCCGCTTCAGCCTGCTTGCGCGCGGTGATATCGATCACGCAAGCGGAAAGCCCAACCATTTCGCCTGCTGCGTCACGTACCGGCTGACAGGTGCGCAGAAAGACCGCGGGCCTGCCGGTCGCCGGGCTCGAAAGGTGAATCTCGCACTCCACCCGGCTCCCTTTTTGTACGCATTCTTCAAGGTGGGGAATGATCTGCGCAGCCCAGTCCGGAAGTGCCTCGGCAACGGTGCGTCCGGCAAACGCATCCGCCGGTTTGCCGTACATGGTTGCAAAAAGGCGGTTCACCTCCAGGTAGCGAAAGTCGAGGTCAAGGGTGGCAAGCCCCACGGGCGCTGTGTCGAGCGCTGCTTCAAGCTGCGCGATCCGCTGCTCCATCCCGCGGAGCGTTTTTGCCGCACCGCCAGAAGCATGGGGCGAGGAAAAGGGCACCGGTTCGGTGTGAGCGCTTGTGCCCGACATGGCCGTTTGCGGGTCTGGAGCGAGCAGCTGCGGCTCCCAAAGCACCCGGGGTTCTACTGCGCGCACGTATGCTTGGTCTGCCACATCCTCAGTATCGGCATTTTTGTACCGCGCATGACCTTTCCCGTGACCTCCGTAACGGCGCCGGCTCCTGGGACAGGCCGGTACCTCGATGCGTTTGTGCCCGCTTGGGGGTCTTTGACGGAAACTTCCGCTCGGCTTGTCGCATCGTATGGAGCGCGATGACACACTCATGCCTGAAGAACGCGGCAGTTCCTGTGACCCTGGCCATGTTGCTCCTGGCTGGCGGCTGCAAGCGCAACAACACGCAGCAGCAAAGCAGCAACGACCCGGCGCAGTACCCTCCGGCGCAATCCGGTCAGCAGCAGCAGCAGCAGCAACAGCAGCCCTATAGCCAGCAGCAACCCTACGGCCCGCAGCAGGGGAGCAACTCGGGAAGTGGCGCTCCCGGGCGCATGCCGCCGCCGCCGCCGCGGGAACGCGCGTCGGAACGAGGGCAAACCGACCGTGCTTACGGAAACGAGCGCCAGCCCTATGCAAACGGGCAGCCAGCCCAAGGAGCGTACGCGCCGCCGGCAGCCGTGCGCCAGCCGGCCACGATCCCGGCAGGAACGCACATCGTTGTGAGTCTTGGCCAGGAGATCAGCTCAAAGACCAGCCAGCCCGGCGACAGCTTTACCGCGACCGTGGCTGAACCGGTGGTAGTAGGCGGCGCGACCCTGATCCGGGCCGGGGCTCCGGCGACGGGTACGGTGGTGGACGCGAAGTCGCTTGGCCGCTTCAAAGGGCAAGCTGAGCTGGCAATACGGCTGGACAGCGTCCGCGCCGAAGGCCGGAGCTACCGGGTGGCCAGCAGTACGGTGGATCGGGTAGAGAAGGGGAAAGGCCGGCGGACAGCCGAGATTACCGGCGGCGGCGGCGGCCTCGGTGCCCTGATCGGGGGCCTGGCCGGCGGCGGCAAGGGCGCGCTGATCGGCGGGTTGCTGGGGGCCGGCGCAGGAGGTGCAGGGTCGGCTTTTACCGGCAACAAAGAGCTGGTGATCCCGGCCGAAACGCAGCTGACCTTCCGCCTGGAGCGGGATGTGCCACTGCAGTAGGGAGCGCTGGGCTAGGTTGTCTCAAGCAGCCGCAAAGGCATTGAGCGCGCACCTGCTACCGGTGCCGCGGCCTTGAAAGATGAACCAGCGAGGCCGCGCGGGCAAGCAGATAGACCAGATACAAGACCGCCAGGGGCAGGGTTCTTTCGAACTCGGCTCCCCTGGCGGTTTTTTGAAGGGCAAGAAGACAAGGCGGCAGCAGAAGAAGAAACAGCGGCAGCAGCGCCGCCCGCCCGTGGCCGTGCGGCAGCGTAAGCACCGGCACAAGGCGCGTAGCCCAAAACATAGCCAGGGTGTAAAAACTCAGGCTCACAATGCCTGCATAGCGGGTTCCAGGCAGGTTGGCGAGAAAGACCCGCAGCACGTGCTCGCCGTGCCAGCGGTTCTGGCGGTAAAAGCCGCGCAGCGTGCGTGGGGTACCGAGGTGAAAGACGCCGAGCTCGGGAAAGGCCAGTACCTCCAAGCCGGCAGCGGCCGCGCGCCTGCATAGGTCGACGTCCTCGCTCGTCTTCAGATGCTCGGCAAAGCCCCCCAGCCGGGCGAACTCGGCCTTCGCGATGCACAGGTCGCCGCCAGGAAGGAAGTCAACTGGCCCTTGCTGTTCGGTGGCCTGGTAGCGGAACCACACGCTGCCGACCCAGGTCGCGTCCGGGGGAAGAAGATAGTGTGCGCCCCAGATGCGGCGGTCATGGGCACAGGCTAGTACCAGGGCGAGCCAGTCCGGGCGCGGGAGGCAATCGGCATCGAGAAAGGCGAGCACCGGGCCGCGGCCGAGCGCCGCCCCCTGGTTGCGGGCCGCCGAGATGGTTGCGCGCGCCAGGGTGAGCACCTGCAGCTGCAGCGCGCCGCCGTGGGCTCGCGCGAGCGCCGGAGTAGCGTCAGTCGATCCGTTGTCCACCACCACGACCTCGAAGCGCGCCTTTGGCAGCGTTTGCGCAGCGAGCGCCTCCAGGCAGCGGCTGATGTGGGCCTCTTCGTTGAAGGCGGGAACGATGACGGACACGGCGATGACCGCATCGGCACCTTCGCCTTTGCCTGGACCTACGTCTGGGCCTTTGCCTGGACCTGCGTTCCGGCAGGCGTCTGACCCGGCACTTCGGCGTGGTTGCGGAGCATGCACCTTCTTTCTCCCGATTTCAGCTGGGCCCGCGCGCCTGCCCCTGCTCTGGCTGATCTGCTTTGGAGTTGCCGGTGGCTCAGGAGGCCAGCAGCGCCTCGACAGGCTTCCAGCTCCTGCCTTGCGAGGAGGCGACCGGCTCGCAGCTCAGCACGCCTGCGTGCGTGTTCACGCCTTCGGCCAGCCCTGGATCCCCGGCGAGCGCGTTTCGCACGCCGAGCTGCGCCAAGCGCAGCAGGTACGGGAAGGTCGCATTGGTAAGCGCGAGTGTAGAGGTGTTCGGCACAGCAGCAGGCATATTGGTGACGCAGTAATGCACCACGCCGTCGACCTCATAGGAGGGGTCGGAGTGGGTGGTCGGGTGCGCGGTCTCTATGCAGCCGCCCTGGTCGATGGCCACGTCTACGATGACGGCGCCCTTTTTCATCTGCGCCACCATGGAGGCGGTGACCAGCCTGGGCGCGGCCGCACCCGGGATCAGCACTCCGCCAATGACCAGGTCGGCCGCCTTGACTGCTTCGGTGACGTTGTGGAGGTTGGAAGCCAGGGTAAAGACGCGGCCCGCAAAGATATCATCGAGCTCCCGCAGACGGTGCAGATTGCGGTCGACGATGGTCACCTTGGCGCCCATGCCAAGCGCGATCTTGGCCGCATTGGTGCCGACGATGCCGCCGCCGAGGATGCACACCTCGGCCGGTGGAACGCCCGGGACGCCGCCCAGCAACAGGCCGCGGCCGCCCTTGGACTTTTCGAGGTAGGAGGCGCCCACCTGGACCGACATGCGGCCGGCTACCTCGGACATGGGAGTGAGCAGGGGCAGGGTCCCGGCTGCATCGCGGATCGTCTCATAGGCGATGCCGGTGACCTGCCGCGAAAGCAGCGCCTCGGTAAGCGCCGGCAGTGGCGCCAGGTGAAGGTAGGTGAACAGGGTCAGCCCGGGGCGAAAGAAGAGGTACTCCTTTTCAACCGGCTCCTTGACCTTGACGACCAGCTCGGCGTGCCCCCAAACGTCGGCTGCGGCGCCGACGATCTCCGCGCCGACATCCTGGTAGTCCCGATCGGGAAAGGCAGAAAGCTCACCTGCGTGCTGCTCGACCAGAACGGTGTGTCCGGCGGCTTTCAGTTCCTTGACCCCGGCCGGGGTCACGCCGACGCGCGTTTCGTGGTCTTTCACTTCCTTGGGTACGCCGATGATCATGAAGGTCTTCGCATCCTGTTCGGGGAGAGTAGATTCAACTCTCCATGCTAACCCGCGAATGCGGTCTTTGCTTCGCCCTCCCTATCGCAGCGCGAGGACACGCTCGTGCGAATCATCCCAGCTGAACGCGCACTCGACCCGGTTGCGGCCGTTCTGCTTGGCCCGGTACATGGCCTCGTCGGCGCGAGCCAGCAGGGCCGGGGTTAGGTCTGACACCTCCGAGCTCCAGGCCAGGCCGATGCTGCAGGTAATCGGGAGTGAGTGATCCTCAAACCGGATCGGCTCCTCGCACAGCTGCTGGCGCACACGCTGGCAGTGATCGAAGCCGAACTCGCGCTCGACGTTGCGGAAGAGCAGGATAAACTCCTCGCCGCCGTAGCGGCCGATCGCGTCCGAGGTCCGGATGGCAGAGGAAAGCCGCCGGGCCGACTCCCGCAGAACCTCATCGCCGGCCAAGTGCCCGAGCGTGTCGTTGATGCGCTTGAAGTGGTCAAGATCGATGAGCGCGACGCAGAGCGGCGTCCCGTGGCGGCGTGCGTACTCGACCTCTTCCTCCAGCCGGGCCATGATGGCCTTGCGGTTCATCACCCCGGTGAGACTGTCGCGAAGGGCCATCTGTTCGATCTCGCGGGTACGCTCGACCACCAGGCGCTCGAGCTTCTTCTGCCGCCGGATGAGGAGGCTGTGGCTGGACCGCCAGACCAGCTGGATCAAGCCGAAGCAAAGCACGAGAAGCGGCAGAAACATCCACCGCGACTTGTACCAGGGCGGCACGATGGTGAACAGGAAACTCGCCGGGGTGGAGAAGACGTGGTGAATGGGATCTTCAGCTACAACCTGCAGGGTATAAGAACCGGGCGGTAGCCGCTGCCAGCGCGCGAAGTCGACCGTTGTTGTGGTGGAAAAGCTTTCCAGGCCTACCAGCTTGTAGTGGTAGAGCAGCGCGTGTGTGTCGCGGAAGGTGGTCGCGCTGAAGCGGATCACGGTGGAACCCTTGCTCCAGCTGATCTTGAAAGGCCGGGTCGAGGAGCCGCTGGCGAACGCCCGTTGATCGACTCCATTGTGATAGACCGTATCGATGCGCGCGGAAAAGCCCGGACGGCTCAGCACCTGCTCGGGATAAAGCAGATGGGAGACTCCGGACGTGGTGCCGATCCAGACAGAGCCATCGCCGTCGGCAAGAAAGGTGATAGCATTGTTTGCGCTCAATCCGTCGCCAGTAGTGATGCCGCGTACCTTGCCATGTTCGAGTACATCGACGCCGTGATCGGTACCGGCCCACAGGCGCCCTTTGCCATCCAAAGCGAGGAACTGGATGCGATCGGAGAGCAGCTCCGGTCGGGTATGCGCTTCAAGAACCTGGGCTTCTCCATCCTTCACCCGTACGCGAAACAAACCTGGCCCCTCGCCCGCCATCCAGAGTTCGTCCGGCCCCGCGGGCGTAGCCAGGCTGAAGTCCTGCTTCTGTGCAGCAACCCGGACATGAAGCACCCCGCCGTGAAGGATATGATCGAGCCCATGTCGTCCTGCCACCCACAGGCCGCCGTTCCCGTCCGGTGCGATGGAGCCGACGGTATTCGCGCCAATCGTATCTGCTCCGAAAGGCTGCGGCACGCAGGGCTCGCCAGGGCGACAGCGCGCGGAAAAGAGGCCCTTGTTCGTCGCCATCCAGAGCGTACCGTCTACGGGCAGCAGTTGGTAAACATAGGCATTGACAGTAGCCTGCACATCCATCCTTCCCCGGGGATCAATATGAGTAAGGTCGCCGAGTAAGGTCCCTACCCAGGTGCCACCTCTGGCATCGCTGCTCAGGGCACTGATCATCAGGGCATGGTCCCGATCGCGCAGAGGAATCGAGGTCATTGTCAATGCCCCGAGAGCGAGGCGATTGAGAGCCAGGTTGTTGCCCAGCCAAATGGCTCCTCGTTCGTCGCGCATGAGAGCAGTGACATTTTGGCTGGCCAGCCCGGACTCCGTGCCAAAGGTCTCCGAGCGGCCGTAGCCTAACGACTGCAGCAATCCGCTACCTTCGGTGCCGATCCAGAGCGCTCCCTCGCTGTCTCCGAAGACCTGGGTGGCGCCGTGGATCGGCCCATGGCTGGTTACCTGCGTCTCGCTCCAGCCTTTTCCATCCCAGGAGGCAAAGCCTTGCGCGGTGGGTGTGAGGATGTGTCCTGAGCGATCTTCGGTGAAGGTGCGATAGATGGTGTGAACGGCATCCCCAGGCAGCAGCGAGGTCACGTCTCTGAAAGAAGCCTCGTTCGCGTTGCGGGTAAGGACGTGTTTGCGTCCGCGCGCCCACAGCTGGCCGCTGCTTGCGCGGAAAAAGGACATGTAGAAGTCCTTAGGTACGCCCTCGGCGGGTCCAAAGCTGCGCAGGTGACCCTCTGCAAACGAGCAGATCGCTTCCTCGCAGCCGATGATCAGGTGTTCCCGGCTGTCGACACCGACGCCGTTGGCCTCTTTCAATCTGGGAAAGCCGGGATGCCGCTGCTCATATGGCATTGCCTCCCATGTGTCGTCGATCGTTGCGGGGCGGTGCGTGCGCAGGACGGAGAAGGTGCGGTCGTCATCCTGAACGATCAACTCACCCGCCGCAGTGGAGGTGAGCATGCAGTTGATGCCGATGCGCAGGCTGCGCCCATCGATCTCTACCTCGTGAAAGCTGCCGCCTCCATACCAGAACAAGCCGGTATGCGTGCCGGCCCAGAGGGTCCCCGTATGGTCGACAAGAAGCGAATACACGGCCGGCTCGTGAAAGCCGTTTTTCCGGCCGAACTCCTCGAAGTAGGACCCGCTGAAGCGAAACAGTCCGTTCTCGGTACCGACCCACAGGTATCCCTGCGGATCCTGCGCCACCGCCATGATAGACAGGCTTGCAAGGCCGTCGTCCTCGTTGTAAAGCCGCGCCTGGAGCCGCTGCGCTCGCGCGTCCAAAGCAAGAAACGGGCCCACCAGGGCCAGCAGCAAGAGAACTCCGCGGATTGTGGATGCAGCGCTGCGTGCCATGAGCTGACCTCGGCCTCGCAGCCTCCCGAGCGGGAAAGCTCTGCAACGCCTGTCTGGCTTATCGGCAGTTGGAAGCCGAGCATGCGGCCCCCGTCCCACTTTCCTGGAGGATTCTTCCCAACGGTAACCTCCCGACCAGCTTCCTGGCCCATGTCGACACCTGTCGAAAACGTGCTCTGAGCCCGCTTGAGCCCGCTCTGGACCTGCTTGACAACCCCTTGGGATCCCGCTCGGGACCCATTCGAAGCCTGCTCGCTGCGACTGGGAGGCCGGTCCTTCCAGGTCTCAAGCCGAGCTGCGGCGGCTCCCGCCGCCCGGGTGAGTTTGTCGGATGGCTGTGCCGCACCCGCCTACTCGCCTGTATCGATCTGCGCCCGCTGCAGCTTGTCTGAGTAGTCCACATACACCGACTTCCACTGCGTGTAGAAATCGAGTGCGCCCATGCCACCCTCGCGGTGGCCGTTGCCCGTCTTCTTGACACCGCCAAAGGGCAGGTGCACTTCGGCCCCGATGGTCGGCGCGTTGACATAGGTAATGCCTGCTTCCAGGTCCCGCAT
>CAXTPL010000062.1:0-751 GCA_964246065.1 uncultured Acidobacteriaceae bacterium
TCCTTTGACAGACTCGCTCGAGATGGGCCGGATCGTGCCCGTGTATGAGTCCCTTGGCGGCCCAAAGCTGAACACGCGATGGCTGCGCCGGGTCATGTGGAACCTGCTCGCGGAGCTGGAAGGCCAGATCGCCGAAACGCTGCCGCAAACGCTGCTGCACAGGCTCGAACTGCCGGGGCGAGAGGCTGCCCTGCGAGCGGTGCACTTCCCTGCTCTCGGCACGCCCATCCCGCAGCTGGTTTCGGCCGGGACCCCGGCGCAGCAGCGGCTTATCTTTGAAGAACTCTTCTACCTTGAACTCGGGCTGGAGCTGAAGCGCCGCAAGGCGCGCGAGCAGACCGGGATCCCGTTTGCTACGGGCGAAGCCGTGCGCAAAGCGGTGCGGCAGGTGCTGCCCTTCCACCCAACCGCAGCGCAAAAGCGCGCGCTCGGCGAGATCGTCCTCGATATGCGCAAGCCGGGACCGATGCGACGCTTGCTGCAGGGGGATGTCGGCTCCGGTAAGACCATTGTCGCGATCCAGGCCATGCTGGTAGCCATAGAAAACGGCTATCAGGCAGCCTTGATGGCGCCGACAGAGATCCTTGCGACCCAACACTACCTTTCCGCACGCAAACTGCTGGAGCGGGCGGCAGACGCCGGAAAGCCCTACCGGGTGGTGCTTTTGACGGGCTCGCTTGCCGACGATGTGAAGCGTCTGCATCGCCACCGCATCGCGCAAGGGGAGGCTGACCTCGTCATCGGCACACAT
>CAXTPL010000062.1:761-5940 GCA_964246065.1 uncultured Acidobacteriaceae bacterium
GGGTGGCGCTGCTTACGGGCTCGCTCGCGCCGGAGATGAAGCGGCTCTACCGGCATCGCGCGATGACAGGCGAAGCCGGACTGATGGTAGGCACGCACGCGCTGATTGAAGACAAGGTCGAGTTTGCGCGGCTGGGGCTGGTGGTGGTCGATGAGCAGCACCGTTTCGGCGTGCTGCAGCGGTTTCGCCTGATGAAGAAGCCGGGCGCGGCAGAACCCGATCTGCTGGCGATGACAGCCACTCCCATTCCGCGCACCCTGGCGTTGACGCTCTATGGAGACCTTGAGGTGAGCGTGCTCGATGAGCTGCCTCCGGGGCGGACGCCGATTGTGACCAGGCAGCTGGCAGACGAGCGTGCCGATGAGGTTTGGACCTTTGTGCGGGGGCAGGTGGAACGCGGTCGGCAGGCGTATATCGTTTACCCGGTCATAGAAGGGGCCAAGGAGGACCAGCCTGAGCTGGATTTTGCGGCGGCAGAGGTGCGACCGGCAGCCGGCACACGGGAGCCGGCAGGCGCACAAGCCCGAAAGCGGAAACCGGGCCCTGCCGGAGACAGCAAGGCTGCCATCGATCTAACCGAAGCAAGCGCAGCGCTCGATGCAGGCGTGGGGAAAGCAGCGGGCAAGGCGCCCAGGCAGGGTCGCAGTGCGGCCAAGGGCAAGGCAGGCGTGCCGCCGAACGCTGCGGCGTCGCTCGGCTCCGGCAAGCCGACCTTGAAATCGGCAACCGAGATGTATGAAGCGTTGCGGAGCGGTCCCCTCGAAGGGCTGCGGCTGGGGCTGCTGCATGGGCGATTGAGCGCTGACGACAAGGAGGTGATCATGCGCCGTTTCCAACGGGGCGAGATCGATTTGCTGGTCGCAACGACGGTCATCGAGGTCGGTGTGGATGTGCCGAATGCGACGGTGATGGTTATCGAGCACGCCGAGCGCTTTGGCCTGGCGCAACTGCACCAGTTGCGGGGCCGCGTCGGTCGAGGCAGCGCAAAGTCCTTTTGTATCCTGATGACCGGCGGCCAGATTTCAGAGATTGCGACCGAGCGCCTCGCGGCCATGGTCCGCACCCAGGACGGCTTCGCGCTTGCGGAGCTCGATCTCGAGCTCAGAGGCCCAGGGGAGTTCTTTGGGACGCGGCAGTCGGGCCTTCCTGATTTTCGCGTGGCCAACCTGCTACGCGACCGCAAACTACTGGAACAAGCGAAGGCGGAAGCAGCCCGCTTTGTGTCAGCGCCGGATACGGAAGCGACCGCGGAGGAGAAACGTGCTGTCTGGCACTGGCTGCGCGACGCCTGGCAGCGACGGTACGGACTCGTAAACGCCGGCTGAGCTGCGCGGCCCGCTTATTCATCAGGCTGCCTCCCGTTTCGCTGCCTCGGCTTCTTCTGTCCCCGCTGCCGGTGCTTCGCGGGTATACACCGTCAATTGCAGCCGCACCACATCCAAGGCTCTCGTCTCCAGCAGGTAGCTGGTGCATTGGCACAGCTCGGTCAGTTGCAGATGCGCTTCCTGCGAAAGCGTGATGCCTGTTGCAACCAGCACACTGTAGATTTCCACGCAGTTGGCGCGAGGAAACTCAAAGTCGATCTCCGCACATGCTTCGCCGCGGTTGGTCCGGTTCAGCACCCACCCGCCACACGTGCTGATCGCGCCTGCAAGAAACCGCAGGATCCGCTCCGAGCTGTCTGTGCTCGAAGCGATAAGCACCAAATTCCAGTATGTACACCCATCCAATTGGCTCATACCTTTCCCATCGACCGGGAAAAGGCGAAGCATCATGTAACCAGGTGCACTCTTTGGTTCCGTCGGGCGAATCTTGCGTAACGTAAGGTAATGACTGCGCGTACGCCCGTCTGCAACCCACTCTGCTGCCGTGCGCCTCCTGACTCCTGACCTCTTGACTCCTGACCTCTTGACTCCCTGGCGACGTCTTGCTCCCCAGCTTTCTTCCTCTTTATCGACGATTGGCAGGATCTCTTCAGTCCAAAGTGGCCCATGCGCCGGCAGTTGCCGTCCATCCCGTAAAGTAGGGTCATGTTGATCGGCACGGGAGTAGACCTGGTCGAGGTCCAGCGCATCGCCGCATCGATCGAACGCTATGGCAGCCGCTTTCTCGATCACATCTATACCCCGGGTGAGCAGGCGTACTGCCTCAGTCGGCGCGAAAGTGCGGAAAGCTTCGCTGCCCGTTTCGCCGCCAAGGAGGCCGGCGCCAAGGCGCTCGGCACGGGCATGCAGCATGGGGTCTTCTGGAAAGATCTGGAGGTGGTGCGACCGCGGGGGCAGCGCCCAACCTTGCAGCTGCACGGCAAGGCGGCCGTTCTGGCTCAGCGGATGGGTGCGGCTCACATCTGGCTTGCCCTTACCCACGGGGCTGGCATCGCGGTGGCCACCGTGCACTTTGAAACGGAGCGCACTCCAGGGTGAGCCGGTCAGGCTCGCCTTCGCAGGCACGGCCGTCGTGCTGTGGAAGCCGAGCTTGCAACGACTGGGCGTCTGCGGACATCTTAAGGTCGATTGAACGCGACCTCGCCCGCCCGGCGCAGGTGCTGCCGTGCTCGCGGCTTCTGCTATGCTCGCAGCCAGAAGGCGTCCGCACACCGCAGCAGCGCTTTTGCGTCAAGGCTTTAAGCCAGAGGGGGTTTGTGCCCAGCCAGCAGGAAGTGCATTGGTCTCAACTTAAGGTGGGCGTGCTGGTTTTTGTAGCCGTCGTGGCGCTGCTTGCGCTCGTGTTTCTCATGTCCGGCTCGTCCGGCGGCCTGTTCAGCCATAAGCTGACGATTCGGTCCTACTTCGAGAACTCGGCCGGCTTAAAGGTGGGCGGACAGGTCACCCTTGAGGGGGTCACCATCGGCACGGTCAAGGCCATCAAACTCGTGCCGGAGCGCAAGCTCACCCCGGTTGAAGTGACGATGCGCATCGGGGAGCGAAACGCCTCGGCTGTGCGGCAGGACTCCAAAGCCTCCCTCGTGACCCAGGGCGTGCTTGGGGACACCAATGTAGAGATCAACAGCAAGTTTGCCGTGCGGCCGCCGATTGCTGAGAACGGCGAGCTCGGCACCAACGAGTCGCCCAGCCTGACGGATGTAATCAAGTCCAGCCAGGGGACGATCGAGCAGTTGAACACCATCCTGGCCAAGCTCAACACGGTAGTAGACACGATCAGCTCAGGCCAAGGTTCGATCGGCAAGCTGATCAGCGACCCCGCGCTCTACGACCGGGCTGTAGGGACCATTGGGCAGCTGCAGGCGCTGGTCGATGAGGTTTCAAGCGGCAAAGGGTCGATCGGCAAGCTGGTCAACGATGACACCTTGTACAACCGCGCCAATGACGTGGTTGCCCGCCTCGACAGCGTGAGCCAACAGATCGACTCCGGGCAGGGCTCGATCGGCAAACTGATCAAGGACCCGTCGCTCTACAACAACCTCCAGCAGTCCTCGATCAGCCTGAACCAGCTGATGGCAGACGTCAATGCGGGCAAGGGAACCCTGGGCCTGATTGCGCACGATCCGGCGTTCGCGCAGAAGATGAACGATACCATGACCCGGCTCGACTCGATCCTTGCACGGGCCGACAATGGCGAAGGAACGCTGGGGCAGCTGGTGCGCAATCCCGCCTTATACGACCACGCGGACGAGATGGTCGCCAATGCCAATCACCTGGTGACGGCGATCCGCGAAAATCCCAAGACGTACCTCAGCTTTCACGTCAAGATCTTTTAAAAACCGGCCGGCGGGGCCACGCCATCCCGAGCGCGCCCACCCCGCTTGCCTGCTTTTGGCTCGCGTCCTCTACCCTTCTCGCAGTCCTTCTCGCATCGCGCGTGGCCCGTGTTACTGTCTGTAACACGGGCAAGTGCACAACTCAGTATCCAATGGTGCCTGCCACTTCTTTCAGAGGCGTCCATGCAATCACGATTTCTTCTCTCCGGCCTGCTGTTGTCGAGCGGTGTGCTCCTTGCACAGCAATCCAGGCTTCCCCTGGCACTCCCAGCGGACACCTCTTCCGCCGCTGCACCCACGGCGCCCAAGCCGCTGCACAGCTTCGACATCTCGGCCATCGATAAGACCGCCGACCCGTGTTCAGACTTTTATCAGTATGCGTGCGGCAATTGGCGCAAGAACAACCCGATTCCGGGCGATCAGGCGCGGTGGGGCACCTTCAACCAGCTGGCTGAGCGCAATCGTTATCTGCTGTACAACGAGCTCAAGCAGGCCGCGGACGCCCCCAAGAGCCCTCTCCAAAAACAGTATGGCGACTTTTTTGCCGCCTGCATGGACACCGACAAAGTCAACGCCCTTGGGGCGAAGCCCATTGAGCCTACCCTGGCAGCCATTGACGCGCTCCATGACAAGAAAGCGATCGCCGGGCTGCTGACCGACCGGCGCTTTCTGGCGGGCGGCTTTGTCAACCTGGGCGTAGAGCAGGACCAGAAAGACTCCACCAAGCAGATCGCAGGCGTCTTTCAGGGCGGTCTTTCGCTGCCTGACCGCGACTACTACCTGGCGACCGACGAGCACATGGCGGGCATCCGCGCCAAATACCTCGACTATGCAACGACGATCTTCAAGCTTCTAGGCGACAGCCCGGAAAAGTCTGCGCAGGAGGCAAAGGACGTGCTCGCGGTAGAAACCGCGCTGGCCCAGGGCTCGATGCCGCGGGTGGAGATGCGTGACCCGGACAATATCTATCACCCTATGGACGTGGGTGCTTTGAAGGCGCTCACACCGGAGTTCGACTGGTCCGCGTACATTGCAGGCCTGGACGCGCCCGCCTTTACCAGCGTCAACGTAGCGCAGCCTGCGTTCCTCAAGACCATGAACCAGGTCATCGCCGACAGCAGCCTCCCGGCGTTGAAGAGCTACCTGCGCTTCCATACCGCCAACGGCGAAGCGACGGACCTGTCCACGCCATTCGATGAGGCGCACTTCAACTTCTTCTCAAAGACCCTGCAGGGGCAGGTGGAGCAGACGGCCCGCTGGAAACGCTGCACAACCATGACGGACCGGGAGCTAGGCGAAGCTGTGGGACAGGACTGGGTAAAGCAGAACTTTCCTCCGGCAGCCAAAGACAACATGGAAAAGCTGGTGGAAGCGCTGAAAACCGCGCTCGGCCAGGATATTGAGCAGCTGCCATGGATGTCGCCCGAGACCAAGAAGCAGGCCGAGGTCAAGCTGGAGGCG
>CAXTPL010000062.1:5950-17600 GCA_964246065.1 uncultured Acidobacteriaceae bacterium
CTACTCCAAGGTGGAGGTGAAGCGGAACGACCTGGTTGGGAACATGCAGCGGGCGAGCCTGTTCAACTACGACTTTGAGTTGCAGCACATCGGCAAGCCTGTGAACGAGAAGGAATGGGGCATGACGCCGCCGACGGTCAATGCGTACTACAACCCGGCGCAGAACGACATCAACTTCCCGGCCGGTATCCTGCAGCCGCCGTTTTACCAGTTCTCCATCGACCCGGCTGTAAACTTCGGGGCCATCGGGGTGGTGATCGGCCATGAGATGACGCACGGCTTTGACGACGAAGGCTCGCGCTATGACGGGCAAGGCAACGTGCGCGACTGGTGGACCAAAGACGACAAGGCAGCCTTTGACAAGCGGACGGACTGCGAAGTGAAGGAGTATGGGAACTTTGAGCCCGTCAAGGGCTCAAAGCTGAACGGGAAGCTGACCCTGGGCGAGAACACGGCGGACAATGGCGGCATCCACGTCGCATTCCAGGCGCTGCAGAGCGTGCTTGCGTCAGAAGGTGGAGACGCCGCGACAAAGAAGATTGACGGCTACACGCCGGACCAGCGCTTCTTTATCGCCTTTGCCCAGGTATGGTGCGAGAACCGCAGCGACCAGTACAACCAGATGGCGGTCAAGGTCGATCCTCACTCGCCGGGGCAGTTCCGAACCAATGGCACGGTGGAGAACTTCGATCAGTTCGGCAAGGCGTTTGGCTGCCATGTAGGGCAGCCGATGATGCCCGCCGATGCTTGCCGTGTCTGGTAGGGCAGCCAGAGACTGAAAGACCCTCCGCGGCCGGCTTCTGGCCGCGGAGGAGACGGCCGCGGCTGCCCGGCCGAAGCGCGCCATGAGCGACCCACTCCCGACTGCGGGTCGCCTTATCCATCGGGGTTGTGCTCACCTCAGGCCGTTTTTACCGTCGAAAGGGCGTGCGCCAGGCCGCCCGTCGCACACTGTGCGTTGTTGCTTTGCTTCCGCTGCTTCCCCTGCTTCCGTTGCCTCTCGCGGCGGGCGCGTCGCGCGGGAGCGCTGCGCCAAGTTACAATGAGACGACCCACCGGGACCGATCGATAGGCGACCGTCCCCATAATGAATGCCTGCGTCCCTCCCCGAGGCCAGGATGAAGGAAGCGCATGAAGTTCAGGAAATCGGGCCAGGTCCTTCTGGCCGCCGTTGTCTCTATCGGCTCTATGTTCGGCATCGCCTCGTGCAATGACTTTACCGTTGGCTACGTTTATATCTCCGGCACCCAGTACAACCAGATTGGCGCGTATCGCGAGGACAACAACAACGGCATTCTGACCCCCGTTGTGGGCAGCCCGATCGGTTCGGGCGGCACCAACCCGGTCCGCATGATCATCCCTTCAGGCGGACACTTCATGTATGTGCTCAATGCCGGGACGCGCGGGTCCGACCCAAACACGGCAGCAGCTCCGGGAAGCATTGCCTACGCGGGCGCTAACATTTCGGTGTTCTCCATCGGCGGCTTCGGGCAGCTTTCTTTCCAGCACTCCTACAATCTCAACGGCGTCGGTCCCATCCGCATCGCGGCCGACTCGGCCGGTACCCACCTGATGGTTCTCGACAGCTATGCGCCGATCGCCGACGCAAGCGGAAACCTGATCACCTCCGGCGGCACCTCGCCGAGTGCGACCTTTCCTTGCTCGGACACCGCGGATAGCTACTATCGTCCGGTTGGTGCGGTTGAAGTCTTCGATGTAGACACCTCAACGGGCCGCCTTTCTGTGGTAAGCAACCAGCAGAACCAGGGTTTGACTTACTTCCCGGTCGGCTGCAATCCTGTCGACTTTCACCTGACGCCGAGCTATCTCTACATCATGGACGCCGGATCGATTGCGAACAGCGATCTGGAGACCGTCTTTGAGTATGCGTTTGGCGGGTCGACCGGGCAGCTGACCGTCACGCAGAACGCCCCCTTGCAGACCGGCGCGGTAGCCGTGGACGCAATCGACGGCGATGCCGGTAACTCCCATATCTACCTGATCGACCCGGCAAGCGGCACGGGTGGCACCATCTTTCCGTATACCATCGGGTCGCTGGGCGCACTACAAGCGATCAGCGGCGGCGCAACCGTCAACTCCAGCACCGCTGCAGGCAATCCGCAGCAGTTGATTACGGTCAGCGGCTCCCCGAATACGTTTGTCTACGTCGCAAATGCAGGGCCAGCCAGCGGCAACACGAACGGGAACAGCGACATCAGCGGCTATGTGATCAACTCGGCTACCGGCCACCTGGATAACCCTACCTACTTGTCTCCGTATATCGGGCAAGCGTCCGGGCTGGTCTGTCTCCTTGAAGATCCTTCCAACCAGTACATCTACGCGGTAGGTGCTGCGGATAATTCGGTCTCCGGCCGCAAGCTGGACCCGGCGACAGGCAGCCTGAAGCCACTGAACCGGGCCACGGCATTTCCTGTGGTAGGCACGCCGAGCTGGTGCGTGGCAACGGCGGCTCAGTAGCGTCGTCACACGCAGGCTGTGCCAGGCTTTCCTCCCTCCTGGCGCAGCTTGCCGTGCGTGGTCAGCGCCGGTAGCCGAAAGCGAAATCGGGCTTTTACAATGCAAGCGGGAGCATTCTCCCTACAAAAGGCTCATGAGAGCGGCAGCCGCCGGCAACGGCGAAGGAAACGCATGAAGTTGAAAACATGGGGCCGGCGCCTGCTGGCCACCGCGGTGAGTGCCGGCCTGGGGTTTGGGTCGCTTTCCTGCGCCACAAGCAATACCGTTGACTACCTGTACCTGCTTTCTGCCCGAAACAATCCTGGCCAGGTCAATGTGTATGACGTCGACTCGCAGACCGGCTTTCTGTACCAGATCCCCGATTCTCCGTATCCGGCGGGGCGCAACCCGGTCGGCATCGCCATGGCTCCGTCCGGGCTCAATCTGTACGTGGTCAACCACGACGACAACACCATCATCGATTACGGCATAGGTACCGACGCGAAGCTTTACCCGCAGCACACCTACACCACCCCGGGCAGCGAACCGGTGGCAGTCGGCATGAATGCAGCCGGAACCCTGCTGTTCGTTCTGGATTACTACGCTCCCCTGTACACGGACCTGAATCCGGGCAACGGGGCGCTGGTCGTGTATCCGATAGGCACAGACGGCTCACTCGGCACCAGCGGCAACGGCATCCCCGTAGCGCAAACGTTGCCGAATGGGCAGTCCGCAAGCTACTACCCGGTGCAGAACACGCCGACAGCCATCGACGTGCTGGCGAACGGCTCGGCGGTCTACGTCGCTGACCTTTTCCCCGGCTCGGGCGCGGGCGGCTCCGGCGGCCAGGGTGCGCTCGAGGGGCTTTCTGTTTCAAGCGGCGGCGTGGTTGCGCCGGTAGCCGGCAGTCCTTATGCGGTAGGCGTGACGCCGAGCGCGCTCGGCGGCGCACCCTCAAGCGGCTACCTGTATGTAGCAGACAGCACACAAAACCTGCTGCGTACCTTTCCCATCAACGGGGATGGGAGCCTGGCTACAGCGCGCGTGGCTTCGACCTCGACCGGCAGCTTCCCGGTAGCGATGAGCTTCGACGCTACGGGCAAGTACCTGTATGTGGCCAACCGAAACGCCAACAATATCCAGGGCTATGTCATCACAGCCGGCACAGGGCTCCCCGTTTCAAACGGCACCTATGCCACCGATCCCTATCCCCAGTGCGTGATCGTGGACCCCAATCTGAACCGCTATGTGTACACGGCGGATTTCCAGGGTCACGGTTCCACGGGGTTCCAGCTCGACCCCGGCACGGGGGTGCTCTCGGGTACAGAAAAGTCGCCCTATACCGGCACGGGGCAGGCGACGTGCCTGGCCGCAACCATTCACAACAAGTCCGGCCAGGGTAAAGGAACCGCATGACATTCAAGATTTGCGGCCAGCGATTGCTGGCCGCCGCAGCCTCCGCCGGATTGGGCCTGGGCCTGATCTCCTGCGGCCAGAGCAACACGATCGATTACTTTTATCTGCTCTCGGCGAAGAACAGCCCCGGGCAGATCAACGTGTTCTATGTCGATTCGATCACCGGCGCTCTCACGCAAAGCCCACACTCGCCGTTTACCTCAGGCGGCGATAATCCGGTCGGCATTGCGACGGCGCCCGATGGCAATCACCTCTACGTGGTTAACCGGAACAGCAACACAGTGGTCAGCTTCACGGTCCAGTCCGACGCAACCCCAGCCATCCTTGGCTCGCCGGTGACCACCCCTGGCAGCCAGCCCCTGGCTGTCGTCATCAATCCCGCCGGCACCCAGCTTTTTGTGCTCGACTACTACGGTCCGGGCTACTCGGACGCGAACCCGGGCCCGGGAGCGGTGATCGTTTACCCTGTCTCGAGCAACGGCTCCCTGGGGAGCCCGGTTACGCAAACCGCCTCCTCGGGGAGCGGCAGCTCGCTCTCCGTCGGGATGCACCCTTCTGCACTTGCTGTGGCCCCGAGCGGCAATGCTGTCTATGTGACCGACCAGCTGCTTGCCGCGAGCGGCAACAGCCAGGCCGGGCAAGGTGGCCTCGACGCGCTTGCCGTTAACGCGAGCGGCGTGCTGACCCCGGTCGCCGGCAGCCCTTACGGAGCAGGCGTAACGCCAAGCTCGCTTGCCCTCCATCCGATTGGGCAGTATCTTTACGTGACCGACAGCGCGCAAAACCAGATCATCGGCTTTCACGTAAACAGCGACGCTTCGTTGTTGCCGTTTGTGGGCGGCCCAATTGCGACCGGAACCTTTCCGGACAGCATCACGGTGGAACCGCGCGGGCTCTACCTTTATGTGGCCGACCGCTTCAGCAATTCCAACGGCGGCATCCAGAGTTACTCGATCTCGGCCGGAACCGGCATCCCTGCTTCCACCGGCACCTACCCCACGGACACTTTTCCGCAGTGCATCCTTGTCGAGCCGGCACTGGGGCGCTTTGTCTACACCGCCGACTTCAAGGGCCTGGGCACAACGGGATACCAGCTCAATCCGAACACGGGCACGCTGAGCGGGACGGAGAACTCGCCCTACCCGGGTGTCGGCGTCAACACCTGCGTGGCGGCCATCCCTCACAACAATCACACCACCATTCACGTGCAGGGCGTTGCCGGGTCGTAAACAACGGCACGCACCGCAGCTGAACAGAAGCAGCAACGGCCTGCCAACCCTGGCGGGCCGTTTCTGTCAGCTACTAGGCGCAAACTCCACTACCGCCTCAGGCCAGGAGCTTGCGGATGCGCTTTTGCATCGGGCGCTCGACGAAAACCAGCGCCAGGCCCGCAGCGGCGCCCAGCAGCCCGTAGCTGAACCAGGGGTCAAGCTTGATCAGGCCGGTCTTTTCAAGCAGACCTGAGTTGTGGATCATCGTCCACAGGTTGAAGTGCAGGATATACAGGCAATAGCTGGTCTGGCCGATGGCCACAAACGCGCCGAATCCGAAGAAGCGCGCAATCCAGTTTTCGCCGGCAAGGCCGAGAATTGCGCAGCCGAAGAGCGGCATCAACAGCCCATCGTGCATGATCACGTAGGGGATGCGATCGCCGTTATAAAGCACGGCATAGGTCGCAGCGACGCCAAAGATGCCGAGAAGCAGGCGCCCGGAACCGGCGCGGGGCAGCCGCGCATCCACCTCCGCCAGCAGCATGCCAAAGAGAAACGAGGGCAGGTGGGGCGGCGGGGAAAATTTGAGTGCGCGGATCCAGAAGCCGTCCGTGTAGCGCCCCGGGTGCGGGTCGCCATCGGGACAAAAGTGCATGTAGAGTAGCGGGCACGCAAGCCCGGCGGCCCAGAGCAGCGCAAGCACTCCCAAAAGGCTCGGCCAGCTTTTGGGCCGGGGTAATACAGCTACAAACGGGAACAAAAGATAAAAAAACGCCTCGGTGGACATGGTCCACGCAGGCGTATTCCAAAAGGTAGACAGGTTTGGGATCCAGCCTTGAAGCAGCAGCGGCGTGAGCACCACGCCCTGGGCAAACTGGGCATGGGTGCGCACGTGCCACTCATCGCGCAGCATTCCCCAGGAGATAAGCAGCGCCACCAGGTAGATCGGGTAGAGCCTCGAAAGCCGGGCGATCCAGAACTTGACGTGGCTCAGCTCGCCCCGTTTGGCGCGATCGCTGTAGTTATAGGCCAGGATAAAACCCGACAGGAGGAGGAAAAAGCTTACGGCGGTGTAGCCGTTGTCGACAATCGGCGCAAACGGGCCGAACCAGTGCGGGTTAGAAAAGTGGAAGAAGACCAGGTTGCAGGCGGCAAAGGCGCGCAGCCCCGTGAGTGCGGGCAGGCGCGATCGAGAAGAGGCCGCGGCGCCGGGCGCAGACGGAGACGCGGGCGCAACTGCGGACTCGCCCGCCGGAGATGCGGGTGAAGTGCCAGCCGCAGTGCCCAGCGCTGTAGCGGTTGCAGCAGCGGCCCCCGCCCCGGGAGAAGCGGGCGGCAACAATGCGTGCGGCGGGTCGAAGCGTGTGCCGGATGGTGCGGCTTCCAAGGCAGGGATCGCAACCTGGTCGCGGGACTGGGGGGCGCTGGACTCGAGGCCGCGGGACTCGAGGTCGCCGGACTCGAGGTCGCTGGACTTGGGGTCGCCGGGCTCGGGGGCGGTGGAGGCCGGGAGCCCGGCCGCCGCCTTGTCCCTCTGGCTCAGGCGGTCACCAGGGAGCCGACTTTCTCCCCGCTGATCACGCGCTTGATGTTGCCTACCCGGTTCATGTTGAAGATGATCATCGGCATGTCGTTGTCTTTGCAAAGGCTTACAGCGGTCATGTCCATTACTTTGAGGCCGAGCCGCAGGATTTCGGTGTAGGTGATCTCTTCAAACTTGACGGCGTCGGTGTGGAGGACGGGGTCGGCATCGTAGATGCCCTCTACCTTGGTCGCCTTCAGCAGCACATCGGCTTTGATCTCCATTGCGCGAAGCGAGGCGGCTGTGTCTGTTGAAAAGTAAGGGTTGCCGGTACCGGCAGCGCAGATGATGACGCGGCCCTTTTCCAGGTGCCGCACTGCCCGGCGGCGGATGTACGGCTCGCACACCTGGTGCATCTCGATCGCGGACATGACGCGGCAATGAAGGCCCTGCTTTTCTATCGCGTCCTGCACGGCGAGCGAGTTAATCACAGTTGCCAGCATGCCCATATTGTCGGCTGAAACGCGGTCCATGTGCTGTGCCTGCTCGGCAACGCCGCGGAAGAAGTTGCCGCCGCCCACTACCAGCGCGATCTCCACACCCTGCGCGTGGACCTCGGCGATCTCGGCAGCAATCTCGTGCACACGGGTCACATCGACGCCGAAGCCGCGGCCCGCAGCTAAAGCCTCGCCTGAAAGCTTGAGAACGACACGCTTGTACATGCTCCTCCGAGTATCGCACGGCTGCAGAGGCGAGAAGGACGAAAACCGCCTGCTCGGCTCGCGCCTACTTCGTGGGGATCTTCTGCCTGCGGCGTTACAAAAACGGCGCTTCCCGCATCGGCGGTTCTGTTTATCGGCTTTGCAGTGGCTTTGAGATGGACTCGAGCGACTTGCCGGCGGCTTCTACCCCGATCCATAGCTCGCAGAGAGCGCCAAGCATCATCAGGCCTGCACCCAGCAGGTACCCGTAGCCCAGGTGCATGCGGGAGCCGCCGGCGATCAGGTTGCCGAAGAGCAGAGGGGCGCCGACCCCGCCGAGCAGGGTGCCGATCGCGTAGAAGATGGCGATGGCGAGCGCGCGAATCTCAAGCGGAAAGATCTCGCTGACGGTCAAAAAGGCGGCGCTGGCCGCGGAGGAAGCCACAAAAAAGATGACGCAAAAGCAAAGGTCGAGCGTGCGCGCGGTGAGTGCGCCTTGGACAAAAGGGATGACGGTGAGTGCAAGCAGAAGGCCGGAGAGGCCGTACGTAGCCGCGATCATCGGCTTGCGGCCTACCTTGTCAAAGAGCGGCCCCAGGAAGACCGGACCGAAGAAGCAGCCGACAGCGAAGGGGAGCAGGTGGAGCGGCAGCTTCTGGTCAGGCACGTTGTAAAACTTCTTTACGATCAGCCCGTAGGTAAAGAAGATGGCGTTGAAGAAGAAGGACTGGCCAATCATCAGCACGAGCGCAAGCACGGAACGCGCGCGGTTGTCGTAATACATGCTGTGGAAGATCTCGCCCAGCGGAGTATGGTCGCGGACGGCGAGCTTGAGCGGTTCACCTTCCGGATGAGGGAGAGAGTCCGGCTTGCCGTGAGAGACGGCTTGCTCAATGCCGGCGACAATCTCGCCGGCGCGATCTTCATGCCCGCGCAGCATGAGCCAGCGCGGGCTCTCTGGCACGCGGAGCCGCAGGATAAGCACGCCCCCGCCGAGTACGGCAGCTATGCCAAAGGCCAGCCGCCAGGAGAGGTGCGCGGAGACCGCATGCGTGTTGAGCAGAAAGTAGGAGGCAAGCGAGCCCAGGATGGCGCCAAGCCAGAAGGTGGCATTGACGATCAAATCCACCGTGCCGCGCACCTTGCCGGGGATGAGTTCGTCAACGGCGGAGTTAATTGCGGCGTACTCGCCTCCGATGCCAAGGCCGGTGAGCATGCGAAAGGCTGCAAAGCTGAAGAAGTTCCAGGAAAGCGCGGTCGCAAGGGTTGCAAGCGAGTAGGTCGCGAGGGTGACGAGAAAGAGCTTCCGCCGCCCAAGCCTGTCCGTCAGGTAGCCGAAAAGAACTGCTCCAAGCACCGCGCCAGCCAGGTACGTCGTGGCGCCGGCAGTCACCTGGGGTGCGGTAAGCGCCAATCCGTTCTTGTCTTCAAGAATGCCGGCAAGCGACCCGGCCAGGGTGACCTGTAAACCGTCAAGCAGCCAGGAGGTGCCGAGCGCTGTGACAATGCGGAGGTGCCAGCGACTCCACGGCAACCGGTCCAGCCGTGCAGGAACCTGGGTCTCGATCGTGCGCTCCGTGCCTGGGGCGGCTTCCGGCATCGGCGTCTCATCCTCTGATCAAGAACCGTTACGAATTCTTTATGATGCTGATGGCGCCGTTCCGCTCAAGCACGGCGTACTTGATGCCCGCAAAGTCGGAGACGCCCTTGGTGCGCGCGGCCGCCATGACGTCGGCATCCTCGATGTGCGCCTTGTTCATCGCTTCCTGCTGCCACTCTCCATCTTTGAGCAGAACCAGCGGCATGCCGTCGATCACGTTGCCGACCCACCGATACCTTCCGCGCAGCCACGAAACAAACTGATGCAGCAGCACGATGGTGATAATGGCGCACACGCAGTTGGTGATCGATTTGTCGTCACCGACGGTGGTCAGAATGATGACTCCACCGATGAGGAAGACGATGACAAACTCAAACGGGGTAAGCTGCGCGCCGGGCCGCCGGGTTAGCACGCGCACCGTAAGCAAGAGAAAAAAGTAGCCCAGGATCGCGTGGGCAACCGTGTACATGGCGTTGCCTTGGAGAAAGCCGCTCATGGCATGACGACGATCCTGGCGTCGAACTCATCGAGCGGCTGCCCTGCGAGCCTGGCTCCGGGGATGCGGAGCTGGAAATGCGAAATGCCGGGATTGGCAGGCTGCAAGGCGAATGAGATTGAATCGGGCAACGGTGTAGACAGAAACGTGTAGAGGATGCCCCCGTTGCCGATCGTGGAAGTCAACGGCTGCGGCACAATACGCTGGTTGCCGAGCTGATTGGTCACCGAGTCGCCGACCCAGACCTGAATCTTGCCGTCGTGCACCGCAGAGGCGTTGAAATGGATGGTCAGGATGGAGGGTGTGCTGAAGCGCTCGATACGTTCATAATCCACCACCATGGTGCCGCCGCGGGTGGCCACGTGCGCTTTCGCGGCGGGTCCACGTCCAAAGACTCCCGCGATATCAAGCAGCACGATCAAAACAAAGCAGATCCAGGCGACCTTTTCAAAACGCCACCACTTGCGTTGAAACTCCAGGTTTTCGCCGACCGCAAGCTCGTTGCCGATCTTGGCGACGCTGTCTTCTACTGGGGCTGTATGCATGCTGGGCATCGTTAGCTTCCTCACTGCGAATCGGATGAGGCCTGAATAATACTGATTTCACCGTTCCGCTCAAGGATCGCGTACTTTACCTCCTCAAGCGAGCTCAGTCCCTTGTCGCGCGCGGCGGCCATCACGTCGTCGTCTAGAATGCGCATTTTGGAAAGTGTCTCGGTGTGCCACTGACCGTTCGATAGCAGAACAAGCGGCGTACCGTCGACCGCATGAGCAAACCAGGACCACTTGCGGCGAGACAACACGATGGCATAATGCAGAACGGCCACGGTGGCAATCTGAGCGAAGGCATTCGTAAGGGACCGCTCATCGCCCACCATGAAGGTGAGGGTGAGACCCCCTATGAAAAAAATAAGAACGAACTCGAACGGGCTCATCTGCTTGCCCGGCCGTCGTCCGGCAACCCGGACAATGAAGACCAGGAACAAATAGCCGAAGATCGCACGAAAAACGGCCGCCATGAACACCCTCATGCCCACCAGGCTGATTGGTTGGATGTAGGCAGAAAGCAAAGCGGTGTCTCGCCCGGTGCGGCCCGGTGTGCGAAAAGAAAGAGCCCGGCGGTTGCCGGGCTTTGGGTGGTGCGTTGCTTTGTTTACTCAAGGTACCTGGCCTGCCTGATCGGATCAGGCTTGCGGAGCTGCGTCGTCTGCCTTCACCTGCGCGACGGTCCAGACCGGGTCACCGACCTTGAAGCGGGCGAAGCGGCGAACCGTAATGTTCTCGCCGAGCTTGCCTACCTTGGTCGCAATCATCTCCTTGATAGTGACCGATTGCTCCTTGATAAAGGGCTGCTCAAGCAGGCAAACCTCCTCGTAGAACTTGCCCATCTTGCCTTCAACGATCTTTTCGATGACCGGAGCCGGCTTGCCGGTCTCCGCCGCCTGTGCGCGGTAGATATCCTTCTCCCGAGCCAGATCTTCCTCGGTGACATCCTCTTTGCGCACATAGCGAGGGTCGGTCGCCGCGATGTGCATGGCAATGTCCTTCAGCAGCTCCTGAAAATCTTCTGTCCGCGCGACGAAGTCGGACTCGCAGTTGACCTCCACAAGGACGCCGATCTTGCCGCCGGCATGGATGTAGGTGCCAACCGCACCCTCATTGGTGCCGCGCGAGGCCTTCTTGGCAGCCGATGCCATGCCGCGCTTGCGCAGCACGACAAAGGCTTGCTCCATGTCGCCCTTGGCTTCCTGGAGAGCCTTGAGGCAGTCGCCCATGGGTGCGCCTGACTTTTCGCGGAGTTCCTTTACCAGCTTTGCATCGATCTTGGCCGTATTTTCCGTCACAGTAGACATCCTTGATTTCCTTTTCGCCTCGGAGTCGCGCGGGCACGCGCGTCTCTTGATCTTTTTCTGAAAGCCGGGAGAAAGCCCGGCCTAGACGCAGCGAAAGCGTGGCCGGGAAACCCCCGTGCCACGCCCGCCGCTCGCCACACTGGCTGGTCTGCTAGAGGGTTCCGTCGGCAGCCGCGGAGATCTCCGACTCGTCTACCGCACCCACGGCCGCAGGAGCCTTACGGATCCCGCCTCCGAGTGCTGCCTCCAGATCGACCTCTTCAGGCTCTTCCGGTTCGCTTGTCGCGGGCTCGTCCGCACCCGCTTCGAGGCCCGCTACCTCAACAGGCTCCGCGGCAAAATGCTGCTCCATCGTCGTGGTGGTTACGCCTGCGATCTCGTGGAAGTTCTTATCG
>CAXTPL010000063.1:0-17528 GCA_964246065.1 uncultured Acidobacteriaceae bacterium
CCAGCACAGCTGCCAGCAGCCAGGCGGCGCGTCTTTGCGCTTGTTCGCTCATCCGTATCCATCCTCCGGCTCAGTACGATGCAGGCCCGGGCTCGGGCGGCGCATGCTTGAGCAGGGGGGCCCGGCATCCAAGGGTGGCATGGTGCCTCCTTTTGTTGCTCTCGGACCCCAGGAAAACGTGGAGATCTTTGGTATCCGCCTGCTGGGAGTCAACGCTCACAACGGCCACAAGCTGGTGCTCACCGCCGTCATCCTGCTGCTGCTGTTCCTGCTCAATCGCGCGCTGCGGTTTACTGCTCACAGCCTTATGGGAGGCCGCAAAAACCAGACTGCCTTCTGGGCTCGACAAGGTATCAGCCTGCTGTCGTTTGTTCTCGGCCTGGTGGTCTTTGCTTCCATCTGGTTTGACAAACCTGAGCGCCTAGCTACAGGAGTCGGCCTGGTCGACCGAGCCGCGCGTCTTTTATCGGCTCACCGACAACTGGATTGAACTTGACGTCCGGTTCCCTCGCCCGGGATCGCGATATCCGCTCGCTCAAGGACCGCATGAGCCGCCGTATCCTGGCCGAGCTCGAGGCCAACCATATCCAGATCGCCTCCAGCACCTGCCAGGTTGTCGGTCTTCCGCCCATCAAGGTACAGCTGGATCGTGCGGCCCGCAGGCATGAAGAAATCGCAGTTCGACTCGGCAGCTATACTGGCCTTTGCCACCGCACAGACGAGGAATAGAAGCCAGTGTTTGAGTCCCAGTTTGAACAGGATCTGTTTACCCTGCGCCGAAGCAAGCTGCAGCAGATCGAAGCGTTGGGCCAGCAAGCCTATCCGAACAGCTATCGTGCTACGCATACGCTCGCTGCCGTTCGCGCGCAATACGGCGCAGCCAGCGCCGAGCAGCTCGATGGAGACCGCGTCCAGATCTCTGTCGCCGGGCGGCTGATGGCCATTCGCGGCCAGGGCAAAGCTGGCTTCGCACACCTGCAGCAAGAAGGCGTGCGCCTGCAGATTTACGTCCGGCAGGATGCGGTGGGAGAACAAGGATTTGCCCTGTACAAGCTGCTCGACCTGGGCGACCACATCGGCGTGACCGGATACCTGTTCCGCACCCGCACTGGCGAGCTGTCCGTGCACGTTGAAACCCTCACATTTTTGGCAAAGGCGATGCTCGCGCTGCCGGAGAAGTACCACGGCCTCTCTGACGTCGAGCTCCGCTACCGCCAGCGCTATGTCGATCTTTTTATGAACACACGGCTCAACGAAGATACGCCGGCAGAGATCGCCGTGCGCGATGTCTTTGTCAAGCGCGCGATGGTGCTGCGCGCGCTTCGCCGGTTCTTTGACGCACGCGGCTACTTGGAAGTAGAAACACCGATGATGCAGCAGGTCGCAGGGGGCGCGGCGGCGCGTCCCTTTACCACGCATCACAATGCGCTCGATCTACTTTTATTCCTGCGTATCGCTCCGGAGTTATACCTGAAGCGCTTAGTGGTCGGCGGCATGGACCGCGTTTACGAGATCAATCGTAACTTCCGCAATGAAGGGGTGAGCACGCAGCATAACCCCGAGTTCACCATGCTTGAGTTCTACCAGGCGTATGCCAATTACCACGATTTGATGGATTTGACCGAAGAGCTGGTGAAGTATGTTGCGCAAGAGGTGAACGGGACAACGATCACTCACTTCGGCGATCAGGAGATCGACTTAGGTAAGTGGCAGAGGTATTCCATGAGGGAGGCGATCGTTGCCTTCTGGAACGCCGAGATGCCGAATCGCCCGACTGAAGACGCTTTCCTCTCGGCCTCCGGGTTCAAACGCTGGTGGGCAGCTTTTCCGGAAGGTTTTAACGCGTTTGATCTTGGCAAAGCAGTCGAGCGCTTCTTCTCCGATGGGACAGGGCAGCAGCAGTGCCCCGGAGGGTTAGTAGCCGCCATCTTTGAGGCCGTAGCCGAGCCCCACCTCATCCAGCCGACCATCATCTACGACTTCCCGCTCGCTGTTTCGCCCTTGTCCAAGCAGAAGCCCGACGACCCCGACTGGGTAGAGCGATTCGAGTTCTACATCGGCGGATTCGAGGTCGGCAATGCCTTCTCCGAACTCAACGACCCGGCAGAGCAACGCCGCCGCTTTGAGCAACAGCTAGGCGAGCGAGGCCGCGGCGACGACGAAGCCCACGCCATGGACGAAGACTACGTTCGCGCTCTCTCCTATGGTCTGCCACCCACAGGCGGCGAAGGCATCGGCATCGATCGGCTCACCATGATCCTTACCGGCGCCCGCTCTATCCGCGACGTCATCCTGTTCCCGTTGATGCGCCCGCAGGCAAGCAGCGTGCTCGCGGCCGATACAGCGAATACGGCAGATCCTCAAGAAGAAGATGAGCTCGCTGAGTTGTAAACGTTAGCCTTTCTTGATCCTAATCGAGCAGACGAGGTTCAGCCTCTGCGACGGCGGAGTTGCGCCGCAGGCGCACCCGCCCGGCACGGCCAGTGCCTACTCGCCCAAACACAGCCGCCGGATCGAGCTAGCCCCACCTGTCGCCGCGTCACACTCGATCAACGCCGCACTCATCCTCGGGTCACCCTTTGCCTGGTCGAACTTCGCCGGCATTCCAGTCAAAAACCGGTGCAGCACCTGCTCCCGCTCCACCCCGATTACGCTTTCCCACGGTCCGCTCATACCTACATCTGTCTGGTACGCGGTCCCGTTCGGCAACACGCGCTCATCGGCCGACGGAATATGCGTATGCGTCCCCAGCACCGCGGTCACGCGCCCATCCAGATACCAGCCCATGGCCATCTTTTCGCTTGTGGCTTCAGCATGCAGGTCGACCAGGATGACCTTGGCTTTTACCTGCTCCAGCAGCCGGTCCGCCGTGCGAAACGGGTCGTCGCTTGCCGCCATAAACACGCGGCCCTGCAGGTTGATCACCGCATACGCTTCCCCGCTTGAAAGTACGCCCTCGTATACGCCGAACCCGGGCGTGCCCGGCACGTAATTTGCCGGCCGCAAGAGCCGACGCGCGCGTCCGTGGCTGCCTGCCTCCGCGCCCTGCATGTAGTCGATGATTTCGCGCTTGTCCCACACATGGTTGCCCGTGGTGAGCACGTGCGCCCCAAGGTCGAAAAACTCCTCCGCTATTGCCGGCGTCACGCCAAATCCGCCTGCCGAGTTTTCAACATTGATCACCAGGAGATCGACAGCATGGCCCGCAACCACGTGTGGCAGGTGCTCGCGCACGATGCGACGCCCCGCGCTCCCAAACACATCCCCTACAAAAAGTATCCGCAACGCTGCCCTTTGCTCCCCATCTTCTTTTTTTAGCAAGTGACTTGATGCTAGCAGTTACCAATTGCGTGCTGACACGCATACGCGGCATAAGCAGAAGTGCAGCCGCTGGTTCTTTCAGGAAAAGAGCGGCTGGGATTTGACGACGCTGTGGTAGCGTGTGTCGTATGGCGGCCAACACGCGGTTTTCCACTGGAGTGCATGCACTCGTCCTGCTCGCCCTTGAGCCTACGAACCTGCAAACCTCTGAGGTGGTCGCGGGCAAGCTAGGCACCAACCCGGTAGTGATCCGCCGCGTCTTTTCGCTGCTGCGCCAGGCCGAGCTCGTCAAGAGTCACAAAGGGCCGAGCGGCGGCTCGCAGCTTTCCCGCTCTCCGCGCGAGATCACCCTCAAGGAGATCTACCGCGCGCTCGAACCAGGCTCGGTCTTTCACCAGGCAGCGGTTACCGGTGAGTCCACCGATGCGGTCAACAAAGAACTGGCGCGCGCCTCCAGGGCAGCCGAAAGCGCCATGCTGCAGGCGCTCGAAGAGACCACCCTGCATAGCCTCGCCAAGCGCGCCGTACGCAAACAACCGCGCTGATCGCAAACCGCCCCAGCCGGATGGCCGCGCCGGAGCGCCGCCTCCGGGAGTGCCATGGGCCTCGGCGTTCAACCCTGTACTTCGATCAGCACATCCTCGCCCTCAACCCGCAGCGGGTACACCCGCACGCCTGTTGACCGATCATGCTCTGCCCGCCCCGTTTGCAGGTCGAAGCCCCACGCATGCCACGGGCAGAGTACTTTTCCATTCTCGAGCGAGCCCTCGGCCAACGGCCCTCCGCTATGCGGACACTCGTTGTCTACCGCCGCGTAGGCGCCGCCATCGTTGGCCACGCACAGCGTTCGGCCGCCTGCTTCTCGCTCGCACATCTGGCCCATCGCCGGCATCTCATGCACGGAACACAACCTTACCAATGCCATGCCTGCTCCCGCCCGGGGGGATAGGTGCAACCGCCGGTAGCTCCATGCTACCGTCAACCCATGGCTGCGGAGAACGCCGGCAAGGCACGTCGTGGACCCCGCAAACCTCCAGCAACGCCGCAGCAACGCGCTATCCTTTCGCCGCCGGTTCCGCCTGCTCAGGTGCGGCTTTCCTGGCTGCTCACAGCGCTTGCGCTCCTGGTCGTCGCGGCGCTTTGCTGCGCATACTTGTCGCTTTGCCTGCTCTTCCTCCAGGGACAATGGCAGATCCTCTACCACCCCAGCCATGTCGTTTCTGCCACGCCCAGCGCGCGCGGGCTCCCGTACACGCCCCTTTCGTTCTCGCCTGACGACGCAGGCAAGCCCCAGCTAACCGGCTGGTGGGTGCCGGTCGCGCCAGTCGCGCCGGTCGCGCGCTGCACCGTTCTTTACCTCCATGACGCCGCCGGCTCGCTCGGCGACACGGTTGCCGCTCTTCCGCGCCTCCATGCCCTCGGCTGCGACCTCCTGGCCATCGACTACCGCGGCTTTGGCGCCAGCGCCCCGGCGCAACCCTCTGAGAGCTCCATGCTTGAGGACGTGCGTCATGCCCTCAGCTATCTCGAGGAGACGCGCCACATCGCTCCACGCAGCATCCTGCTCTGGGGCCAGGGCGTCGGCGCCACCCTGGCCGCCGAGGCCGCGCAGCCTCCTGCTGGCTTTGGGGGGCTGGTGATGGAGGATGTAAACGAGCCTGCGCGAGTCCTGCTGTCTAGCGACCCGAGGACCCGCTGGCTGCCGCTACGGCTCCTGCAGCGCGACCGGCTTGACCCTGCGCGAGCCCTCGCCTCCGAGCCCATGCCGAAGCTGTTCCTCGCCGGTGCGCCGCAAACCATGCAAGATGCGCCGCCGTCCTCCGCGACAGTCCGCCTGTTCCTGCGAGCAGCACCACCCAGGCTGCTGCTCCCCAGCGACAGCGCGGCGGGGATCAAACACTGGCTCGAAGAGCTTGAGGCGGGATCCCGGACCAGCACTGGAGACTGATTCGCAAGGCAGCAAGGCCCGAAGTTTGAGCGCAGCAAGGCCGCGGTTCAGGCCGCAAGCTCCGGCATCAGTTGATTCGCAAAGCGTACTCAAGCCGCGCGCGGGTTAGCAACCCTGATGCCTTCATCCTATGCTTTAAGGACGCCAGGTAAAGCGCTCTTGTCAAAAGAGATGCCAGGGAATACCCGGCCTAACTCCGGCCCGCGCAGCGCAGCCTGGGTCGCCTCGGCGAGCACCGCGCGAAAGTCGGTCGTGACTGCCAGGTCTCGCCCCTCATTCAGCTGGTCTGGACCTAAGCCGGGCCAGCGCCCGTAGACCTTGCCGCCGCGGACCGGGCCGCCCATCACAAACATCACGTTTGCGTGGCCATGGTCGGTGCCGCCTGTACCGTTCTGCCGCGCTGTTCTCCCAAACTCCGACATGGTGACCACAATCACGTCCCCGCCTGCATCGCCCAGGTCGGTCCAAAAGGCGGCCAGGCCATCAGAAAACTCGCGCAAGCGGTTCGCGAGCTGCCCCTTCGCGCCGCCCTGGTTCTGGTGCGTATCCCATCCGCCGATCTCGGCGAACGCAACTTCTACGCCCAGGTTCGCCTTCATCAGCTGCGCAATCTGGCGCATGCTGTCGCCGAAGTTGCCGCCCGGGTAGCTGGCACCGTTTGCAGGCGCATAGTGCGCCGGGTTGGTCGCCTTGAGCGCGCGGATCGCGTCAAAGGTTTCGCCTCCGGTGCCATGCAGCACCGCGTTGACGCTCGAGGCGTACATGGACGCGAACCCATCGGCCGGCGCCGAGACGCCCATTGCTGCCGCCGGCGCACCTGCCCCGCCACCGATCGTAAAGTCCTTTACATTGCCGATCGCCACCGCCGGGATGGCTCCTTCGAGCGTCCGCGGGACCGCCGTGCCGAGGGCGATCGCCCGAAAGGCGCTTGCGGCCTCCCCCCCGGGCCGCCGCTCGCTCGCGAGCGCCCGGTTCAGCCAGCCGTCGGGCGTCGACTTGACCCCAGGCGTGCCGCTTTCCATGTAATCCTGCGCGTCAAAGTGCGAGCGCGTTGTGTCTGGCGACCCGCACGCATGCACCGCGGCCAGGTGTCCGCGGTCCCACACCGGCTTGAGGGACCGCATCGCGGGGTGCAGCCCGAAGAACCCGTCAAGATCGATCAGGTCCTTCGGCTGAATGGCGATCGAGCTGCGCAGCTGGTAATAGGCCGGATCGCCATGCGGAACGACCACGTTCAACCCATCGGCCGCACCGCGCTGAAAGATCACCACCAGGCGCTTGCCCTGCGCGTGCGCATCGGCAGCCTGCGCCATCACCGCGCGCGTCAGAAAGGAAGGGATGGCAGCCATGCCGACGGCGGCCATGGCACTGTTGCGCATGAAGATGCGCCGCGTGATCGACATGGGGTAAGTGCTCCTTCGTCCGCCCTGCGCAGCGAACCATGCAACGTATACACTGTGCAGACGCTTCGCCGGGATGGAAGTTGCGGTGGCGTTGGGAAGTTTGCCCCCGCACGGGAAGCCTGTTTCAAAGTGGTATTCCGAGATGGAAGAGGTACAGTCGGATGCGCCAGCGATCCCGGGAACTCTTGTTATCTGGCGTAGTCGCCGCGCTCACGCTGCCGCTGCACGCAGCACGATCACAGTCCCACCAGGAGTCCGCCGCCATGCATCATGCGCAAGGGACATTTCAGGTAAAAGTGGAGCCGCTCACCCCTCCTCCCGCGGACGGGCTCATGCGCATGTCGATCAACAAGGTCATCCAGGGAGGGCTTGAGGCAACATCAAAGGGCGAGATGATCTCGGGCGGTGACTTCAAGTCAGGCTCGGCCGGGTATGTGGCGATGGAAGTGGTGACAGGCAAGCTCGACGGGAAGAGCGGCAGCTTCGCGCTGCAGCACGACGCGACCATGGATCAGGGAAGCCAGAATATGCAGATCATCGTGGTGCCGGGCTCAGGTACAGGCGAGCTGAAGGGCCTCGCAGGAAAGTTTACGATCATCATCGACAAGGGCCAGCACGCCTACACCTTCGACTACACTCTGCCGTCGCTTCCCTGACGTAGCCCGCGTTGCAGCGGGATCAGACAGCCTGCCTAGTACCGCGCCAGCGCGGCGATCCCCTCAAAGATTCTCTCCGGCTGGGGCAGAATGGCATCCTCCAGGACCGGCTGATAGGCAACAAAGGTGTCCATAGCGCCGATGCGGCGTACCGGCGCGTCGAGGTCCTCAAAGAGCTCGTCGGCGATGCGCGCGGCGATCTCGGCGCCATAGCCCCAGCTCAACATATCCTCATGCGCAACGATGACCCGGCTGGTCTTGCGGATGGAGGCGGCAATGGCCTCCCAGTCGTAAGGCACCAGCGTACGGAGGTCAAGCAGCTCGACCTGCACGCCCAGCTCCCGCTCGGCACGCTGCGCCGCCTGCAGCGCCCTGGGCACAACCGCGCCATAGGTGATCAGCGTCAGATCCGTGCCGGCCCGGACGGTGGCAGCCTTGCCGAACGGGATGCTGTACTCCGGTCCCGGGTACTCGGCGCGGCCATAATTTTCACGGTACAAGCGCTTGTGCTCAAGGAAGAGTACCGGGTCGTCGCAGCGGATGGCGGTGCGCAGCAGCCCGTTTGCATCGAGGGCGTTGGAGGGCATAACGACACGGATCCCCGGGGTATGCGTAAACAGGCTCTCGCCCGATTGCGAATGGTAGATGGACCCGCCCGTCAGGTATCCGCCGATTGGGCAGCGGATCACCGCCGGCGCAGAAAAGGTCCCGTTGGAGCGCCAGCGAAGGTTTGAAAGTTCGTTCCGCATCTGGTGCAGCGCCGGCCAGATGTAGTCGAAGAACTGGATCTCCACTACCGGCTTCATGCCGCGCACGCCGTAGCCAAGCGCCCGCCCTACGATGTTTGCCTCAGCAAGCGGCGAGTTGAAGCAGCGGTCCGCACCAAAGGCTGTTTGCAGCCCGGCCGTCAGCTTGAAGACCCCACCCTTGCCCTTGATCTCGCCCGCCCGCAGCGGCTCTTCGCGGCTCGCGTCCGCAACGTCTTCGCCATAGACGACGATGCGCTCGTCGCGGCGCATCTCGTCGTGCAGGCAGGCGTTGATCAGGTCGGCCATGGTGCGCTCACCGCCGCCGCCCCGTGCCGGCTCGGTCTGAAAGGTCGGCGCGCACGGGTCCAGCACCTCCGAGTACACATGCCTGGGAATGCTCGCAGTAGAAGGAATCGGCGCAGCCAGCGCCTTTTCCGCGGCTGCCTGGACCAGATCCTCCACCTCGCGCTCGATGGTATCGATCGCCGCTCGATCGACGATGCCTTCCCGCAGCAGGAAGCGTGCAAACCGGGGCAGAGGATCCCGCAAGGCATCGGCTTCGATCTCGCCCTGGGAGCGATACAGCCGCTCATCGTCAGACAAGGCATGCGAGTAGGGCCGCACCACGTGGCCATGCACAAACGCCGGTCCCTGGCCGGAGCGGCACCAAGCAACGGCCTCCTGCATGGCGGCGTAGCTTGCCACGGGGTCGCACCCGTCCACCTCGGCAAAGAAAAAATTAGGGAAGTTGGCCACCAGCCGCGAAATGTTCCCGCCCGGCGTATTGACCTCGACCGGCGTAGAGATGGCGTAGCCATTATCTTCAACCACGTACAACACCGGCAGCTTGGCGTTTGACGCTGTGTTCAGCGACTCCCAGAACTCTCCCTGCGAGGTCGAACCTTCGCCGATCGAGAGGTAGACCACCTCATCGCCCGCGAAGCGCACATCCTTGAACGCGCGGTAATCGCTCCCGGTCGCCGACACGTCCCGGGGGGTCTCGGCAGCCTGGGGGTGCCGGGCAAAGTAGCGGCCCGCCTCCGCACAGCCGATTGCGTGGAGGCACTGGGTCGCGGTCACCGACGATGCCGAAACGATGTTCAGCCGGGTGTTGCCCCAGTGGGAGGGCATCTGGCGGCCGCCCGAGGAGGGATCCTCGGACGAGCCCACTGCCTGCAAAAGCAGCTCTTCTACCGTCGAGCCTAGCGTCAGGCAGAGCGCACGGTCGCGATAGTAGGGGAAAAACCAGTCATAGCCTGGCTTGAGCGCCATGCCGGCCGCTACCAGAAGCGCTTCATGCCCGGCGCCGGAGATTTGAAAGAATATCTTCTGCTGCCGCTTCAGCAGGATCTCGCGGTCGTCGGTCCGGCGGGACAGGCACATCAGCCGGTAGATCGCCACCAGCTGCTCACGTGTAAGCCCGGCGTATTGGCCGGGCTCGCTAAGGGTCGCGGCAAGCTCCGCGGCTGTCACTTCCATGTGGGCCATAGGCTCCTCAGCTCCCCTTCCGCGCCAGCCCGCAGGCTGTATTTCGGGTCCCAGTGTACCGCGTGTTCAGGCTGCGCCGCCCGGCACTGCCCGGGCTTGCGACACTTGCCCGGGCTCAGTACCCGCGCATCTTGTCTTTGACGCTCCGGGCCAGCTTCTCTATCTGTTCCGCCTGCTTGTACACATCGACGGATAACTGGTCCTTGCTGCTCTTGTCGACCTCCACTTTGAGCTGCTCGGCCATGGCCAGCAGCTTTTGCGTGTCCGCCACCAGCGCTTTTTGCCGATCCTCGTTGCGGCGGGCGCTCATCCTTTCTTCAGCCCGGTGCGTCAGCGCATCGTGCTCCGCATCGCCGCGCGGTGCGCCGGGGCCGCTGTGCATGCTTGGAGGCGTGAGCGCGGGTGGGGCATCGTCCTGCTGCGCGCCCACCGGCCGGCTGGCGCACAATGCTCCTATCATGAGCAGGATAGCTGCGCCGGCAGCCCCTGGGCGGAGTGTGCGCGCACACCGTTGCCCCGCTTTCGCCGCATCAGAGTCAAAACGGAGGAAATGCTTCCACCCGGTCGTTGCCATCTTGGTTGCTCCTCGATCTTTTCGCAAGGATGTTTTGATGCTAGCTCTTTTAGCCGCCGCTCCCAAGGAGCGCCCAGACGCGCTGACCCCTGCCTATGCGTCGCAGCGGGTTTCCGAGCACGTTTCGCAACATGTTTCGCAACACGTTTCCTGGAGCGACTTTGCCGCCTCCCTCGGCGACCGGCTCTTTGATACCGCCCAGAACTTCATCGTCTATGTTCTGCCCAAGCTGGTCATCATTGCCATCTTCACCTGGGTCCTGATCACCGTACTTACCTTTTTCACTGATCGCATGAGCCGGATGGCCGAGCGACACGCGGCCGGCGCCAGCCGCACCCAGCAGGCCCGCACCCTGGCCTCGGTGGTCCGCGCAACCGGGATCGGGATACTCGTGTTTCTCGCCGTCCTGCAAGCGTTGCCCATGCTGGGCTTTAACCTGGGGCCACTGCTTACCAGCGCGGGCGTCGCCGGCGTTGCCATCGGCCTGGCCTGCCAAACCATTGTCAAGGATTGCTTGAACGGCATGCTCATCCTGGTTGAAGACCAGTACAACGTCGGCGACTGGATCAAGATTGCCGGCCTAGCAGGCCAGGTAGAAGCGATGAGCCTGCGCAAGACTACGCTGCGCGACGGCGATGGCACGCTTTATCTGATTCCGAATTCGCAGATCACCACTGTTGCCAATCTGACGCGCGACTGGTCGGTTGCCACGGTGACGGTCTCGGTCGACTTCTCGGCCGACCCAGACGAGGTCCTCAAGGTCCTCAAAGAAGTTGCCGATGGCGTACGCAACGACCCCGCCTACAAGGATGCCTTTTTGGCTGACCCGACCCTGCTCGGCGTCGACTCCATCAAGGGCTCGCAGGTCAACTACCCCATCATCCTCAAGACCAAGGCCAACCAGCAGTGGGGCCCTCAGCGCGAACTGCAGCGGCGTGTTCGCATCGCGCTAGCCGAGCACCACATGCTCCCGGGCGACCCGCTCCGGGTTTTCAATCTGCAGCCGCAGTCTGCCGCCGCACCAGGCCCGCACCCCGACCACGCTCCCGCGCCGGAGCAGCAGCCTGACCCCACCACGCTCAAGCCGCACGAGACCAATCCGTTCACAGGAGAAAGTATCTAGTCCAACAGTCCCTTCACGAAAAGCACGTACTACGACAGGTAAGTCGGCGGGCTTCAGGGTGACCCGGCAGCAACCTCGGGCAACCAGACCTTGCTGTGGGTCAGCACTGTTCCTGGTTGCGGTGACGCAAGTTGGATCGCAATTGAGTGAGCTCCGGGAGCAATCGAAGGAGGCAGGAGGTAGAGGATATATTGACGTTTAAGATCTTCGATGATTGCCCGGAGTTGTGTCGTTTCCTGTCCGGCTTGAGCGTGCAGAAAGACGCCGCCGGTCGCATGCGAGCTGGCAGCAAGCGAGTCATGAAGGGCTTTGAACGGCACGCCGGGCGAGAGCAGCCCCAAACCGGAAGAGCGAAACTCCAGCGCGGAAATAGAAACGTCCCCTCGATCGGCTGCATGGGTGAGGCTGGCTGCCGAAGTGGAACTGCCTTCATCGACTCCATCGGTGAGCACCAGGATTGCTTTCCTTCCTGACTGCCGGGCGCTGCTCTCGATGGCAAGATGCACCGCGTCAAAAAGACGTGTACCCCCATGTGTGTAGAAGGGGTGCTTTTCCAGGATTTTGCCTTGTTTCGCATCGAGCACCTTGATGCGGTCAGCGTCGACGGACCCGGCAGGCTCCCAGTCCTGGGAGAGTCGAATATCACTGCCGAAGGTGTAAATCGCGATGTGGTCGCGTTGCTTGTCCATTGCGGCGCCCAGGCCGCGGAGAGCGTCGCCGTAAATACCGAGCATTCCCTTTTGACTCAGGCTGACATCGAGCAGGAGGGCCACGTCGAGGGGTGCATCGGCATCGCTGCCGACAGCTCGCAATGCGGCTGGCTGCCCGTCGATGGACACGGCGAAGTCTCGCCTGGCCAAGCCTTGGATCGGGGCGCTGTGCCTGTCCTGAACCATACAGCTGATTTGGAGTTCATTGACCGTGACCTTGAGAGTCGAGGGGCCGCTCGCCGCACGATCCTGCGCGCTGCTTCCCTTGTTTGCATGCGCGTCGCCCTGTGCCAACAAAAGAGCCGGCAGCCAAGCAAGCAACAGCAGTTTCGCTCGAGGTCGGATCATGTATGTGCCTCGTTCAGCATCGCGAACGGCGAAAACACGTATGTCTCCCTCGGAAGGCTCCGCCATGACGACCAGCCCGCCCTCAGCTCCCCTGCAACTGCTCCAGCAAAGCATCTGCGTCGCTCACCGGCGGCATGCAACTCGCGCCACGGCACACTACAGCAAAGCTCGCCCGCTCACCCAGCTGCGGCAGATGCGGCAGCGTCTCCCCCAGTACGGGCGGTAGCGACTCCGCACGGACCTGCTCCCGCCGCAGCCGCAGCACGCTCTTGTTGACGGCCCAGCGAGCCGTCGCAATGGCGGCCAGTTGCTCCGCTGCCGCGTCGTCACCCACCACTACCACCTGCACCGGCGGCAGCAGCAGCCGCTCCAGCGCCAGCCCATAGGTCCCGGCGTACAGCCCGAAGTGTTCGACGATGCCTGCAAAATGCTCAAGCGTATCCTCCGCATGCTCCCGCCAGGCCTCGCTGCCCGTGAGCGCAGCGAGCCGCAGCAGCGCGTCGGCTGCGCTCGGGTTGCCGGCCGGGGTAGGCGCGTCCTGCAGCGGCTTGCGCCGAGCCCCCAGCACGCCCAGGTGCGTCTCGCCTGGAACCTGTTCGGTATCGAAAAAGCCGCCGCCTACCGCGTCATGAAAGCGCGCGACCATCGCCTCGCCGATCGCCACCGCAGCCTCGTAGTAGCGCTGCTCAGCGGTCGCCTGCCACGCGTCCAGGCATGCGTGCACGGTAAACGCGTAGTCGTCGAGCACCCCGGGCACGCGCCGCGCCGATACATGCCCATCCGCATACGCGATCACATGCGCTAGGCCGCCCTCGGCAGACCATGCCTCACTTAAAATCCGGTCGAGCGTTTGCAGCGCGAACTGCTTTGGGGCCTCAAGCGCCAGGGCCTCGGCCGCTGCAAAATATGCCGTAACCCCGAGCGCGTTCCAGCTCGTATAGATTGTGCGGTCGATAAACGGAGTCGGGCGCGCGCCACGCGCCGCCAGCAGCTTCGCATGCGCGCTCTGGAGCAGCTCTGCCGCACGCTCTGGCGGTACCCCGGCCATCTCCGCCACGCGCGCAAGCGCATGCTTTACATGCAGCACGTTTTTGGCTGGGTTATG
The DNA here is from genome assembly GCA_964246065.1 of uncultured Acidobacteriaceae bacterium. Classification (GTDB taxonomy): domain Bacteria; phylum Acidobacteriota; class Terriglobia; order Terriglobales; family Acidobacteriaceae; genus EB88. The sequence continues at coordinate 13,426 of CAXTPL010000063.1, forward strand.
GTGCATATCCCCCAACTCGCCAATGTCGTAGTACGGCTCAGCCACGGCCATCTCTTCAGCCGACAACACCGCCGCAGCCTCGGCGCGCGTCCACGTAAAGTAGTCGCCATCGTCGTCGAGGTTGATGTCGGCATCCTGCGAAGCATAAAAGCCGCCGCGTTCCCGATCGCTCAGGGTCCCGTCCATCCAGCGCAGGATGTCCCTGGCTACGCGCGCAAACTCGGGCTGCACAAAGCTTTGAAAAGCATGCGCGTAATTGCCCAGCAGTCCGGCGTTGTCGTACAGCATTTTTTCAAAATGCGGCACCAGCCATTGCTCATCGACCGAGTAGCGATGGAAGCCGCCGCCCAGCTGGTCATACATCCCGCCGCGCGCCATCTGCTCCAGCGTGTAGACGGCTGCGTGCCGCGTCTCCTCTGCCCCGGTACGGGCCGCCACATCGATCAGCAGGTCAAGCGCCGAAGGATGAGGGAACTTCGGCTGCGATCCGAACCCCCCATACCGCTTGTCGAAACTAGCCAGCGCGCTCCCAATCAGCTGATCGATCAGCCCGGGAGATAACGACGCGTCCCCGCGCCCGTTGAAGGTTTCGCCATGCTCGATCGCCGCCAGCACGCTGCCCGCGGTCTCGGTAATCTCCTTGCGCCGTTCCTTCCACACGCCGGCCATCGTCTCGAGCACCCGCGCAAAGCTGGGCCGCCCATACCGCTCCTCCGGAGGAAAATACGTTCCCCCAAAAAAGGGCCGCCCATCCGACATCAGAATGGCGGTCAGCGGCCAGCCGCCCTGCCCTGCAATCGCCGACACGGCAGCCTGGTAGCGTGCGTCCACGTCCGGCCGCTCGTCCCGGTCCACCTTGACCGCGATGTAATGCTTGTTCACGATTGCCGCCAGCCGGGGGTCCTCATACGACTCGCGATCCATGACATGGCACCAGTGGCACCACACCGCCCCGATGTCGAGCAGGATCGGCTTGTCCTCGGCACGCGCCCGCGCAAACGCCTCCTCACCCCACTCGTGCCACTCGATCGGCTGATGCATGGCCGAGCGCAGGTAGGCTGAAGCCGCGCGCGCAAGGGAGTTGGTCGAGGTGTGCAGGGCGGGTTCAGGAGGGGTCTGGGTAGGAGTCATGGCTCTTCCAGTGTAGTCGCCATGACGGGGCCTGCGGCGACGCAGCAAGTGGATGAACGGCAGAGACTTGAGCACTTGGGGCATAGGCCGGAGAGGTGCCTCTTGCGCAGCGGTATCCATGGATTAAAGGAAAACTGTCGCGCCTGCAAGCAACAAGAAGGATGGCATCACGGCCCTCATCCCCAGCTTCTAAACTTTTGAGTTCCTCTACTTGCCAGCTTCCCAACTCCCAGCGGCGGCTGGCGGACGTTCCATGTAAATGGAGGCAGGATCTTCCCGCAGCAGGCCATCAAATGCGGATGCGTCCCTAGGAACAGGCGCCCACGTTGTAGCTCATGCCTCCCGATGACTTTCCACCCGGCGCCCCAGCAGCCGCGTGTACACCCGCACCGTGACCAATGCAAAGCATGCCGCGAAAAGTGTGTAATTCCAATACAGCAGGCTTCCAAAGGGGTTCTCCGCCCACTGATGCGTCAGGTCTGACCATGTGCCCAGCCGCCAGCCTACAAACCAGATGCCTGCCACCGGGCAGATCACCGTAAGCTGCCGGCGCCAGGCCAGCAATGCCCGCGGCTGCACCAGCAAGGCCACTGGCAAGGCGACCACGCACCACACTGCCGCGCACACCACCAGCGTAAAGGCTGCCCATAGCGCGCAGCCCTCTCCGACCAGCGGCAGCCGTGCGCCCGACGGCGCATTGCGCCACAACTCCGGGATCTCGATCAGCATGGTCCCCAGCACCGCCGCACCCCAGCCGGCGAGCGCCGCCGCGGCCGAGTACCCGACCTGCGCAGCCTTGTTCCCGCTCGCCTGTGCCCTGCTCACGCGCGCCCCTGCGGCTTGCTCTCCCCATGCTGCGCGCTTGCTCACGCGTTGCCGTGCCCCACCAGCTGCTCGGCCACCCGCACATAGAGCTCGATTGCCTCCAGCAGTTCTCGCTTGGCCAGCTTTTCATGTGGCGTATGCGCCACATGGATCGATCCGGGACCCAGCAGCAGCGGCTCACCCCAGTTCGTCAGCGCCGGGATATCCGTCGTAAACGCAGCGATCATCGTCGGCAAGCCCGCAACCTCCCGCAGCCGCACAAACGGGATCTCCAGCGTAAACTCGACTTCTGCATCCGAGCCGGCCGCCTCGCTGAGCGCTGCCCTGGTCGCCTCCGCATCGCCGACCAGCCTGACCAGCACTTGTGCCGAAGCCTGGTCCGCGATCACGTTGGGCGCATGCCCGCCTTCGATCAGCCCGATATTCAACGTGCTCGGGCCCACATCCTGCTCGATCGGCAGTTCCACCCTGAGAATCCGCTCCAGCGCGTGCACCAGCTTTGCGATGGCGCTTTCGCCGAGTTCCGGGTAAGCCGAGTGCGCCATTGTTCCCCGCGCTGTCACGGCTGCCCGCAGAGCGCCCTTCGACGCCAGCGCCAGACGATTGTCGGTCGGCTCGCCATTGATCAAAAACCGGCTGCCCTTCGGATTCTGATTCGCAACTTTTGCCCCGGCCGAGTCGCGCTCTTCGCCCACCACAAATAGCAGGCCTACCCGTACGCCGCGCTCCCGCAGCCGCTCGGCCGCGCAGATCTGGGCGACCATGATCCCCTTTGCATCGCAGGCGCCGCGGCCATAAATATGCTCCGCGTCCTCGCTGCTCGGGATGTGCGGCGGCACGGTATCCATGTGGGTTGAAAATACGACCTCAGGCGCCTCCGCCTGCGCCCCTGCGTACACATTCAGCCGTAGCCGTTCGCCGGTCGCCTTGCTCGAGGCGGGCTGGGGAACCGGTGTGGTTTCGACCAGAAACCCGCGGCTCGCGAGCAAGTCAGCAAGAAAGCGCCCCACTGCACCCTCGTGGTAGGTGGTCGATTCAATATCGACCAGTTGGCGCGTGAGTTGAACAGGATCGATCACGCTTTCGAGGATACCTGACCGGTTGTGAGCCAGCCCGTGCACACAGGGAACGCTCGCTCTACAATGAACGTGTCATGACACAGAGTCAGCCAGCCGAGGGCCAAGCCGACTCGCTTCTGCGCGACGACCCGGAGAGGCTTCCGCAGGCAACCGGTGCGAGCGCCGTACGCAGCCCGGAGCTGCGAGGCCCGGCCGGCCGCCTGGAGGCGCTTTACACCCCCGGGACCGCAGGCGCAACCCACGCCGCCATTGTTTGCCACCCGCACCCGCTTTTTGGGGGCACCCTGCACAACAAGGTGGTTTACCACGCGGCCAAGGTCTTTCAACAAGCGGGGTTGCCGGTGCTGCGCTTTAACTTTCGCGGCGCCGGCGCCAGCGAGGGCGCGCACGACCGCGGAGACGGGGAGCAGGACGACCTTCGCGCAGCCATGGGCTGGCTGCGGGCCGAGACAGGGCTTCCGCTGCTGGTTGCCGGCTTCTCCTTTGGTGCCTACGTCAGCCTGCGCACCTGCTGCGAGGCGAGTTCAGGGCCGTTGGCGGTGCGCGGCCTGGTCGCACTCGGCCTCCCTATCCAGGCCGGGGACCGGGGCTACACCTACGCTCATCTCGCCCATTGCACGTTGCCGAAGCTTTTTATCAGCGGCTCGGCCGACGCCTTCGGTCCCGTCTCCCAGGTTACAGCCGCGGTCTCCCAGGCTGCCCAGCCCTGGGACCTGGTGTGGATCCCGCAGGCCGACCATTTTTTTGCCCGACTCGGCGGCGGCACCTGCCTGCCGCAGATGCAGGCCGCTCTGGCCGGATGGCTGCAGCGAAGCTTTCCCTCGTTCGAGTCCCCCTCCTCGGCGCATCCCACCTCTACGCTCATGGAGAACGCCTCCCGTTGATCGCAACCGCCGGCACGCTTGAACGTTTGCACCAGGACGCAAAACGCATCTTTTCTCACGCGCTGGCTGAGTGCGATGTCGCCCGCGCCTTTGACCGCCACCTGCATTTTGACGGCGCCACGCTGGTCCGCCATCCCTCGCCCGTGCTGCGCCCGCAGGAGCACTCGCTCGAGCCCTACAAGAA
>CAXTPL010000064.1:0-3158 GCA_964246065.1 uncultured Acidobacteriaceae bacterium
GAACAGTACATCCCCGTAAACCCGGCCAGCCCCGAGCAGACCGCCCCTACCAGGAAGCTGATCACTGTCTTGGCTGCATAGGGCGCCGTTCGCGGCGACACGTGATACCCCACGAACACCACCACCGCCAGCACCAGCGCGATCACTCCGATGGTCTGGTACTGCCGCTTCAGAAACGCCTCCGCGCCTTCGCGTATCGCGTTGGAGATCACCTGCATATCGGGCGTGCCGGCGTCGGCCCCCGTAACCTGCCTGACCAGGGCCGCTGCAACCGCAAGCGCCAACCGCCCTACAGCGATGGCCACCCACAGGTACAACCGGCCGTCCCCGGTCCCCGCGCCCTGCTGCCCGTACGTCATTCCCGTTTGCGCAAGTGCCGCGACCAAAAAGCCAAATGCATGCATAGACAACATTTCCTCCCCAGCAGATGGGTACTTCTTCAAAGGCGCCCATTATTCACGAAACGCGGCATGGTGCGCGAATGGACCCGCAACGGGGGGTGACAAAAGGGTTACGCTCCACCCCCGCCGCCACCCAGCCGTCGGCTCCTCCTCGCCGCACCGAAAAGGCGCCTCATCCCGAGCTTCCGAGCACACACCCTTTCTGCCAAAGGTAAAGAACAGACGCGCCGCTGCGTTCGGCCCTTGCTGGGCCGTCACCGCAGGGCCGGGAGCCATGCCACGGCGCGCCCGGCTCCCCGCGCGCCAGGTCACCCCCTCCGGTTTGCCCTCCACGCGAGCACGCGCAGCAGCAGGACCGCTGACCGGGTAGAATGAAGCCGGCTGCAACGGACGCGAAAGTGGCGAAATTGGCAGACGCACCAGACTTAGGATCTGGCGGGGTAACCCATGGGGGTTCAAGTCCCCCCTTTCGCACCAGTGTCAGCCGGCAGTAAGAGGCTCGCTCCCAGTCTCCCGTGCGCCGCGAATCCAGGGCGCAGGCCTGGCCGCTCCGGCTGCTTTTCCTCAACTGGGCCGCCGCGGCACCTCTCGAACGCGATACTCTAGACCCATCATGAGCAGCCAATCGCAACCACGTTTTGCCGTTACCCAGGGCGCACAGTACCGCGAAACCTACGCCAACAGCGTGCAGGTCCGCGTCTCGGTTTGGGACATCTTTTTGCTCTTCGGCCTCGCGCACCCCAGCGCCGCCGACGAGGTCACCATTGAAAATCAGCAGGGCATCTACCTGAGCCCGCAGCAGGCCAAGGCCTTGTTCAACGTACTGGGGCAAAACCTTGCCCAGTATGAGCAGACCTTTGGGCCGATCGCGCTTGAGCCGCTCGGGTCCATCGACGGCCAGGTGCAGTAAGCGCCTGTGACTCCCGGAGGCGGTCCGGCCCGCCGCCGGGAGGTGGGCCCTCGAAACCCGGCGAGCATCCCCCCTTTTGCTCCCCCTGCCCGCGCCTGGTCCTCGCCGGCGCGTTTTCTTTTCTGGCTCCTCGCCGTGTACGCGGCGCTGCTGCTCGCCCACTGGCCGCTGCTGCACCTGCCCTACTACTGGGACGAAGCGGGCTACTACATTCCGGCTGCCTACGATTTCTTCCGCAGCGGCACCCTGATCCCTTATTCCACCTTGTCCAATGCGCACCCGCCGCTGCCTTCGCTTTATCTCGCGGCGTGGTGGCGCTTGTTCGGCTTTTCGCCCTTTGTAACCCGCGCCGCCATGTGCCTGGCGGCTGCCGTGGCGCTTTTGGGAGTGTATCGGCTGGCCTACAGGGCGCTGCACGGCCGGCGCGCAGCCCTGGTCGTGGCCGCGCTCACAGCGATCTACCCGGTATGGTTTGTGCAAAGCACGCTGGCCCACGCCGACCTGCTCGCCGCGGCCGGCACCCTGTGGGCCCTCGCTCTGCTGCCCCCCCACCCAGGCGCCTCAACGGGCAGGTTTCCGGCTGTGGCGGTGGTGTGTTTTTCGCTGGCTGCACTTTCAAAAGAGATCGCAATCGGCACGCCGCTTGCCCTGGCCGCATGGGAGCTCTGGCTGGCGCGCAGCAAAGGCGGGCGATCTTCATCCCGCAGCCACCTGGTTACCGCCGGCGCCCTCTTGCTCCCCGTTCTTCCGCTCTCGGCTTGGTTCGGGTTTCACCGCTGGCGCACGGGCTTCGCCTTCGGCAATCCGGAGTATCTGCGCTACAACGCGACCGGCACTCTGGCGCCGGAGCGTGTCCTGCTGGCGCTTGCGCACCGCGGGCTGCACCTCGCCGCGCACCTTGGCTTGTTTGTGCCGGTGCTGGTGACGCTGGCCTGCCTGCTGCTGCCGCGCGTGCCCGGCCGCTCGGCAATCGAGCCCGGGGTCCGGGCGCGACTCCTGGTTGTGCTGCTGGCGAACTGGCTGTTCTTTTCTGTGCTGGGTGGCGCCCTGCTCACCCGCTACCTGCTGCCGCTGTATCCACTGGTGCTGCTGCTCTGCGTCAGCACCTGGCGGCAGCGCCTTGGTCGCTGGCAGCCGATGGCCGGGCTGGCCGGGGCGGCTTTTTTGCTGAGTCTGCTGATCAATCCCCCCTACCGCTTTGCGCCTGAAGACACCCTGGCCTATCGAGACGCAATCCTGCTGCAGCAGCACGCGATCGCCGTCATTGAGTCGCGCTACGGCAGCCCAACCGTGCTGACCGCCTGGCCGGCAAGCGATGCGCTCACCAAGCCCGAGCTCGGTTATACCCGCCGCGCTCTCCCGGTCGTCTCGATCGACAACTTCTCCTATCCGCAGATCCGCCTGGCCCAGGCCCGCGCCGGGGAAGAAGTGGCAGGCCAGCCGTACACGGTTGCGCTGCTGTTTTCGACCAAGTATGAGCCGTCCGCGAGCATCGACCGCTGGCTTGGCCCCTGGGGAGCGGCCAAGCAGCGGCTGGATGAGCGCTACTTCGGCCTCCATCACGATCTGTCTCCGCAGGCCGTGGCAACCCTGCTCGGGGGCACGATCGTATGGGAAGAGCAGCGCCGAGGACAATGGGCCGCCGTGGTCCACTTTGACCGCCCGCAGCTGGCGCGCGGCCCCGCCAGCGTGCCCCCTTCTATAATCGGGCTGTTGTGAGAGTGCTTCTTCTATCTCCGCGGACCTGCGCCGCTGCTGCTTTGCTGGCCGTCTCCTTTGCGTCCAGCGCGGGGGCAGCTCAGCAACCCGCCGCCCAGCGGTCGCCGGCGGCGGTCAGCACCACCCCC
>CAXTPL010000064.1:3168-15722 GCA_964246065.1 uncultured Acidobacteriaceae bacterium
GCTGGTGCTGCCGTTTGAAAACCAGGCCGCGCAGCCCGGCCTGGACTGGATTGGCGCCGCCGTACCGGAAATCCTCAATCGCCGCCTCGCATCGGCCGGCTTTCTGCCTATCAGCCGCGGCGATCGCGCCTATGCGCTCGAGCACCTGGGCTTGCCGCAGGACTTTCGCCCTACCCACGCCAGCACCCTCCGCCTGGCGCAGACTCTCGACGCGGACTACGTGATCCTGGGCACCTATCGCGTCGACGGCACCCACATCACCGCCACGGCTCGCGTGCTGGACATGCCTGCCCTCAAGATGAGCGCGCCCCTGGTCGAGCAAGCCGAGCTGCCGCGGCTGGCCGACCTGCTGAACACGCTCGCCTGGCGTCTCACCCGGCAGCTCGACCCGGCTTACCCGGTCGCCGAGCAGACCTTTATCGCAGCCGACGCAAACCTGCGGCTCGATGTCTTTGAAAACTATGTGCGAGGCCTTTCTGAAGAGCAGCCTGAAGAGCGCGTACGCCACCTGCGGGACGCCGTGCGGCTCGACCCCCAGTATGGTCCCGCCTGGCTTGCCCTAGGCCAGTCGCTCTTTGCCGCGCAGGATTACGAGCAGGCCGCGGCTGCCTTCGGACATTTGACCCGCACCGATCCAAGGGCGCTTGAAGCCGATTTTTACCGCGGGCTTGCTTACTTCTACACCGGCAAATACCTCCAGGCTGAAGACGCTTTTGCGTTTGTCAGCACGCGGCTGCCGCTGCCGGAGGTGGTCAACAACCAGGGCTGCGCGGCCAGCCGCCGCGGCAAGCCGGCCGCGCCGCTCTGCCCGCAGGCCATCCCCGCCGCCCCTGGCAATCCCGATTACCACTTCAACCTGGCCGTAGCGCTTGCCCGGCGGGGCGAGGCCGACGCCGCACTGAAGGAGCTTGACCAGACATTGAAGCTGCGCCCGCAGGATGCGGAAGCGCAAACCTTCGCCGCCAACCTGCATAACCCTGCCTATGCGAGCTCGCTGGCACGAGCAGCGGGGGCGTCGGCGCCGGGAACGCCCTCCGCTGCGACCGGGGCCACCACTGGTCAGGCGGCCGGCACAACTGCGCAAGCCGCGACAACTGCGCAAGCCGCAACTGCGCAAGCCCCAACTGGGCAGGCTGCTGGCGCTGGGCAGGCTGCTGGCGCTGGGCAGGCCGCGGGCGCTGGGCAGGCCGTCAACCTGCCGCTCGAGCGCATCCGCCGCTCCTACAACGAGGCCGGCTTTCGCCAGGCAGCCTATGAGATGGAACAGATGGAAGCACTGCGCTCAGCGGCGCTCCCAGCAACCGAACGGGCCGCCCTGTTGGTCGAGAGCGGCAACCGCTACCTGAACATCGGCTTGCTGGTCGAGGCCGAGCGCGAGTTCGGCCAGGCCCTGCTCGCCAACCCAGGCTCCGGCGCCGCACATGCCGGGCTGGCGCAGGTCCGCGAGCGAACCGGCGATCGCGATGCCGCACGCGCCGAAGCCGAACACTCCCTGCAACTCACGCCCAACGTGCCCGCCCACCTGGTCCTTGCGCGGCTTGACCTGCTAAACAGCCAGCTGCCGGCAGCCGCCAGCGAGGTGCAGGCAGCCCTGCGGCTTTCCCCCGCCGACCCAAACGCCCGCGGGCTGAAACAAGCCGTGGAAAGCCGCGGCCAGCAGGTGGCCGAGTGAGCCTGCGCGCCGCGGCGGCCTGTCGCCCTGCCTCGGTCGCGAAGCGCCCGCGGCGCCCTGCGCCCTGCTTGCGGCTCTCCCTCCTGGTCCTTTTCGCTGCCGCCTGCTTCCTCCCGGGCCTGCTCAGCTCCGCCTTGGCCTCAACCGCCCCGCGGGTCATTATGCTCAAGCTGAACGACACCATCCAGCCCGTAAGCGAGCAATACCTGCTACGGGCTCTGGCTGAAGCAGCGGACACACACGCGGACGCGGTGCTGGTCGAGCTCGACACGCCCGGCGGCCTGCTCAGCTCCACGCGCACCATGGTGCATGCCATCCTCGACTCGGAAGCGCCGGTCATCGTTTACATCACGCCTTCAGGCGCGCGGGCGGGCTCCGCCGGCTTCTTTCTGCTTGAAGCGAGCGACGTCGCAGCCATGGCGCCCGGCACCAACGCGGGCGCGGCCCATCCGGTGGTTGAGGGCGGCACACTCGACCCCATCATGAAGCAGAAGCTTGAGAACGACACCACAGCCTTTCTGCGGTCCTATGTCAGCGTGCGCGGCCGCAACGTGGATGCAGCACAGGACGCGGTGCTCAACTCCAAAAGCTACACCGATGCCGAAGCCTACAAGCTGAACCTGATCACCCTCGTTGCACCCAGCGCAACCGCCCTGCTCGATGCGCTTGACGGCCGCACCATTACGCGTTTCAACCACTCCACCGTCCGGCTGCACACCCGCGGCGCCGCCCTTGTGCCGGTTGAGCTCACTACCCGCGAGCGCATTCTAAACTGGCTGATCGACCCCAACATCGCCCTGCTCTGCCTGGTACTCGGTGCGCTGCTGATCTATCTCGAATTCAACACGCCGGGCACGATCATCCCGGGGGCTCTCGGGACTCTGCTGCTGCTCACCTCGCTCTTCGCGCTCAACCTGCTGCCTGTGCGCGGCACGGCCGTCATGCTGCTGGTCGCGGCACTGGTCTTGCTCCTGCTGGAGGTAAAGGTACCGAGCCATGGCGTGCTCGCCACCGCCGGCATCGTTTCGTTGATCGTAGGCGCGCTCACGCTTGTCGCCGGCCCTATCCCCGAGCAGCGCATACGCCTCGCTACCGCCGCCGGCACCGGTCTCGGCTTCGGCCTCATTACGGTCTTCCTGGTGCGTATCGCCTGGCGCGCGCGTCGCAACAAGGTGCTTACCGGGCCCGGTGCCATGGTAGGCGCCATTGTCGTCGCGCAGGAAACCTTCTCGCTCCAGGGCGGCCTCGCACCGCGCGGCCAGGTCATGGTGCGCGGCGAACTCTGGTTTGCCGAGTCCGACCATGCCCTCGCTCCTGGCGACCGCGCCCGCGTTACCGCCGTTCGCGCGCTTACCTTGTTAGTGGAGTGGATTCCAGGTCATCCGTCCGCAGGCGAATCCGCGTAAGGGCCTCGGTGCGCTGGGATACAATCGCCTCCGAGTGAGGCAACATCATGGGCATTTTTGGGCTGGCTGCGATCGCGATCGTGGTCTTTTATCTTTTTTCCTCGATCAGCATCCTTCGCGAATACGAGCGTGCCGTCATCTTTCGCCTGGGCCGCGCCCTGCCACCGCCAAAAGGGCCCGGCGTCATCTTTGTTTTTCGCCCGTTTGACCAGATGGTGCGCATCTCGCTCCGGCAGGAAGTGCTTGAAGTGCCTCCCCAGGACGTCATCACTCGCGACAACGTCACGCTCAAGGTCAATGCCGTCATCACACTCCGCGTGCTCGACCCCGCGCGCGCCGTCATTGAAGTTGCAAACTATGTGTACCAAACTTCACAATTTGCGCAAACGACGCTCCGCTCCGTGCTCGGCGAGGTCGACCTGGACGGCCTGCTCTCGCACCGGGACAGCCTCAACCAGCGCATCCAGACCATCATCGATGGGCGTACCGAGCCCTGGGGCGTCAAGGTGGTAAGTGTGGAAGTCAAGCAGGTCGACCTCCCTGAGTCGATGCTGCGCGCCATGGCCCGCCAGGCCGAGGCCGAACGCGAAAAGCGCTCCAAGATCATCAACGCCGACGGCGAGTTTGAAGCAGCACAGCGGCTGGTCGACGCAGCCAAACTGCTAGCCGAGCAACCGACCACCATGCAGCTGCGCTACCTGCAAACGCTGCGCGACATAGGCACGGAAAAGAATACGACCATCATCTTTCCGCTGCCGATCGAGATGTTGTCGCTGCTGAATCGCGCCGTTGCGGCGGTGACCGGCAAACCGGAGCACGAGGCATGAGCTCCATGATGGATCACGAACTCGCGCCGGAACACGTTGCGCAAACAGAGGATGTGACCCTTGGCATGACGGCGCTGCTCGGCATCTTTTTCGCGGTGGTGCTGGTGTGCGCGCTCTTCTTCGGCTTCGGCTACTCTACCGGTCGTACTCTGCATGGCACAGGCTCGGCTTTGCCCACCGGGGCAACGACACCGCAGACCGGCCTTGCTCCCGGCGCGGACCAGCCGCAGGCAAGCACGCAGCCTGCGCTGGCGAGTGTGCCGCCACCTGCACCGAAGCCTGCGGCCGGCACGCCCGCGCTGCAAGAAGCACCCGCGGAGCCTAGCGCCGCCCAATCTGCAAGGGAGACCGCGGGCCAGACCGCGGGCCAGACCGCGAGCCACGCCGCAAGCGAGGCCAGCGGCGAAAGCGAAGCCTGGCCGCCCGAACAGCCCGCTGCCACCGCTGCCCCTGTGCCCGGGCCCCGCGCAGCAACGGCCACGCTCCGTTCTGTGCACGCAAGCGCGGAGCCGCTCGCAGCCGCTCCTTCTGTCACTCCCTCCGCCACGGGCGGCATTATGGTGCAGATTGCTGCCGTAGCGCGACCGGGCGATGCCCAGGCACTGGCCCGTGCGCTCCGCAAGAACGGCTACAGCGCAGCCGTACGCACCGAGCCGCAGGATGCGCTGCTCCATGTGCAGGTCGGTCCGTTTGCTACGCGCGAAGCAGCGCGGGCTATGCGGGCACACCTGCAGGCCGATGGCTACAACGCGTTCATCAAACCTTAGCCCGGCAGCGCCGACTGGATGGCTGCGCGCACTGCATCGCGCAGCGCCTCGCGGGACTGGAACGCCTGGGGGTCAAGCGGAGCGTGGAAGGTAACGCGCGCCGTGCCGGGACGCAACCGGCTGCTCCCCTTCCCGAGCATGGCGCCCGTTCCGCTGATCGTAACCGGGACGACGGGCACGCCGGTCTGCATCGCAAGAAAGAACGGACCGCTCTTGAACGGCAGCAGCTTGCCGTCCGGTGAGCGCGTTCCTTCAGGAAAAATCGTGAGCGAGGTACCGGAGCGCAGCACCCCTGCTGCCTGGCGCAGGCTGTGCCGCGCATCTTCAAGCTTGCCCGATCGATCGACCGGGATAAAGTGCGCCAGGCGCATCGCGTATCCCAGCATTGGTATCTTCATCAGCGACTGCTTGAGCATCATGGCGGAGTGGCCCGGCTGCAGGCTGGCCAGCAGCGGTGGATCGAGGTTGGACTGGTGGTTCGCAATGTAGATGCATGCCGTGGAGGCGGGCACCCGGTCGCGCCCGTGCACCGCTGCCTCGATGCCCGCTGCGCGGAAGCCGGCGCGGATGACAAGCAGACCGGCAGCGTAGAGAAAATCGACGCTGCGAGTTGCCATCGTCCAGGGAATAGCGACAAGCCCCGCCAGCGCACCGAGCAGCGCCCATACCAGCAGCAGGACACCGAACGCGAGCATGTTAGCGATGCCGCTCCGGGCTGGCCTCCAGGCCTTCAGGCGCGAGTGAGGCGCGGGCGCGCAGCGCCGCCGGTAGTTTTTCGTATATGCCGTCGAAGCCGCCATTGGACATGATTGCGACCACGTCGCCCGGGGCCAGTTCAGGAACCATGGCGCTCACAATGTCGTCGGCATGGGCATACAAGGCCGCCTCGTGGCCGGCACTTGCCAGCGCAACCAGCACAGCCTCCGGGTGCAGCCGCTCCGGCTCGGGGATGCTCTCCTGCTTGAACACGCCGGCGAGCACGATGCGGTCTGCCACCGCAAGGCTTTCTACCAGCTCGCGCTCGAAGATGTTGCGGCGCAATGTGTTTGAGCGCGGCTCGAGCACCGCCCACAACCGGCTGCCGGGGTAAGCGGCACGCAGGGCGCGCAGCGTTTCCCGAATCGCCGTAGGGTGATGCGCGAAGTCGTCGATCACCGTAACGCCATCGACAACCGCACGCACCTCGAGGCGTCGCTTCACGCTCCCGAAGCTCGCAAGCGCTTCCGCAATGGCAGCGGCCGGGATGCCCTGCCCGGCCGCGAGCGCCGCGGCTGCGGTTGCGTTCAACGCGTTATGCTCACCCGGCATAGGCAGCGCAAGCTCAGCAAACAACGTGCCCCCGCGCACCAGCCGCCACGCCGTGCCGCTTTCGCGATGCTCGAGTTCTTCGATCCGCCACGCTGCATCGGCCGAAAAGCCGTAGCGCTCCACCTGGCAGAATGCATTCGCTACACACTCGGTTACATTTTCAGAGCCATCAAAGGCGACGATGCGCCCGCGCCTGGGCACAAGATTCACCAGGCGCTTGAAAGCGGTCTTGATCTGCTCGAGGTCGCGATAAATATCAGCGTGGTCAAACTCCACGTGCGTAAGGATCAACGAGTCAGGAAAGTAGTGCATGAACTTCGGACCCTTGTCGAAAAATGCCGTGTCATACTCGTCGCCTTCAAGGATGAAAGGGCGTGAGTCACGCAGGGCGAAGCTGGTGCCGAAGTTCTCTGCCACGCCGCCAATCAGAAAAGACGGCAGGTGCTCCGGTGCGGTGCGGCCGGCCACCTCATGGATCCATGCAAGCATACTGGTGGTTGTCGTCTTCCCATGGGTGCCGGCGACCACCAGCGACTCGCGGCCGACCAGCAACTCTTCCTGCACCAGCTGAGCCATCGAGCGGAACGGCAGCCGCTGGTCGAGCACATACTCAAGCTCCGGGTTGCCGCGCGAAAGCGCGTTGCCGATCACGACCAGATCGGGCGGCGGAACGAGGTTCGCCTCCTGGAAAGGTTCCTCGATCGCAATGCCAAGCGACCGCAGCAGGTCAGACATCGGCGGATAGGCGGCCTGGTCTGAACCCGTGATGCGATGCCCCTTCAGCTGCAGCAGCCCGGCAAGCGAAGCCATGGCCGTACCGCAGATCCCGATCAGGTGAATGTGCTTTGTGCCTTGCATGGTCGTGTGTGTTTACTCCCCTGCCGCCGGTTCCCGTACGGCCGATTCCAGAAGGCGCAGCAGCGGCTCATCCTCTTCCAGTATCAACTCTGCTTGGAGGTTCAGCGGCAGCGTCACATTGCCGGTGGAAACGTGCCCGGAGCGCAGCCCGATGGCGACCGGACCGGCAAATTTACCCAGCGCCTCGAGGATAGCCTGCTCCAGCAGCTCGGCCGAGCCGCCCGGCGAGTGGCAGTCCAGCATCTCGCCAAATACGATGCCGGCTACACCGTCGAGCTTGCCGGCAAGCAGCATCTGGCGCAGCAGGCGGTCTACCTGGTAGGGCTTGGTCCCCACATCTTCCACAAACAGCAGCTTGCCCTCGGTGCACGGAGCATACGGTGTGCCCAGTGAGGACACAAGCAGGGTCAGGCAGCCGCCGTAGAGCGTGCCCCGCGCGCGCCCAGCCCGCAGCGTGCGCAAGCCATGGGCCGCGCCGTAGGCCAGCGGCGCCCCGCTGCATGCGGCAGCAAAGCTCGGCAGGTCCACGCCGCCTTCTCGGCAAAAGTCCGCAGCCAGCATCGGACCGTGAAAGGTCACCAGGCCAATCCGGTCCATCAGCCACGTTTGCACGGCTGTCAGGTCGCTGTAGCCAAACAACGGCTTGGGGTGAGCGGCGATCCACGCCGTATCGAGCGCGGGCAGCAGGTAATTTGATCCGTAACCGCCGCGGGTACACATCACAAGATCTACTTGCGGATCGGCAAAGGCGGCATGCAGGTCGGCCACACGCTGCTCGTCCGTGGCTGAGAAGTAAGGCGCCCTGCGTCCCTGGGCATGCTCGCCAAAGCTAACCGTGTACCCTAGCGCGCGCAGGCGGGCCGCTCCTGCGTCGATGCGCGTTTGCTGCGCGCTGCTTGCGGGCGCAACGATGCGCACATGCGGGGCCTTTGCACCGCTGCCTGGCACCCCGATCGCGCGCGGCTTGAGCGTCACGCCTTTACCTCGCCTGCCCAGGCTTCACCCGTGGCAACAATGGCAGCCGGTCCGGTCAGCAGCATCTCCTGCTCGGGCGCCGGCCACTCCGTGCGCTGCGCGCCGCCCGGCGCTTCGACGAGCAGCTGCGTGGCACACCCGCGCACCGCAATCGCCGCGGCGGAGGCGGCGCAGGTGCCGGTTCCGGAAGAGCTTGTCGGCCCCACCCCGCGCTCAAAGATGCGGATAGCAATCTCGCTCGCGCTGCGCACGTGCACAAACTCGACGTTGGTTCCTTGTGGAAACTCCGGGTGCACACACAAGGCTTGGCCCAACACCCGCCAGTCCACGCCGTATGCCGCAAATTGCTCGTCTTGGACAAAGATGACAAAGTGCGGGTTCCCGGTCGAAACGACCGCACCCTCAATTATGAGCCCGTCTTCATCCAGCACCACGGTGCGCGGAGCCACCGTCGGCACCCCCATGCGCGAAGCGATCTCATAGCTGCCGGGGCCTGCGGTGGCAACGATGCGGCAGCCACGCACACCTGCGTCGGTGGCCAGCGTGAGCGTGTCCCCGGGCCGCGCACCGCTTCTGTGCGCCATCCACGCCGCAACGCAGCGCGTGCCATTGCCGGAGATCTCCGCTACCGAGCCGTCGGCGTTATACAAGCGAATCGTCCCGGACCGCTCGCCGGTCCAGGTCAGATATTCCACGCCATCGGCGCCCACCCCGGTGGTGCGTGCGCACAGCGCGACGGCCAGCGAGCGAGCCGCCTCTTCAGTCAGCGGAGCTGCGCGCTCCACCACCAAAAAATCGTTTCCGCAGGCGTGCGCCTTGATAAACGCTGTCATCGTAGTCACCTCGCCGGCCCGTCCGGAGTGATATAAAACGTCTGCGGCAAGCGCGTCGAAGCATAGATGCGCGCGCATGGCTGCCCTGTCGAGCAGATGACGTCGAGCGCCGATAGTCCCTGCCTGTGTGCAGCGACGGCCCGCGCTACGGCGTCGCCATCGATGGCAACTACGTACGGCGCGGCGGCCGCCGGGTCCGCAAGCGCCGCTGCCCAGGCTTGATCGTCCGTGTCATTGATGGTGCGCACAAGCGGAATACCGGCCTGCTGCACCGCGCCGATGTGGTCGGACGTGTACATGAGGATGCGGCCCTCGGGCGGGAGTGTAGCCAGGGCACGCGCCAATGCGCCCTCAAACGGCAGACGCGTGCGAGCGTTGATCTGCGCTTCTGCCAGCACGAGCGGGGTGCGCCGCGCCAGGGCCCACGCATTGGCGAGGACCAGCGCCAGGGCGCCAAGCGCCGCGTACCAAGTGGCGCGGGGCATCCGGCGCTCCAGCAGCCGGACCGCTGCGCTCAAAGCAAAGCCCAGCGAAAGAGCGAAAGCCGGCAGAAGCTCCATGCCGTACCGCGTGTTGTACCAGGCATACGGCGGCCAGGGCGGAATAAAAATAGGCACCGAGCCGTAGGCGACCGAGTAGCCATAGAACGGCCAGGGCAGCCACAACAGCGCAAGCACCGCGCGGGCCCGGCCTGAGCGCACAGCGAACACAACCCCGGCCAGCGCCACCAGCAGCAGCACGTTGCCGGTTGACGGAACCGTCGCATCCAGCTCCGCATTCTTGAGGAAGTAGTGCGCGGCTATGCCGTAACGGTGCCAGCCCGGGTAGTGCCCGGCGCCCGGCGGCGTTGTCTTGCGATCGATGGCGCTGGCAGAATACGGGCCGCGAACAAAGTCGAGCGGATCATGAAACTGCTTTGCGTTGTAGCAAAGCCAGAAGAGCGGCGCAGCCAGCACAATCGCCGTAAAGAGCACGCAGGCGCCGCCCGCTGACGAGCGAAGCAGGCGCGTACGCACAGCAGTAGCAGCGGCAAAGCACCACGCAAGCCCGGCAAAGATCCACCCGTCATAGCGGGTAAAGACCGCAGCCGCCAGCACGAGCGCCAGGGAGATGAGCAGGAAACGGAGGCGCCGCTCCTGCGGCAGCGTGAGGACCGCGTGCGAACGAGCCGGGGATGCTGCAGACACAAGAGCAGGGTTTGTAGCAGCAGCGGCTGCATACTGCGCAGCGGCCTCGGTCCACGCGGTCAGCAGCACCGCGGCCCAGATCATCTCAGACAGAAACAGCGGCTCGTTCATGGCGGTGGTCTGCAGGTACAGCAGCCCGGGATTGAACGCATAAAAGGCAGCCGCTACAAGCGATGGGCCAGCCGCCAGCCAGAAGCGAGCCAGCCGGTAGATGCCGGCCGCGCCCAGCACATAGGCAAGCATGGACGGCGGCGCGCCCGCCAGCCCGCTCTGCCACCAGGCCATCTTTTGCACAAAGGGGAGCAAAAGAAGGTGCGGCAGCGGCAGCCACACAGAACCGAGCTGGCGAAAGCCCGGGTTGATCGAGTCGAAAACGCGGCGTGCAATGTGCAGGTGCGCTACCGCATCGCCGTAAAGCAGCACCATGCTACGCGGCAAGCAGTAAGCAAGCGCACACAGTGAAAGCATCAATGCAAGAACGCCGGCCAGCAGGCACTCCTGCCGCAAGGCGCGTTCAGGCGTCCATGGCGCTTCTGTGCGTCGGGGCCGCGCCAGGCGAGGGATCTCCGCCTTTCGACTTACCCGGCGCACGCGCTCACCCGCCTAGTCAAGATGACTCAGAGCGCGCAGCTCGGTAAAGCGATCCTCTATCTCTTCGCGGGTAAGCGACTCGAGCCGCTCAGTCCCAAAGTGCTCCACTGCAAACGAGCCCATGACGCCGCCATAAAACATCGCAGTCTTGAAAGCAGCCGGGGTAAGCGCGGGCTGCGAGGCCAGATAGCCGCAAAAGCCGCCGGCAAAGGAATCGCCCGCGCCGGTAGGGTCAACAACGACTGCCAGCGGCAGCGCAGGTGCGCGAAACGGCAGGGTGGCATGGTGCGGGCCGCGCCCGGCCTGGCTGTCGCCCGCAAACGCCTGGTCGCCGAAGTAAGCAGTGGCGCCATACTCGCCATGCTTCACAATCAGGCTCTTGGGGCCGAGCGCCAGCACTTTTTGCGCCGCCAGCAACAGGTTGGTTTCCCCGGCCAGCGCGCGTGCTTCTCCATCGTTGATCGCCAGCGTATCCAGCTGCGGCAAAATCTTGAGCAGGTTTTCGCGGTGCGCGTTGATCCAGTAATTCATGGTGTCGCCCACCACCATGCGGACCCTCGGCAGTTGCGCGCGAACAAGTGCCTGCAAAGCCGGGTCGATGTTGCCGAGAAACAGAAAATCGGAGTCGAGGTACGCGGGCGGGATCTTCGGCGTAAACGTTTCAAAGACATTCAGCTCCGTGGTGAGCGTCTTTGCCTCGTTCAGGTTATCCATGTACGACCCGCGCCAGAAGAAGCTTTTGCCCGGCACGTGTTCTATGCCGCCCGTGTCGATGCCGCGCCGTGTCAGCCGCGCCTCTTCATAGGAGGTGAAGTCTTCGCCGACTACGGCAACCACGCGCACGGACGTGAAAAAGCTGGCCGCGAGTGAAAAGTAGGTAGCCGAGCCGCCCAGGCAGCGGTCGCGCACGCCTTCCGGAGTCTCAATGCCGTCAAAGGCGACGCTGCCGATTGCAAGAATAGACATAAGTGGGCTCACTCACCTTGGAGGGGACTTACCGGTTGAGATACTTGCCGTAGAGCAGCGCCAGCTTTTCGCGAGTCGCCGCCGGGATCTTATCCTTGCTTGTCATAATGGCAGACTGTGCTGCGGTGGCGCACGCACAGGTGCGCTCCTCCGGCAGCATACCCAACGCTCGGCGCACCACGCGGGAGGCGTTCGCACTGTTCTGCTGCATGACGGCGATCACCTGCTCCACCGTCACATCGTCATGGCCGGCGCGCCAGCAGTCGTAGTCGGTCACCATGGCGAGCGTGGCATAGCAGATCTCCGCCTCGCGGGCGAGCTTGGCCTCCTGCAGGTTTGTCATGCCGATTATGTCGGCGCCCCAGCTGCGATACAGGTTTGATTCGGCGCGAGTAGAAAACTGCGGTCCTTCCATGCACACATAGGTGCCGCCCGCCTTGCCGATCACGCCCTCCTGCGTACATGCGGCGGTAAGTGCGGAGGCAACGTGCGAGCAGACGGGGTCGCCAAATGCAACATGGCCAACGATCCCGTCACCGAAAAATGTAGCGTTTCTGGCAAAGGTTCGATCGATGAACTGGTCCGGCACTACAAAGTCTGTCGGCTTATGCTCTTCCTTGAGCGAGCCCACGGCGGAAACAGACACAATCTGCTCCGCGCCGACGGATTTTAGCGCGTAGACATTCGCCCGGAAGTTGAGCTCCGACGGCAGCAGACGATGCCCTTTGCCATGCCGGGCAAGAAACGCGACCGGGCGGCCGTCAAGCTCACCCAGCACGAGCGGGTCGCTCGGCTCACCGAACGGGGTGGAAACACTCTGCTCGCGAACGTCCGTGAGCCCGGGCATGGCATACAGCCCGCTGCCGCCGATGATGCCGATCCGTGCCTGCTGCAAGTTGGTCTGCTCCAGGAAAGGCGCGCCGCGGGAAAATGCCGCCCCGGGCTACGCTTGTGAGTGTCGCGTCTGCAGGCGAGGAGAAAGCCGCGCCAAAGACGAAAGCTCAGTATACGCGGCGGGCTTGCGCCGCACGCAGACCAGCCCGCAACACACCGCAGACGCGGAACCAGCGGACCAGCGGCGCGGTCAACTCGGCTGCACTTGCGGCACCGAGCGCCCGCTGCGCTTCGCGGGTTTGCTTCAGGTCTACTGCGCCCTCCATCAAG
>CAXTPL010000064.1:15732-17487 GCA_964246065.1 uncultured Acidobacteriaceae bacterium
CATCAGCCGATCCGCTAGCGCATCGGCAAAGCCTTCGCTGACAAAAACTCTGCGACCGGCCTGCTCGATGGTCACGGGGCCTTCTTCGGTTGCGAAGCGGTGCGTTCCGTAGCTGGCACCTGAGGCCAGACCGGTACCTGAGGCTGTGAGGTCTTTGCTCTGCTTGTACTTCTTGCTCAGCCCATCCGCATACAGCTTCGCAAAGGCCAGCGCGGCCTCCTCTGTGGTCCACTGCGACAGGTACAGGAGGCCGATCGACCCGGGCGCCTGCTTTTCCGCCGCCGAGGCGTCTCTGCGTTGCGCCGCGTAGTAGATTCCCCCGTCCCAGGTCGACGCCAGGTCGGCCGCGGCCGGCGCGCCGCCGAGCGCCTGCCCCAGCATCTGCACATCCAGCTCGCCCATCACACCCAGGTCGTAGGGCGCATACGTCGCATCGAGCAGCGGGTGCACATCCGGCAGCAACAACAACGGCACCTGCACCCGCGCCTCGTACGCATGGGGATGCATCACCTCAAAGCTTGAGTCAGGCGGGCGGTCCAGCACCGCCGCAAACGCCGCATCGGCACCATGATCCTTCAGCAGCGTCTGCTCAAAACGCAGGCCGTCCCTGTACGGAAACAGCAGCGACTCCTTGAGCACCAGCGGCGCGCGCGACAGTACGGGCGAGTCGGAATCGGGTTTTGCGTCGTCATCCGGCTGGTCGGCCGGGATATCGGGCGAGGTGCGCAGGCTTTGCGCCATCGGCGCCAGCGACCAGTCCATATACGCAACCATCGCCTGGCCTTCCAGCGCCGCCTCGCGCGCTGTGTCGCTCTCGTCGCGGCGCAGGTGTCGGTTGTCTTCGGCCACATCGCGTGGCGTGCCGTCAATCGACTGGTCGCCCCATTTCTCTAGGTCCACATGCTGGTCCTGCAGGGCGTGGGTCAGCTCATGCGCCAGCACCGGCTTCTGCTCTTCCGGGTCGATCCAGTTCAGCAGATTCACCGTCTTGGTTTTAGGATCGTAGTAGCCGGCTATCTGCTCCTTGAGCAGGCTCAGCATAAAGGGCCGCAGTTCAAAGTCGCGCGGCAGCAGCCCGAACTTTTTGAGCACAATGGCTGAGCGCTCCACCCGCGCGGTGTCCTTGTCTTCGCGCATCTTCTCCACCAGGAACGCTTCCACGGCCTTGCGCGTCGTCAACCGCCGCTTAACGGCGTGACGGATGGGCAGCCCTGTATCTTGTGAGTCGAAGCGGAGGATCTGGTCGAGAGAGCGGAAGAGCTCCCTGGCCTGCGCCGGAGTCATCTCCTTTTCCGGCTTGGGCGCCTCCGCGGCTGTTGTGGGCTGCTTCGCCGGTCCGCCGTCAGAACTCGGAAGCGTTGTCTGCGACCAGCCCGCGCCTCCCAGGGACGCCGCCATCGCCAAAACCGCCGCGCTCGCGCGGGTTCCTCTTCCTGCTCCTGCCAACCTGCTCCACCCTTCCTGCTCGCTTGTCTGCGCCCGGCATCAACCCCTTGTCGGGGCACGGCGACGACTATAATGAGGCTGTGGCCCGGAACGATCGTGCCGGCACGCTCCTTATGACCGAAACCCTGTCCAGCCCGGCCTCGTCCGACAGTCTCGCCACTCCCATCCTACCGGCTCCCGGGTCGCCCCTGACACCGCTCACGACACCGCTCGCGCAGGCGCTTGGCCTGGCTGGGCCCCTGACCGAGGGGCGCGGCGCCCCCACGGCCGCCTCCGTCTCTGACGCGTCCGCCGAGCTTTCCGCCCTGG
>CAXTPL010000065.1:0-17454 GCA_964246065.1 uncultured Acidobacteriaceae bacterium
GCTCTGTCAAGATCCTATTAGGAATCAGCAAAGCGCGACTGCCTGCGAGGGCCGGGCGGGGGCCGCGAGCGCCGGGCCGGCCCTGTGAGCGCCCGGGCGGGACCGCGAGCTTAGACCGTTGCGCTATCGGCAAAAGTCGGCACCGGCACCTGCTCGACGATCTCCACTCCAAAGCCTTGCAGCGCCGGCACATGTGTGGGCGTGTTGGAGAGCAGCCGGATGCGGTGGATGCCGAGGTCGGAGAGGATCTGGCCGCCCAGCCCCACCTGCCGCAGGATGCGCTGGTGCCGGTCATCGTGCGACTCCGCCGGGCCGCGCGCCTCGCGCTGTGCGGTGCGATGAAGCGCGATCAGCGGCTGCGTTGCGCCGCGATCGACCTCAAAGCCCGGACCGCCATTGTGCAGGTACACCAGCGCTCCTCGCCCAGCCTCTGCAATCGCCCGGAGCGAGCGCTGCACACTGGCCTGGCAGTCGCACAAGGTTGACCCGAAGACCTCGCCGGCCAGGCAGTGGGTATGCACCCGCACCAGCACGGGGTCTGGCAGCGCTGCGCTGGGCACCGCCGCGCTTTGCGCTACGTTGCCCATCACCAGCGCGAGATGGCTCTGCTGCGCATCCGTTTCGCTTTCATAGGCGATCAGCCGAAACTCTCCGAAAGCGGTAGGCAGCATCGACTCGGCCGCCCGGCGCAGCGAGCGCTCATGTTGCAGCCGGTAGCGGATCAGCTCGGCAACGGTCAGCATCTTGAGGCCGTGCACCCGGCAAAACTGCACCAGATCCGGCACCCGCGCCATCGTGCCGTCGTCGTTCATGATCTCGCAGATGACCCCGGCGGAAAGCAGCCCGGCCATGCGCGCAAGGTCGACCGAGGCTTCTGTTTGCCCGGCCCGCACCAGCACGCCCCCTTTGCGCGCGCGCAGCGGAAACACGTGGCCAGGCCGCGCCAGGTCCGCCGCCGTCGAGGCAGGATCAATCGCCACCCGAATGGTGTGCGCACGGTCGCTGGCCGAGATGCCGGTCGTCACCCCTTCGCGCGCTTCGATACTTTCAGTGAAGGCGGTTCCAAAGCGGGAAGAGTTCTCCTGCGTCATCGGCGCCAGCCGCAGGTAATCCGCCCGGTCCTCGGTCAGGGTGACGCAGATCAGCCCGCGACCGAACTTTGCCATGAAGTTGATCGCCTCGGGCGTAACGAACTCGGCTGCCAGCGTCAGGTCGCCTTCGTTCTCGCGATCCTCATCGTCGACCACCACAATCATGCGCCCGGACTGAAATTCGGCGAGCGCGCCTGGTACGTCGGTAAATGGAGGTTCCACAGCCATGTGTGTATTCTCAGCCACTTCGCGCGATGGAGAACAGGGCGGACCGATGCAACTCATGCGGAGCAAGGATCCGGTGCGACCTAATGAAAAAGCGCCGGTGCGGGGAGCCGCAGCGGCGCTTTTCTATGCCCGGCAGTACACCGCACGCTGTGCGGATGCCTTGGCTCAGAGAGATGATTCGATTTCAAAGCCCCATGCCTCAAGCAGCGCCTCAGGAATGTATTTTGAGTTGCGGTTCCGACGCGCCCATTCGCGCAGCCGGGTCGAGCGCACATACTGATCGGGAGTCAACTTGAACTCTTTCACTACCTGCTCGAACGAAGTGACGGTAGGCACTACCGGCCCAATGGGCTCCGGCTTGCCCCAGTTAGGATTACCGCGACGCTTTGCCATGTTTGCTGCTGCCCCTGGCGTGCACAAGATAGTACCAGATCAGATGCGCGCAGCCGCTCGCGCGGCGCAGCTCTGCCCGATACAATTCTTCAATTTTAAGCACTTTGCCTACAGAAATCAATAGAAAACTGCGGCAGTATGCACACGCCTCGGGGCACTCTCCCGCGGAGGAAAGCTACTTCATTGCACTTGTGTAGAACCCCTCCAGGTCGTGCCGCATAGCCTTCAGGGCATCGACGTTGAGATACACCATGTGCCCTGCAGGGTAGTAGGTAAAGGTGATGTTTTTCGCCAGCTCCGGAGACAGCATCATGTGCGATACATCGTACTCAGTCCCGAAAAAAGGCGTTGCCAGGTCAAACCAGCCATTGGCTGAGAGTACCTTCAGCTTCGGATTTTTCCGGATAGTATCTCCAAGGTCGAGCGCTGTGTCCGGCATCGGGTCCGCATACCGGGAGCCGGCCACCCGGTGGTGCCAGTCCCACTCCCCGATTGTGCCCGCACTCGGCCGGTACTGGTCCGTGGTTTCGTACTTCAGTTCGCGCTCCAGGTAGTCATGCAGGGTGGCGATGTAAGCGCCGCTGATGCCGGTATCTGACGGATCGTACGACGGGTTTTCGCCCGCGTTATCAAGATCGGTGCCCTCGAACCGAGCATCGTAGCGGCCCAGGATCTCGCCCCCGGCCTCCCCTTCGCCCCGCAGCAGCTCCTTGCGGAACCGCGTGGGTGCAACCCGCAGCTTGGTCTCCTTGAGATACTGCGGCCTGAGACCGGTAAAGTGGCTCAGCTTGACTGCCAGGGCATCGGCCTCCGCCGGCGGCAGCCTATCGCCCTTGGCCAGAGCCTGGGCGTACTCGCCGGCGGCAAATACCCGCGCCTGCTCGACAAAGGTCCGCATCGCCTCGTCATCGGTGCCGGTGGCGCCGGCAACCTTGCGGTGATACCAGGCAATAGCCGCATAGGAGGGAAGGTTGAAGGTAGCATCAAGATCCATGCCTGCGGCTCGCGCACGGTAGTAGTTCAATACCGAGGACAGCAGCACGATTCCGTTCAGCTGGATGCCGTCCTCCTGCAGAACCGCGGAAAGGCCGCCGGAGCGGGTGGTTCCATACGACTCCCCAAAGAGAAACTTGGGCGAACTCCAACGCTGGCTCACCGTCAAATACCGCTCGATGACCTTTCCAAAGGCTTTCAGGTCTGGATCGACGCCGGCGAAGTCCTTGTTTGTCGCCTTGCCGACGGCGCGTGAATAGCCGGTCAGCGGCGCGTCGATAAAAACCAGGTCTGACCTGTCGAGCAGAGTGTATTCGTTTGGAACCAGCTGGTAGGGTGCCGAGCCGGTCGCCGCCGGGCTCGCAGTCAGCACGCGCACCGGGCCCACCGAGCCCATGTGCAGCCATAGTGTCGCCGAACCGGGCCCTCCGTTATAGAGAAAGGTCACCGGCCGCTTCGGGTCGGCGGCACCCGCGGCTCCATCCACGGTGTAGGCAACATAGAAGATGCTGCCGTACGGCTTGTCTTCTTCATCGCGAATCAGCAGGGTCCCGGCGGTGGCGGTATACCGGATCGCCTTGCCTCCCACCGTGATTTCATGATGGGTCACCGAGCTGCGCTCGACCGGCTTTCCGTCTGCCTTCTCTTCTCCGTGCCCGGCCTGCTGGGCCGGCTCATCAGGCTGGTTCTCGGCATGATCCGGCCGATCAGCCCGGTCTGGGCGGTTCGCATTGGCGCGGTGCGTCGCGCCCGGCGCCTTTTCCTGCGCAGCGAGGGTGGGGCCGGCAACAGTGAAAACGAATGTGCCGAGCACGAGGGCAGCGGCGGCGGCGCGGAAAGGTGCAGTCAAGGGTGCCTCCGGGGAAGGTGATGCAGAATTGCACACTCGGACGAGCCAAGGCGTTGAGAAGTTTCGAGGGTGGCGCGCCAGGGGCGCGGAAGCCCGGCCGCAGTCAGAGGTAGTCAGAGATAGCCGGCGGTAGGGAGGCGCAGTCGGAGTAGCGAACGCAAAGCGTATGAAGCAGCCTGAAACTGTCTAAAAGCAGGCTCCTCCGGCAGGGTAGAGTGCCGCCGCTAGGTGCCGGTACCGCGAATGACCACCTGCGCGGTGCGGAGCAGGATCTTCAGATCGAGCCAGAAGCTCCAGTTTTCAACGTAGGCGGTGTCGAGCGCGATATAGCGGGCAAAGGAGGAGTCATGCCGCGCCTGTACCTGCCACAAACCGGTAAGCCCGGGCAGCACTTCCAGGCGACGGAAATGCTCCAGCGCATACTTTGCGACTTCGCTGGCAATGGGCGGCCGGGGACCGACGATCGACATTTCGCCCCGCAGCACGTTGAAGAACTGGGGCAGCTCGTCGAGCGAATACTTGCGCAGGATACGGCCCACGCGCGTCACCCGGGGGTCCTTGGTCATTTTGAACAGGATGCTGTCGCGCTCGTTGTGCTTGACCAGTTCGCGCTTCTTGGCCTCGGCATCACGGATCATGGTGCGGAACTTGAAGCAGGGAAAGACACGGCCGCGTTTGCCGATGCGCTCGGAGACATAAAAGATGGGTCCGCGCGAGTCGATAGCGACCGCCGCAGCAATGACCAGCATGATGGGGAATACGGCAATCAGCGCGGCAAGCGAGAGCACGATATCGACCACGCGCTTGAGGAAAAATGCCAGGATGCGGGGGTTGCGGCGATACAGAGAGACTACGGGGTACACGCCCAGGTACTCGAGCCCGGCGTTGTGTGTCAGCTCGCCGTAGAAGCCTGAAATGGCGCGCACGTCGATCTCAAGATCGTGCGCCTCCTCGACCAGGTCGAGCACCGTTTCAAGTGGATAAGGCTGCGCAATCACCAGCTCGTCGATAAAGTGCATCCGGGTAAGCTCGCGCAGGCGATCGAGGTTGCCCAGCACCCGTTTGGCCGGCACCTCGCCTTCGCCGTCGCAGCCGGGCGCAGCAATAAACCCGCACAGCCGATAGCCGAGGTGGTAGTCGTCATCGATCTGCTGACCCATGGCGCTGCTCAGATGATTGGTGCCGAGGATAACCACGTTGCGCGTTGCGACGCCTTTGGCATAGTGCGAAAAGCGCACCGCGCGCCACACTGCCCGGCGGATCCCGAGAGCCACGGCCGTGGTGCCGACCAGCACCAGGATCAGCACGCGGGACAGCTCCATATTGTGAGCCATGTACAACCAGCCGCAAAGCAGCAGCCCGGCCGTAAAGCAGGCCTGGGCAATCAGCCGCTGCTCATGCGCCGCGCTCCGGTCCGGAACCCCGTTGTACAACCCATACCGCCGCAGCACAAAGATAAGCACCAGCAGAAAGCCCAGCAGGTACCAGCCGTCGTTCAGGTGCGGGGTGACGTTGATAGGGAGGTCGCGAAAGAACGGGAGCTTTGCTATGACGAAGAAGTGCAGTACGATGGCGATGGCAAAGGCCGCAAGCGTCACCACCATATCGTTAAACATCATCAGCGCGGCTGAAGCCAGCGCCGGATTGTTCTGCTTCCGGCTGGAGTTCACCGGCGACGGCTCCCCTGCCGACAAAGGCACCATGGGCTTTGAACCTTCGCTGCGTCTGATGTACTCCGAAGTTGACATAAGTGGATTGACCTTCGAAGTTTGCTTGTTGGCTCACGCTTGCCTGGTTGGAGCCGAAGCGTACTACGCTGGGCCCTTATCTGCGGTCTGTCACCGGTTGTCTTGCTCCAGTGCGGCTTCGCTCGCCCCGACCCTTGCACCCACACCACGACAGCGCCCGAGACGCCCCCTGCTGTGTTGCTGGCCGGCCGCCCCACCTTCCACAGCTGAGTGGAAGCAGGAGCACCCTCGTAATCAACTCGACTGTACCCCATCTGCTTCAAAATTGCATGTCTTTCTTAAGGCGCGGACCGCACGCGGGCCGTGCACGGGTCAGGCGCGGATCAGGCGCCGCCTTTGCATCCCAGCCCCGGAACGGTAGTTGTCAGAACAGAAGAGTCACACACATTCTGCCACGTGAGGCGAACAGTTGTGCGCCTGCGGCACTGCTCTCTGGTAACCTGTTTGTAACCAGTGTTGTATCAAATTACGACAACACTCGGGAAATCATTCTTCGGTAACCCTTTTATCCGTTTGTTGTTGCAAAGATCGCGCAACCTCGTGCAAAGGAAGGTCGATGGCGCCTCTACCCGTTGCATCTCCCGCTCCCACCGAGTTTCGCTCCCGGCTTGACGCCCTCCTCCGTGCGCAGGCGCTGCCGCCTGAAAAGTATGGCCACCAGCCCCGCCTGTATGCGCTTACCCGACAGGTGGGTGCACACATCAGCTATGACGACGACGTGGTCTACGCCGCAGCTTACCTCCACGACCTCGGTGTCTTTATCGGCCACAGGCCTGAAGAACCTGAGCGCCTTTCTACGTGGGACCATGTTGCCTATACCGTTGAGCATGCGCCCGGAATCCTTGTCTCGTGCGGCTTCCCGGCCCACAAGATTGAAGCCGTGCTCGAGGCCATACGCACCCACCAGCCCAAAGACGATCCTTCAACACTTGAGGGCGTTCTGCTGCGCGATGCCGATATCCTCGAACAGCTCGGAGCTATCGGGATCCTCCGTACCATCGCCAAGGTCGGTCGCGATACCCGCTTCCCCAGCTTTACCTCCGCAGTCGCTTCGCTCGAGCGCTCCCTCCAAATGCTTCCGTCCTGCATTCGGCTCCCGCACACCCGCACCCTGGCTGAGCCGCGGATCGAGCTCCTGCGCGCTTTTCTAGCGGGCGCACGCGAAGAGTCGCTTACGCATCTTCACTAGGCGCCAATTTCGTCCGCGTAGCCGACTGTCCCTTCTTGCGAACCGTGCCGGGAGTCACCTGCGGGCGATCTTCTCAGCCTCCGGCGTGTCTTTTTGTCGTACCCTTCTAAGGAAAGCGCTGCGCCCCGGAGAAGAAGAAGTTGAACGAGTTCCCTCGCCTTGAACGCCTGCCCGCCTATGTCTTCAACATCACCGGCGAGCTCAAGGCGGCCGCGCGCCGCCGCGGCGAAGACATCATCGACTTCGGCATGGGCAACCCCGACGGGGCTACCCCCAAACACATCGTCGACAAGATGATTGAGGCTGCCCAGCGGCCTGAGACCCACCGCTATTCGCTTTCCAAAGGGATTCCCCGCCTGCGTAAGGCCATTACCAACTGGTATGCCCAGCGCTACAACATCGAGCTCGACCCAGCCACGGAGGCAATCGTCACCATCGGCTCCAAGGAAGGGATTGCCCATCTATGTATGGCCACGCTCGACAAGGGAGACGTCGTGCTCGTGCCCAACCCGAGCTACCCGATCCACATCTACGGGCCCGTCATCGCGGGCGCCAGCATCCGCTCTATCGCCATCCATGACACGGCGGAGTTTCTCCATGAGCTCGAGCAGTCGATCCCGCTGATGTACCCCAAACCGAAGATGCTCATCCTCAACTTTCCTGCCAACCCCACCACGCAGTGCGTAGAGGTGAGCTTTTTCGAGCGGGTCGTCGCGCTTTGCCGCGAGCACGGAATCTACCTGGTTCACGACCTGGCCTATGCCGACATCACCTTCGACGGCTACCGGGCTCCTTCTATCTTTGAGGTGCCGGGCGCCAAAGACGTTGCTGTGGAGTTCTTCACTCTTTCCAAGAGCTACAACATGCCCGGGTGGCGGGTGGGCTTCATGGTGGGCAACGCCAAGCTCGTTGCTGCGCTGGCCCGGCTCAAAAGCTATGCCGATTACGGCACCTTTACCCCCATCCAGGTAGCCAGCATCCTCGCACTTGAAGGACCGCAGGACTGCGTCCGCGAGATCACCGGCATCTATCAGCGCCGTCGCGACTGCCTGGTAGGGGGCCTTAACAAGCTGGGCTGGACTGTACCCAGCCCCCGGGCCACGATGTTCGTCTGGGCGCCGATCCCGGAGGCCTACGGGGAGATGCACTCGCTCGCCTTCTCGACCAAACTTCTTCAGGATGCCAGGGTCGCCGTCTCCCCGGGCATCGGCTTTGGCGAGTTTGGCGACCGCTATGTTCGCTTTTCGCTGATCGAGAACGAGGAGCGGACACGCCAGGCACTCCGCTGCATGAAGCAGATGTTTCAGCGCGACGGGGTCAGCGTTGCTGCCCTGGCGACCTAGGGCGCCGGGCTCGCCTAGAGAGAACGAGAAGACGGAGTGGCAGGCGCGAGCGAGGGGCGAGGCTGCGCGCGTAAGAGCTTCCCGGGTGGGATAGTCAAAGGCGCGAGCGAGGTCGCAGACGGGCAGCCATGACAAGCAGCTTCAAGATCCGCCTTGCAGACCAAGCCGACCTCCCGGCGCTCCGCGAGCTTATCGCCGCCTCGGTGCTCGGCTTGAGTCCGGCCGACTACGCCCCTGCTGTTCTTGCTGGCGCCGTAAACCAGGCTCTCGCCCTCGATGCCCAGCTGGTTGCCGACCGGACCTACTTTGCTGCCGAGCCGGTCCACTCCCCGGGCGAGCTGGCCGGCTGTAGGGGCTGGAGCTTCCGGGCTACGCTTTGCGGCGGCGATCAGCTGGCCGGTCGTTGCTCCTCCGCCCTTGACCCGGCAACCGAGGCCGCCAAGATTCGCGGCATCTACATCCACCCGCGCTATGCTCGGCGAGGGCTCGGCACGCAGATGCTCCACCACTGCGAAGCCGCCGCGGCTGCCGCCGGCTTCCGGCTGCTGGAGATGGGGTCTACCCTCACCGGGGTTGCCCTTTACTCGCGCGAAGGCTACAGCGAGCAGCACCGCTTCACCATACCGCTAGCCAATGGCGCGGAGCTCGAGGTCGTCCATATGACCAAGTCGTTGGAGATTGAGGCAAGCGCCGGATAGCGCCGGATCGGTGCTGCCTCGGTACTGACTCAGTGCCGCTTCGGTGCCGCTTTCGTTGCCCGGCTCGCCCCCACGCCTCGCAGTCTTGCCGGTGGTCGCAGCGGTGGCCGCTCCCGGGCGCTCGTATACTGAGCCAGATCCATATTCTTCCGCCCGAGGCCTCGATGCCCCTGTCTTCTGTCGTCAAGCGCTCGGCCGTCGGTGCCGCGCTTGCAGCTGAACGCACCCTCAGGCGGCGCCCCGCGAGCATCCCTGCATCCCTTGCCGACGTTCGCTCCTTCCTTTTTCTCCACTACATGATGCCGCTCGGCTACTGCGTGCACGACACCCCGCTCTACGAGGGGCTGCGGGCCTGCCGCCCGGATGCGACCATTGTCGTCGCTACCCGCGGTACCGGCTTTGAGACCCTGCGCCACAACCCGTTTGTCGACCAGCTCATCTCCACCGCCGACCCGCTCACCGACCTTCGCGCCGCCGCAAAGGAGCTCCGCAGCGGCCTGCGACGGCGTCGAGTTGCGCCGCAGGTCGGCATCACCAACTGCTCCAACCCGCGCACGCGCATCACGCTGCTCAACGTGCTCGCCGGCCCGCACCTGCGGCTGGGCCACACGCTGGCGCCCGCTTTGTACCACCTGCCGCAGCGGTATGACCGCTCGCTCAGCCTGATCGACAACAACCTGCGCCTGCTGGAGCTCTTCGGCTGCGCGCGCAGGCACTACGAGCCGCGCGTCTTCTTCAGCTCCGCCAATCTTGCTACGGTGCGCGCCCGGCTCGCGGAGGCCGCGATCAGCAACTCGCGCCCCCTGGTCGTATTTGTCACCCAGAACAGCGGCGGGCAGCGTACCGGGTGGCACGCGGATCGCTTCGCCGCAGTGATCGCGCACGTCCATCGCATGCTCGGCTGCCAGATCGCCTTTGTCGGCACTGCGTCCGATTCTCCGGCGATCGATGCGCTCCGGGCCCTGGCTGCCGGCCTGCCCTTGCCTGCGGCAGCAGGTCGTTCTTCTTCTTCCCTCACCCAGCCCGCGTCTGTTTCGTTTGCCGGTAAGACCACCATCTCCGAGCTTGCCGCCCTGCTCTGCCTGGCCGACTACGTCGTTGCTCTCGACACCGGAACCATGCACATGGGTCGCGCTGCGGGGGTCCCGATGGTGGTGCTCGGCCCCAGCTGGCAGAAGCCATTGGAGTGGCTGCCGCTGGGCAATCCCAAGGTGCGCATCCTTCGCGGGGCAGACATCGACCATGTTCCAGAGAACTACCACCTGGACGAGATCGAGACCGCCCCGGTGCTCAGAGCGCTTGAAGAACTTATGCATCTTTATCCCGCGTCCGAGACTGCCAGGACCGCACGGGTGGAAGCAAGCCTTTCGGGGACAGATCATGCGCAAGGGTGACCGGGGGTTCCTTTTCGGGGCATGCGCGCGCGAGCTGATCCGCCGCGGCTTGCTCCTGTCTTTCGTGCTTTTCGCCCGTTGCAGCTTCGCGGCGCCGATCAGCAGCTATCGCGTGGTGGGCACCTACCCGCACTCCACTACCAGCTATACAGAGGGTTTTCTCTATCTCGACGGCCTCTTCTACGAGGGCTCCGGTCTCAACGGTCACTCCGCGCTCATGGCGATCGATCCTGCTACGGGGAAGGTCCTCCAACAGGTATCCTTGCCGCCGCAGTTTTTTGGAGAAGGCATCGTCGACTGGGGTCCTGAGCTGCTGGAGTGGACCTGGAAGTCCCACGTCTGTTTCGTTTACGACCGCTTCTCGCTGCGCCTGCTCAAGCAGTTCCACTACAACGGAGAGGGCTGGGGTATGACTCGCAACGCGCGCGAGCTGATCACGAGCGACGGAACAGACACGCTGCGCTTCCGCAATCCAACTACGTTTGCCGAGACACGCCATATTCGCGTCACGGATGGGGGCGTAGGTGTGGAACAACTGAATGAACTGGAATACGTGAAGGGTGAGATCTACGCAAACGTCTGGCACTCGGACCGCATCGCCCGGATAGCTCCACGCGACGGCCATGTACCGGGCTGGATCGATCTCACCGGCCTGCTTGCGGATACGGCCAAGCCCAATGCGGAGTCGGTCCTCAACGGCATCGCCTACGACGCGAAGGAAGACCGGCTTTTTGTAACCGGAAAACAGTGGCCAATGATCTTCGAGATTCAGGTTAAACAAGCGAAGTAGCGGGCCAGGCGCACCTGGTGTAGCGCAGCAGTAGCTGCGAGATCTCAACTTCGGAATCGCGTTCTTTGCGCAAGAAAAAGGGAGCAAATTTTGATTATTGTGACAGGCGCTACCGGACAGCTGGGCAGGCTGATCGTGGAAGGTCTTTGCCGAACAAAGCAGCCCGCGGAGATCGGCATCAGCGTCCGCCATCCGGAGCAGGCTGAAGAGTTCAAGCAGCGCGGCATGCGCGTCTGCCAGGGAGACTTCTGCGATCCTGCGAGCTTGCAACAAGCCTTCTACGGAGCCGAGCAGGTCTTGATCGTCTCTGTAAACAAGTTTGGCGAAGAAGCCGTGGAACAGCATCGAAACGCCATCGACGGGGCGAAGCAAGCGGGAGCCAAGCGCATCCTCTACACCAGCCACCAGGGCGCGAGTGCATCCTCAGCCTTTGTTCCGGCGCGCGACCATGCCGCGACAGAAGCGCTGCTGCAGGCCTCGGGCGTGCCTTTTGTGTCGCTGCGCAATGGCTTTTATGCCGAATCGGCGCTCCACCAGCTTGGCAGCCTGCGAGCAACGGGGAAGATCTCCCTCCCCGAAGACGGGCCTGTCTGCTGGACCGCGCGCGCAGACCTGGCCGAGGCCGCCGTGGCAGCCCTAACCGAGCCCGGCCTCTTCGATGGGCTGTCGCCGGCGTTGACGGCCGCGGAAGAACTGGACTTTGCCGACATCGCAAGGATGGCCTCGACGATCCTCGGCCGCGAAATCGTGCGGGAAACCGTTGGCGATGAAGAGTACCGCGCCGCGCTGAGAGCGCATGGAGTTCCTGCAGTCATGGCTGCTGCGCTCGGAACCCTCTACGAGGCCAGCCGAGCGCGCGAGTTCGCGGCGATCGATCCGGCGCTCGGGCGTCTGCTCGGGCGCAAGCCCACGTCCATGGGTGCGGTTCTGCACAGCTTTCTCCAGAAAACGGAGGACGAATCGGAGGTCGAACCGAAGGACGAATCGGAGGACAGGGCTGCGCACGGCTGAGGCGTCCTCCGCGGGGAACACGCCGGGCGTTCCGGAAACCTTTCGAATGTTGGAGCTGTTCCCTACGAAGGTGCCGCCCCCGGGTACCGTTTGAATATCTCCGGCACTTGCCTGGCCCGGGTGCGAACGAGAAAGGGGTTGCAGTGGGACAGGTGACACACGGAAGTGCGGTGGCAACGCAAGCAACACTGCCGGACGGAGTGGCTCCCGCGAGCCCAGGCCGGGTCGACGCTCCTCCACCTGAAGGGGCATCTCCTCGCAGCCGCCTGCTTTCTGTCGATGTCCTGCGCGGGTTGTGCGTGGCCGGCATGGTCCTGGTGAACTTCCCAGCGGACTGGACTCTGCGCTACCACCAGCTGGCCCATGCGGAGTGGAACGGTGCGACTGCCACGGACATGATCTTTCCGGCTTTTCTGCTGCTGTCGGGGTTTTCGATGGTGTACTCACTGGCGGCGCGCAGCAATCGCGGCGCAACCGGAGGGCAGCTTGCCCGGCACGTGCTCCTGCGCAGCGCTGCCTTGCTCGTCCTCGGGCTCTTGCTGAACGCGCTTCCCTTGTTTCACTGGCATACACTGCACGTCTTTGGAGTGCTGCAAAGGATCGCACTGTGCACGCTGGTCGGCGGTCTGGTCGTCCTTGCCACTGCCAGGCGGCGGCCCCGGTTTGAAGTACGGGAGTGGGCCGTCGTCTTGTGCATGCTCCTGATCCTCGCCTCGGTCTGGGCGCTGGTGCGGTTTGTGCCGGTTCCCGGCTATGGGGTATGGCGCTTTGACCATAACGGCAATCTTGGCGCCTTTGTCGATCGGGCCATCTTCGGCAATCGACACTTGTCAGACTGGGGCGGACCGGACCGGATGTGGGATGCGGATGGCCTGCTTTCCTGCGTCACCTCGGTCCCTAACCTGCTGCTCGGCGTTCTGGCAGCCGCCTCGGTTCGCCGTGGTTATGCCGTGCAACGAACAGTGGCCGGCATGATGCTGGTGAGCGTGGGGATGATCGCCGCGGCGCTTGCGTCCAACGCGTACCTGGTTATCAATCGGAAACTATGGACCGATAGCTTTGTGCTTTTGAGCGGCGGGGTAAGCCTGGGTGTGTTTGCGCTCTTCTACCTATGGCTCGACGGCAGGGAGGGCGTGCAAGTCGGGGATCGCTTGAAGCTCTGGATTACGCCCGCGCTGGTTTACGGCTCAAATGCCATCCTGGCATTTACTCTTTACTCGCTGTTGCTGGCAGCGCACGCCTTGTTGCGGCTGCCCGGAGCGCACAAGCCCGCAAACTGGCTGCCTGGCCCCGCGTATGCAGCGCTGTGCGCCTGGATCGATCCTTACAACGTTTCCCTGCTGTACGGCCTGGCCGCCGTTGCGGTGATCTTTGGCCTGTTGTGGCCGTTTTACACGAGAAAGATGTTTCTCAAGCTGTAAGGCCGCGCGACGGGCCTCGAGGCAGCCGCCGCCGACCGCTACTGCAGCGCCGGCGTTGCCGCCCGGGCGATCAGCTTGGTCGTCGAAAAGCCCTCAACCGTAGGCACGATCTTGACGACGCCGCCCCACGACCGCACCTCGGTCGCGCCGACCACCGAGTCTTCGGTGTAGTCGCCCCCTTTGACGATCACGTCCGGACGCAGCGCGGTAATCAACTTGATGGGCGTAGCCTCGCCAAAGACCACTACCGCGTCGACCGCTGCCAGCGCCGCCAGCACCCGGCCCCGGTCGCGCTCATTCACCACAGGCCGCGTAGGGCCCTTCAGACCGCTCACCGACGCGTCGCTGTTGATGGCTACCACCAGCCGGTCGCCTTGGCGGCGAGCATCTTCCATCAAAGTGATGTGGCCCACGTGCAGCAGGTCAAAGCAGCCGTTGGTAAACACCACCCGCTCGCCTTTGGAGCGCCAGGCATTCACGCGGGTCACCAGCCGGTCCAGTGGTAGGACCTTTTCGGACGCCTGCAGCTCAATCTCCGGCATCAGGCTGGTCAGCAGTTCATCGCGTGTGACCGGCACAGTGCCAACCTTGCTGACCACGATGCCGGCCGCGATGTTTGCCAGCGGAACGGCTTCCTCAATCGGCAGCCCGCTTGCAAGCGCAAGGGCAAGCGTGGCGATGACGGTGTCGCCCGCGCCTGAAACATCAAATACCTGCCGGGCGACCGCCGGGAACACGTGCCGGCTGCCAGGCCGAACGACGGCAATTCCCTTTTCGCTGAGTGTAACCGTGAGATAGTCCAGCCCGAGGACGCCTAGCATGCCGGCCGCCGCCTCCAGCATGGCGTCGGCGTTTTTGCTCGGCAGGCCGGTCGCAACGGAAAGCTCGTTGAGGTTGGGGCAGATGGTCGTTGCACCCGCATACCGGGTAAAGTCGCGATGCTTGGGGTCCACCAGGACCGGAATCCCGCGCCCGCGCGCTTCGTCGATCACCGTGCGGCACACGTCTTCGCTCAGCACGCCCTTGGCATAGTCTGACAGCACAACCGCCTGCACGTCTGCCAGCAGCCCGGCCACACTCGCCCGCAGCGTCGCGTAAGCCTCAGCCGGGTAGGCGCTTGTCCGCTCCACATCCAGGCGCAGAATCTGCTGCCGCCCACCCAGAATCCGCAGCTTGGACGTTGTAGGATGGCTCGGCACCACGGTTAACCGGGCGCCGACTCCGGACTCGGCGAGGCACCGCTCCAGCGTTTCCCGATCCAGATCGTCGCCGGCAAAGCCGACGATGGTTGCCCGCGCACCCAGCCCGGTGATGTTCATCGCCACGTTGGCTGCGCCGCCAGGCTGGTCGCTCCTGTGCCCCGCCCGCACCACCGGTACCGGCGCCTCAGGCGAAATGCGTTCCACCTCGCCCCAGATATAGCGATCCAGCATCACGTCGCCGACCACCAGCACGTGCGTCTCTTTCCAGTCGCCCTCGATCAGCCCTACGATCCGGTGGAGATTCTCAATCATCGCGCGCTTTCCACGCCTTCCTTGGCAGCCTTGGCTGCCGCACTCTCCTGGCAGTAGGCGATCTCAACCCAGTCGCACAACATGTGCCCGCACAGGATGTGCCCTTCCTGCACGCGCGCGGTGTCCTTGGTCGGCACGCAGATCGTCGCATCCGCGATGCCGGCCATCTTGCCGCCGCCCTCACCCGTGAAGGCCACCGTAAATGCCCCCTGCTTTTTCGCCTCTTCAAGCGCCGCCACGACGTTCTTGCTGTTGCCGCTGGTCGAGATGCCAACCACCACGTCGCCTTCTTCGCAGTGCGCCTCTACCTGACGGCGAAACACATCCTCGTACCCGTAATCGTTGCCGATCGAGGTCAGCACGGAAGTGTCGGTGGTCAGCGAGATGGATGGCAGCCCTTTGCGCTCGCGCCGGAACCGCCCGACAAACTCCGCAGCCAGGTGCTGCGAATCTGCAGCCGAACCGCCATTGCCGCACCACAGGATCTTGTTGCCGCTCAGGATCGCGTCGGTCATCTCATTGGCAATCTGCTCCAGGATCGGCTGCTGGGCATGCAGCTGCTCCACAACGCGCAGGTGCTCCTCAATGGCGCGCTGAAAGACTTGCTGCGGAACAAGGGGGGTATCCATGCTTCTCCTTCGTCGGTGGCACATAGTGAGCAGAGCGTTCGCCCGGGGCAGCGCCGGTCGACGCACAGGCCGCAACACACACAGCTGCGACAGTCGCGATCGACAGGCACCCGGGAGCCGACCCGCGCGCGCAGGCGGCGTGGCCGAGGGCCAGCCTCCGACACATTCGTCCCCCAGCGCTACTCGACTATGATACTCCGTGTGTCCCAAGCTTCCGCCAAGCCCTCCGCCGCTGCCAAGGCACTGCTCGGTAACGTCCGTACCGTTTTCCTCGATCGGGACGGGGTGATCAACCGCAAAGCACCGGAAGGCGAGTACGTCTCCCGTTGGGACCAGTTTCACCCGCTCCCGGGGATCGCCGAAGCCATCGCGGAGCTGAATCGCTCTGGACGCCTCGTCTTTGTCGTGACCAACCAGCGCGGCGTCGCGCTCGGCCTCTACACCGAGGACGATGTGAGGGCGGTGCACACGCAGCTGCAGCAATGGCTCGTCGAGCGAGGCGCCCGGGTCGACGGCTTCTACTACTGCCCGCACGACAAGCACGCCTGCAGCTGTCGCAAACCGCTGCCGGGCCTGTTTGAGCAAGCCTTTGCCGCGCATCCAGGCCTCACCGCAGAGACGAGCCTGATGATCGGCGACTCGCTCTCCGACATCGAAGCCGGCAAGGCCTTGCGCATGCCCACCATCTTCATCGCAGGCGACCCCGCTCACCAAAAAGCAGGAGCCGATAGGGCGGCGGCCTCCGCCGACTACACCGCTGCCTCGCTGGCCGAGGCAGTCGCTTTGCTCAGCACAGCGCGGCGGTAGTTCCGATGCTGGCGTGCCTGAGGGCGTCGCTCGAACGGGTAAGCGGCAGGATCGTCTCTCGATCGCCACCCGCCACGGCACTTCAAAGCCGCCAAGGACCGTGCCCGCTACAATCGCCCGGAGCCGGCACGCTCGCTGCCCTTCCGCTGATCCCGCGCGAGCACGGGAACAACGATCTTCGCGGCCGCCATAAAAGTGCCTCCTTGTTGCCGGCCTCGCCGCATACCATACTGGTGCAGCCAACCCGCGCGGCAGACTCGCTTTCTTCTCTGTCCGCGATCTCGACGCGGGCAGGTTCGGACTTCAATCCGCCCAGCAAAGGACGCACACTCCATGACCCTTGTTTCCACCATCGCCCGCTACCTGCTTGGCCTCACGTTTACCATCTTCGGCCTCAACGGATTTTTTCACTTCATCCCGCAGCCCCCGCCCGCCAACCCGCTTGCCGGCCAGTTTTTTGTAGCGATGTCCGCCTCGCACTACATGGTTCCTGTGTTTTTTCTCCAGCTTGCCTGCGGCCTCCTGCTGCTCGCCGGGCGCTTTGTTCCGCTCGCGCTGACCGTTCTTGCCGGCATCATCTTCAACATTCTGACTTTTCATATCGCCATGGATCCCAAAGGCCTCGGCGCGGGCATATTCGTCGCCATCCTCTGGGTGCTCGTCTTCCTCAGCTATCGCGCCAGCTTTGCGCCCCTGCTCAGCCCGACACCCACAAGCGCCCGCATGTAGCCCGCAAGGTAGAAATCGGCTTGCTCCTCCTCTTGCAATGATGGGGATCCAGGTCCGAGCCCATCGCGGCAGCGAGCGCATTCCCCTAGGGCCTTCGCTTAAGGTCCGGTGAGCCCTGGCACCGATCTGCCGAGCAATGTGCCCCCAAATGTGCCTCGATCGCTACCCACCACACCCCTGGGCGCGCGGTAAACTTGGCTCTACCCATGCCCTTGTCCCTCGCGCAGTTTACCCACCGCTGGAAGCTCTACGATGGATCCGAGATCAGCGGCTACCAGGCCCACTTCCTCAATCTCTGCGAGCTCCTCGGCCAGCCCCAACCCGCCGAGGCAGACTCGGTCGGCGAGCGCTACGCCTTCCAGAAGCACACAGGCAAGGTCTACGGCGGCAAAGGCTATGCCGATGTCTGGCTGCGCGATCACTTCGCGTGGGAGTACAAGGGCAGCCACAAAGACCTCAAGCGCGCCTACCGCCAGCTCAACGACTACCGTGAAGAGCTCGGCAACCCGCCCCTGCTCGTCGTCTCGGACTTCTCCCACTTCGAGGTTCACACCAACTTCGAGTCCACTGCCAAGCGCGTCTACGCCTTCGACCTCGACGACCTGCTGCGCGGCCAGCCCACCGCC
>CAXTPL010000066.1:0-17258 GCA_964246065.1 uncultured Acidobacteriaceae bacterium
CCTCCAAGCCCGGCGCTCCCAACATGTTCGGACTCATCCAGGGGCCGGCGAACGCAATTGCGCCAGGCAAGCGGCCGCTCTCCAGCATGACGCCCACCATCGTGCTCGACAGCAAGGGCAGCGTCCGCTACGTGCTCGGCTCGCCCGGGGGCGCACGCATCATCTCTACCGTCGCCAACATCCTGCTCAGCTCGGTCGACGGCGGCCTGAACATCCAGGATGCCGTCGATGCCCCGCGTTTCCCCCACCAGTACCTGCCGGACACGCTCTACCTCGAACCCGGTCTGCCGCCGTCGACACTGGAAGGGCTGCGCGCCCAGGGCTACCGGGTAAGCGCCGGCGCTACCCACTGGAGCGACGGGGAATGCATCGCGGTCGACCCTAAAACAGGCATGCTCGAGGGCGGCCAGGACCACCGCCACCACTTCGGCAAGGCTGCCGGGTATTGATCCCAGGCCGCGCACGTCGATGATCGTAGCGGAGCCAGGTGCAGCGGTTCCGGAAAGGAACGCGCCTCGCCACAGGGCTCCCCTCACGGCTCCCCGGGATGAGAAGATAGACAGCGGAGAACCCGCTTTACCCACACCCTCATGCTCAAAGCGATCTCGAGCCACGTTTTTCTGCGCAGCCGCCTGCACCCCGGCCTGCTTGACACATTGAAACGCACCGGCGCCGAGGGCATCGAGCTCTTTGCCGCGCGCCAGCACTTTGACTATTCCGAGCGCTCCAGCGTGCGCGAGCTTGCCGACTGGTTCCGCGGCAACGCCGTTAAACCCTTCTCGATGCATGCGCCGCTCTTTGCCGACTACGAGATGGGTCGCGGCGGCGGCCCCGCCGTCAATGTCGTGCACCACGAGAAGTCTCGCCGCATCGATGCTATGGACGAGATCAAGCGCGCGCTCGAAGCCGCCGAGTTGATCCCGTTCCAGTACCTGGTCCTGCACCTTGGCGAGCGCGACGACGAGTGGTCCGAGCATGCGCTCGAATATTCGCTTACCGCGCTCGAACATCTGAAAACCTACGCCAGCCCGCTCGGCGTCAAGCTGCTCGTCGAGAACATTCCCAACGGGGTCACCGAGCCTGGACACCTCTGCGAGATCCTGCGCGTCGGCCACTTCGACACCATCGGCGTCTGCCTTGATGTTGGGCACGCACACTTCCTGGGCGGGGTAAGCGAAGCGGCAGCCGAGCTACGCCCACACATCCGCTCTGCCCACCTGCATGACAATCACGGCCAGCGCGACGAGCACCTTTGGCCAGGGGAGGGAACCATCGATTGGCCCTCAGCCTATGGCAGCCTCCAGGCAGCAACGCTCGCCCCTGCCGGGGTGCTTGAGATTCACTACGCGCTTGGCAATGAGCCCGAGCATGTCATCGAAAAAGCGCAGCGCACCTTTGAACAGTTCGAGAAGGACTACACGCCGGCGGAAGCTGAAAGCTAGGCAGGCAGGGAGGCCGACTTGTACCTGCGGGAGGCCGCGAGTTGGACCTCCGGGAGGCCCTGCCGAAGGCCGTCATCCTGAGCGAAGCGAACGATCCGCGGTTGGCCTTTTCTGAGACTCTTTCCCACTCACGAAGACAAGCATGATCCCAAGAGCGCCACGAAAAACACGCTCGGCGAAAGTGCAGAAGCACACAGGAACCTCATGCCAGACCAGACCGAAGCAGCACCAGCGACCACTCCCGGCACGCTCCCCCCACTCACCACCATCGCCGGCATCGGCGC
This sequence comes from uncultured Acidobacteriaceae bacterium, assembly GCA_964246065.1. Lineage (GTDB taxonomy): Bacteria > Acidobacteriota > Terriglobia > Terriglobales > Acidobacteriaceae > EB88. The sequence continues at coordinate 1,727 of CAXTPL010000066.1, forward strand.
CCATGAGGGCGCAGCAATCCGCCTCCAGGGCTGGCTCTACAACCTGCGCGAAAGCGGCAAGCTTCTTTTTCCTATCTTTCGTGACGGCTCCGGCACCATCCAGGGCATCGTTCCCAAGGCCGCCGTCGCGCCGGAAGTCTTTGAGACCATCAAGAATCTAACGCTCGAATCCAGCGTGACCGTCACCGGCAAGGTCCGCGCGGACAAACGTGCACCCAGCGGCTACGAATTAGACGTGGAAGCGATCGACGTCGCCCAGCGCGTACCCGACGATACTCCCTACCCCATCTCGCTCAAGGAACATGGCGTCGACTTCCTGATGGAGCACCGCCATCTTTGGATCCGTACCCCGCGCCAGTCTGCCATCCTGCGCATCCGCGCTGAGATCATCAAGGCCGCGCGCGACTTCCTCGACGACAGCGGCTTCACCCTTACCGATCCGCCCATCCTCACCCCCGCCGCCTGCGAGGGCACCTCGACCCTCTTCCCCGTCGAATACTTCGGCGAAGAAGCCTTCCTCACCCAGTCCGGCCAGCTTTACATCGAGTCCACTGCGCTCGCCCTCGGCAAGGTCTACTCTTTCGGCCCCACCTTTCGGGCAGAAAAATCGAAAACCCGCCGCCACCTCACCGAGTTCTGGATGGTCGAGCCGGAGATGGCCTTCGCCGGCCTTGACGACCTGATGGAGCTCGCCGAAAACTTCATCGCCCACATCGTAGAACGCGTTCTCACCCGCCGGGCTGCTGATCTGAAAGCGATCGGCCGCGACACCGCCAAGCTCGAAACCATCCAGGCCCCCTTTCCGAAGATCACCTACGACGAAGCCGTCCAGATGCTCAACGACGCCCACGCGCAAGGCCTCATCGAGCAGCCCTTCACCTACGGCAACGACTTCGGCTCCCCGGACGAAACCTACATCTCTTCGCAGTTCGACCGCCCGGTGATGGTCCACCGCTACCCGGCAGCCGTCAAAGCTTTCTACATGGAGCCCGACCCTGCCAACCCGGCGCTGGCCCTCTGCGTCGACGTCCTCGCACCTGAAGGCTACGGCGAGATCATCGGCGGCTCGCAGCGCATCGCCTCCTACGAACTCCTCAAGCAGCGAATCCAGGATCACAACCTCCCCCTCGACGCCTTCCAGTGGTACCTCGATCTCCGCCGCTACGGCTCTGTCCCCCACGCCGGTTTCGGCATGGGCATCGAGCGCGCCGTAGCCTGGATCTGCGGCCTGGACCACGTCCGCGAAACCATCCCGTTCGCACGAACCCTCAACCGCATGTATCCGTAAGCGACTTACCTGCTGTTGCGAAGGGGCTCAGTACCTCCGCTCAGCAGGCCGAGGTACTCGGTGTATTCGTAGATGCGAACCCGTTTCTTACCCGTGATCTAAGGCTTTGTCGCAAAGTTCTGGTGGCCGCGTGAAGATGGGCGTAACACGAGCGGAGCTGGTTATTTCAGAGTTCAAATGGCGTCAGTTTGAAGGCGAGATCATCCTGTGCAGTGCGATGGTACTGCCGCTTGGCATTAGCTATCGCGATCCCGAGCAGATGATGAGCGAATGCGGTGTGCTTGTAGATCACTCCGCGATCTATCGCTTGGTTCAAAGGTGTGCGCCGGAGATCGAAAAGCGGCTGCGCTGGCAAGGGCGTTGCACGCAATCGACGAGCTGGCGAGTCGATGAGACTTACGTGAAGGTGCGCGGCAAATGGACCTATCTTTGTTGGGCTGTGGACAAGGAAGGAAACACAATCGACTTCTATCTCTCGCCAGCACGGAACGCCGAAGCGGCCAAGCGTTTGCTCGCTAAGGCGCTGAATGGGCTGAAGGCATGGGAGAAGCCGGAGGTCATTAACACCGACAAGGCACCGATCTACGCGATCGCCATTTCAGAACTGAAGGCCGAGGGCAAATGCCCTCAGGACACGGTGCATCGACAGGTCAAGTATTTGAACAATGTCATTGAGGCCGACCACGGCAAGCTGAAGCAGCTGATCCGCCCGGTGCGGGGCTTCAAGACGCCGAACACAGCCTAGGCGACCATCATAGGATCTGAGCTGATGCGTGCCTTGCGCAAGGGTCAGGCGGGCATCTTGGGCGGCCTCTGCCGCGGCTTTCCCGGTGTAGCCCTGATGGACATACGCCATCTCCACAACGCCCGATCCAAAAAAGCCTTCTTCAACAAGCTTCTGCTGGCCAGTTGACTCCCGCCACAAGCCGCGGCGGTTTGGCCGTCCACAAGCCACGCCTGATAACCAACCTCACTCCCCTGCTCGCACGAACAAGGCCCACGCTCACAGCAGGCGAAGGTTCTGCCAACAGCGGCTATGGTACGCCCGGGCAGGGTTGCCGCTGCCCTGAGCCGCTGCTAGGCTAAGAGGTAGATAAAACTTACGCAAAGAAGAGCCATGAGCCTGGAAAAGCAGAAATACACTCGCAACAATCCTTACCCGTCCCGCATGCTGGTCAACATGCTCATGACCGACAAGGATTCCGAGAAAGAGACCCGTCATATCGAACTGGCGCTTGAACCGGGAATGGTGTACACGCCGGGAGACGCGGTCGGCATCGTACCGGAGAACCGACCTGCGGAAGTCGCCGAAGTACTGGCTGCGCTGCACATGCGCGGTGACGAGCGAGTGCTGGACCACTACAAGGTTGACATCTCGCTTGAAGAAGCGCTGCGCACTCGCTTACATATCGGCAAGCTCACGCGCACCTCGCTCAACCAGTACGCCAAGCTGCATTCGAGTGAAGAGTTGAAGACCATCGCGCTGCCGGAAAACCGCTCCAAGGCGGAAGAATGGGTATACGGCCGCGAGTTTATCGACCTCCTCACAGAGTTTCCTGGAGGCATCAGTGAACCTCAGCAACTCTTTACCGTACTCGCCCGGCTCACGCCCCGCATGTATTCGATCGCATCCTCGCAGGCGCTTGTTCAGGACGCGGTCCATACCATTGTCCGCGTGGTTCGCTACGTGACGCACAAGCGCGAGCGGCAGGGTTTGGCTTCCGGCCACTTGGGCGAACGCGCGCCTGTCGGCTCAACGATGCCGATCTTTCTGCATGCAAACAACAATTTTCGCTTACCTGAGGACCCAAGCGCGCCTGTCATCATGGTAGGGCCTGGCACAGGGATTGCACCGTTTCGCGCTTTCCTGCAGCATCGCAAGGCGCACGGGCATACGGGAGACAACTGGCTTTTTTTCGGCGAGCAACGCAGGGCTTCAGACTTTTTGTATCGCGAAGATCTTGAGGGAATGCACCGCGACGGCATCCTGACTCGGCTTGATCTGGCCTTCTCCCGCGACCAGTCGCACAAGATTTATGTGCAGGACCGCATGCAGGAAAATGCAGCCGAACTGTATCGCTGGCTCGAGCGCGGAGCTTACTTCTACGTCTGCGGCGATGCCACACGCATGGCCAAGGACGTGGACACAGCTCTCTACGATGCGGTCGCGAAGGGCTGCAACTGTGCCCCGGATGTTGCGCAGGAGTATATCGCGACCATGAAGAAAGAGAAGCGGTACCAGCTTGATGTGTACTAAGTTCAGTGGCTCCAACTGACAAAAAGAAAGGGCGGCCTAAGCCGCCCTTTGTTTTGGTAAGTCTAGCCCAGCTAGAACTTGAAGTTAGCGGAAAACTGTATCTGCCGAGGAACAGAACGAACGCTTGTAATCTGACCAAAGGTAGCGTCCTGCACCGTGTTATCCGGGTTGCCATAGCTTGAGATGTTGAGTGCATTGAAAGCGTCAACCCGGAAGCCGACACTGTACTCGTGGAAGACGGCAAAGTCCTTGAAGCCTGAAAAGTCGTACTGCTGGAAACCAGGCGCCCGTAGACTGTTGACCGCCGCGTCCCCGTAGGTGCCATCGAGCGGCTGCTGGAACGCGCAGGCGCCATTGTCATTTGCTGCGCCTTGCGCGCACACCGCTGCTGAAGGATCATCGCCAAACCACTTATTGATAGACCGATGCACCACGTGCAATGGACGGATCAGGTTCGGGCGCTGCGCCTTATTGTTTGTGTAGGCATTGTTGCTATTGTCGTTCGGCGTGACAGGGAAGCCGCTATACACGATACCGGTAGCTGCCACCTTCCATCCGCCGATCACTTCGTCGACAAAAGGGTTGATGTTTCCCCCGAACTGCTTGCCGCGCCCGACCGGCAGAGCATATACGAGGGTGCCGTTGATGTTATGCCGCACATCCTGGCCCGCAGGCCCATACTCTGCATGGTTGTTATAGGCGTTCTCCGCATACGGGCTAGGACCGTTGATGTTAGGCACGCCAAAAAATCCGATGGTATTTGTCATGGCTCGGCCAAATGTATAGTTCAGCGTGTATTCGAGGCCATGGCTTTCTCTTTGCCGATAGGAAACCTGTAGGGCGTTGTAATTCATCATCCCTTCGGTCGCGGTCCCAACCACGCCGCCGCCCTGGCCGACAAGCTTTACAAACGGAGCAGGATTGGCCGCAACGCATGCTGTACTGTTGGGGTTGGCCTGCACCACGCCGCCGAGCACGCAGGGCTGCTGCAGCTGGTTTTCCGCCACGGCCTCAATCAGGTGCTGGCCTGACTCGCCAACATAGCCGACCGTGAGCGAACTGGTGTTATTCAGCTCATACTCCGTCGTCAGGGAGTATTCGCCGATAAACGCCGGCTTGATATGTTTATCCCAGGCGCGATAGGTGGTGCCTCCGAAATTAGGGTTACTCGCTGCGCTGAACCCATTTTCCAGCTGGAAGCTGACGCCTGGATTGGTCGCACTGGGCGCGGTCCCGTTTACTTCAAAGGACGGCTGGAAGGGCGGGTTGTAGGTGAGTCGCAGGTTTGCGCCTGTGCCCTCAAGATAGTTGGTGATGCCGTAGCCGCCTCGCACCACGAACCGCTGTGTGGCCTGGTAAGCAAAACCGACGCGGGGCATCACATCGCCATACGTGGGGCTGTAGAGCGCATTGGCATTGCCGAAGACCGCTCCTGCGCCGGCTTCTCCTGCGGTATAGACGGTGCCGGTCGCCAGGTCTACATTGGCTTCCTTGTTATGAACCTCGTAAATGGGTTGGTCGAACTCATAGCGAACGCCCAGGTTCAAGGTGAGCAGCGGCGTCACCTTCCAATCATCCTGCGCATAGTACGCCGACCGCCATTGGCGCTGCCCGGTGCGGCCTGTCACTCCACCTATGCCGACAAAGTCGGCGCGGTCGAGGATAAAGTCAGCATAAGAAAAGCCGCCTGCGCCTGGAAGCGTGCTGCCGGTCGGCGCCCCGGGATTGTCAGTGTAATTGCCGTTATAGTTGAACTGACCTTGCGCGCCATCGTTGCCGGGATAAAAGTTGTTCTGCTGGTAGCGGACAAACTCGACCCCGGCCTTGATCAGGTGCTTGCCACGCTGCCAGGTGTAGTCATCGGTGTAACTGAAGATGTTATCGATGAAGTTGGTGCCACCGCCCAGGGAGCCGATGTTCCCGCCCTGCCCCAGGTTCAACGCGCTAAAGCCCGGGTAAAGTTGCGAGCCGGGGATGCCGAGCAGCGAATTCCCTTTCAGCCCGAAGACTCCGGTGGTATCGACAGGGTTGCCTTGGTCCCAGCGTACTCGGCTAAACCCGGCACGAAACTCGTTCACAATGGTCGGCGACAGCGTATGTACCCAGTTCACCGCGGCGCCTTTGAACGGGTACCCGGATGCCCCGGGAAAGGTAATCGCCAATGGATTGATCTGGCTGTCGCTCGCCTCGCCCTGGCTATAACGGGCCGAGATCCGGTCTGAGGCGTAAGGTGTCCAGTCTACCTTGATGTCTCCCTGGTCGTTGCGGCGACCGATCTTCTGCGATCCATGGAAGTTATTCTGCACCGGCGTTCCTGCCGTGGGAGAAGCATTCGGCAGCGGATAAATCTCAGGGTGCGCAAAGAGGAACTTAGCCGCGGGACTTACAACGGGTATGCCCATGTTATTGGCGTACGGGGCAAAGTGATTGCTTGGGTCGTAAAGCTGAATAAGATTGGAGGCGTTGCAGGCCGACCCCGCGGCGCACATGATCGCCGGGTTCAATAACTCAGAAAAGTCGCCGGTGCGCATCTTGGCGGTAAGCACAGACGAAGTGGTTGCACCACCCTGGTGATAGCGGGCACCCTCATAGTCTGCGAAGAAGAAAAGCTTGTCGCGCTTGATCGGGCCGCCCACCGTGCCGCCGAAGATAGTCTGCGTGTACGAGTTTTTAGGGATAATCGGCGTGGTGTGCTTGTTCGCCCAGCTGTTTGCGTCCAGGTTGTAGTCTTCCAGGAAGCCGAAGACGCTCCCGTGGAACTGATTGGTACCGCTCTTGGTCACCGCGATAACATCGCCGCCATTCACGTTTCCATACTCAGCCGGCGCGTTGGCCGAGATGACTTTGATCTCGCCCAGCGCATCGGGGCTGGGGTTATAGCCGATCAGGTTGTTGATGGTCTCGTTGATCTCGACACCATCCAGAAGATAATTGTTCGTCTGCTGCCGGTTGCCGTTCACAGACGCCTGCCCGCTTGATCCTGTATCGCGCTCGATGGCGTTCGACCCGGTCATGCCGCCCGGGTTGGTGGTCACCGCGCCTGGAAGGAAGAGCGTGAGACTTGAGAAGTTGCGCCCGTTCAACGGGATGTTCTGAATGGTGTTTGCGGTAAAGGTCGTGGCTATGGTGCCGTTCTCCGTATTGAGGATCGGCGCGATCTCGTTCCTCACTTCAACAGTCTGGGTCTCAGCGCCGACGGTGAGCTGCGCATCCACCTTCGCGACCTGCCCGATCTCCAGTCCAAACGGGCCAAAGGTCGCTTCCTTGAATCCGGGCTGCTTGACACTGACCGTATACGTGCCGATCTGCAGAAACCGAATGTCATAGTTGCCTGAAGCGCTGGTCTTGCCTGTTACCTGGACCCCTGTGGATGTGTTGGTGGCGGTCACGGTAGCGTTCGGCACCACCGCGCCGTTCTGGTCCGTGACCACCCCGTTGATCGATCCAGTAATTGTCTGAGCCAGACTGGCGCCCGAGGCAAGAACTGCCAGGATGCCCAGTGTGGTTGCAGTGGTGCCTCTAGAGTTGCGCATGATGCCCCCAAAAGTCGCGTGGATGTGGAGAATGGCCCCTGTTGCCTGAAGAGAGCGTGCTTTTGATCGTTCCCCGCTGAAACGTGCAGACGTGGAATGAACAGACATTACCTCTGGTTTTCCTTTTTTTCAAGAATTATCTTGCAGGCTGTTGCTGTTTCACCTGGAAGCTGTAAGCACTCGAATCTGGGGCTCTTCAACCCCGGGCTGAAGATGGCACACTCTTTGCATGGGGACCAGCTGCAGCGATGACGAAGCGTAAGCGCGGCGGCGCAGGCGTCACGATCGGGCCGGAGTCGCTCCTGGCCGAGGCGGAAGCACAGCTTCCCGCCCTCATGGAAAGAATGGAAGAGTTGGTGCGTGCCGAGTCGCCCTCAGACAACAAGGCGGCGGTGGACCGCGCCCTCCACATGACCGCCGGGTGGGCGCAAGCCGACGGAGCCACGGTCCGCTGGTATCGCCACGCCCACCACGCCGATTCTCTGCTGCTGCGCTACCCGCCGGAGCCTGAGATTGCCTCCAGTGCAGGCGCCCTCCCCGTGCTTTTGCTGGGGCACCTCGATACCGTCTGGCCGGTCGGCACCCTCGCCACGATGCCATGGAGGTCCTCGACGGACCGGATAGAAGGACCCGGCGTACTCGACATGAAATGTGGTGTGGCCATGGCGTTGTCCGCGCTTCAGCTGCTCGTCAAGGCACGCGCGTTGCCGCAGCCAGTTCTTGTGCTGCTGCATGGGGATGAGGAGATCGGCAGCCCGGCCTCCCGACCGTTGACCGAGGAGGTTGCAAGGCAATGCCGCGCCGTCTTTGTCCTGGAGCCGGCGCAGGGCGTTGAGGGCGCGTGCAAAACCGCGCGCAAGGGCGTCGGCCACTACCGTCTTGAGGTGTCCGGCATCGGATCGCACAGCGGGGTCGACTTTGAGGCAGGGCACAGCGCGGTGCTGGAGCTGGCGCGGCAGCTGGAGCGGGTGGCCTCATTCACCGATCTGGAACGCGGCATCACGGTGAACCCGGGCGTGATCGGCGGCGGCACGCTTGCCAATGTGGTGGCCGCGCATGCCTGGGCAGAGATCGATGTGCGGATTGCCAGGCTGGGAGACGGAGCCCGCATGGAGCGAAAGCTGCGCTCACTGCGTCCGACCGACGGGGCATGCAGGTTGATGCTGACCGGCGGCATCAATCGTCCGCCCATGGAGCGCTCCCGCAGCACCGTCACGCTGTACCGCCAGGCAAGGGCGCTTGCAACGGCGATGGGCTGGGAGCTCGGGGAAGCCTCGACCGGCGGCGGATCGGACGGCAACTTTACCGCGGCGCTCGGAGTGCGCACGCTTGACGGATTGGGCGCGGTTGGAGGCGGCGCGCACGCGGCGCACGAGCACGTCGTGCGCGCGCACCTGGTTCCGCGTACCGCTTTGCTGGCGGGGCTGTTGCAAGGGTTGTGAACGTGCCAGGGATGGCGTGGCGCTCAGGTGACCATCCCTTCGCAGCGTCTTGCGCCGATCAGTTCTTCGGCGTCTTCTCTTGCCCGCGGGCGGGCGACGAGGCATGCACCAGCTCCGGCGACTTGACCGCGCTCAGCGTTTCTTCCTGATCCGGCCGGATCCGGTGGTGAATCGCGGTCTGCTCAACTGGCTCAAACCTGCCTGAGTGCAGGCTGCGCAGGATCGCCTCGATCACCCGCACATCGGCCAGGCCTTCATTCCCGTCCGGCTCCGGGTCATGGTTGCTCAGGATGCAGTTTGAAAAGTAGCGCATCTCCCCGCCGAAATGGTCCGTGTTCTTGAACGAGGTATGCTTCTCCTCCTTGCCGTACTTGCTTGCGATCTCGAGCGGGCTGCCATACATGTAGCCGGGGTTGACCTCGAGCAGGCCCTTGGTGCCGACAACCGTGTACGTGTCGATCATGTTGCCGTAGTAGGAGATGGTGAACTGCGCCAGGCGATTGCCAGGGAAGCGCAGCGTCACGCTGACAGTATCGTCAAAGTCGCCGAAGCCGGCCTCAGGGTGGCGCATCCCGGTGGCACACGCCTCTGTGGGCTCGCTGTCGAAGAGGTTGCGCACGGCATTGATCGGATAGGGCCCCATATCGAAGACCGGCCCGGCTGCGTCGCCGTTTCTGGCGCGGTGATTGGTGGTGTCAACCATCTGCGCAAAGGTTGAGGTAAACAGGTGCACCTCACCCAGATCGCCCGAGCGAACCTTTTCTATCGCCGCGATGGTCGCAGGCTCAAAGTGGAGTCGATAGGCCACCATCAGTTTGGCGGTGGAGCGAGCTTTAGCAGCCAGGATCGCCTTACACTGGGCGCTTGAAACCTCCATCGGCTTCTCAAGGAGCACATGGATGCCTGCCTCGAGCGCGGGGACCGTGTACTCGGCGTGTTGCCAGTTCGGCAGAGCGATGTAGACGGCATCGATGTTGCCGGAGCGCAGCAGGTCCGCGTAGCCGTCGTACCCGCAGGTGTGTTGTACCTGGTAGATCTCAGCCAGGTGGCCGGCCTTTTCGCGGTCGCTCGTCACCAGGGCTGCGATGGTGGAGTTGCCGGTATGCGCCACGCCGGGCATCATGGCCTCCTGCGCAATATCGCCCAGCCCAACGATGGCGTAGCGCACCTTCTGATCCACACCCAGGCCAAGCATCTCTTTCAAGCTCATGTTCGATCTCCTCTTCCCTTTCGTCAGATGCGTGAGGCTGCCCTATAGAAGATGAGGCTCCGAATGAGAAAGCGCGCAGGGTGCGCTCTTTGCGAGCCGCTTCTAAGATAGGGGGTATGGCACACACGACTTATGCGGTCTGCTCGCTCGATTGCCCCGACTCGTGCGGCGTGCTGGTCCAGGTAGATGGTGCAGGCCGTGCTACGCGCCTGCAGGGCGACCCGACACACCCAGTGACGCGCGGTTTTTTGTGCGGCAAGGTAGCCAAGTACCTTGAGCAGGTGTACGCGCCCGACCGTCTGCTGTACCCGCTGCGACGTCGCGCGGGGGCACCCAAGGGCCCTGTGCCGCCCGCGCGCACGGCAGACGTGTTTGAGCCGGTGAGCTGGGATGAGGCGCTGGCCGGCATTGCCTACCGCCTTCGACAGACCAGCGAGCGCTATGGGCCGGAGTCCATCCTGCCCTACTCCTACGCGGGGACGATCGGCGTACTCGGCTACGGGTCAATGGACCGGCGCTTTTTTCACCGGCTGGGCGCCTCGCAGCTCGACCGAACCATTTGCGCGAGTGCCGGAGGCGAAGCGCTGCTGTCGGTGTATGGCGCCAAGCTTGGCACAGATACGGAACACTTTCGCCATGCCCGACTCATCCTGGCCTGGGGCGCGAACGTCCATGGCAACAACATTCACCTGTGGCCCATGATCGAGGAGGCTCGACGCAACGGCGCCCGGCTGATTGTTATCGACCCATATCGCACGCGCACGGCCGCGCTGGCCGACCAGCACCTGTCGATCGCTCCCGGCACCGATGCTGCGCTGGCCCTGGGGATGATGCATGTCATCCTTCGGGATGGCCTGGAGGACGCCGCCTACACAGCCGCCCACACCACAGGGCTGCCGGCGCTCCGTGCGCGCGCAGCCGAATATACGCCGGAGCGTGTTGCGTACTGGACCGGCATCGCACCCGGGACCGTCGAACAGCTGGCTCGGGAGTATGCCACCACCCGGCCGGCAGTCATCCGGATGAACTACGGCGTGCAGCGGTCGGAGAACGGGGGTGCCTCGGCACGCGCCATCGCCATGCTGCCCGCACTCACCGGGGCCTGGCAGCACCTGGGCGGAGGGCTGCAGCTGTCTACCTCCGGCGCTTTCCAATGGGACAAGCAGGCGCTGGAGCGGCCGGACCTGATGCTGAGCAGCCCGCTCGGTCGACCCGCCCGCGTGGTCAACATGAGCCTGCTGGGCGAGGCGCTTACGGCTCAAGGCAGCTATCAAGAGGGGCCGGCGGTGCATGCGCTGTTTGTGTACAACTCCAATCCGGCGGTCATTGCGCCTGACCAGTCGCAGGTACTGGCAGGTTTGCGACGCGACGATCTATGCACCGTGGTGCATGACCAGTTCCTCACCGATACGGCTGACTACGCCGACTACGTGCTGCCGGCAACCACCTTTCTTGAAAGCAAAGACGTGCAAGGGGCCTACGGCCACTATTATGTCCAACTTTCTGAGGCCGCCATTGCGCCGGCGGGCCAGGCCTGGTCGAACGTGCGGCTGTTTGCCGCGCTGGCTCAGGCTATGGGCTTTGTCGAGCCCTGCTTTCGAGAGACCGAGCAAGACTTGATTGCGCAGGCCCTGCGTGCGGAGCGTCCAGACCAGCCCGTCGGCCTGCAGGGCATCACCGAGCGGACGCTTAAGGCTGCAGGGGGTCGCCAACGCCTCCATCTTCCCGGCGAAGACGCCGGGCGCGGCTTCCAGCCCTTTCTCGCGGGCCCGTTTGCCACGCCCAGCGGCAAGATCGAGTTTTACTCACAGAGTTTTCTTGAGCGCGGGCTCGATCCGTTGCCGGGCTTTGTGCCGCCGTCCGAGTCGCGGCACGCTCCCCGCACGCCGCGGAAGACAGCCTACCCATTGGAGTTTCTGCCGCGCAAGGCCGACAACTATATGAACTCCACCTTCGCCAACCGGCCCGGACATCAACGTATGGAGGCAGCGACAGCCGGGCGCCTGGAGATCCATACCAAGGATGCCGAGCTACGCGGCATTCAGGATGGCGATCCGGTCCGGGTAGAAAACGAGCGCGGGCAGCTTGCGCTGACGGCCATAATCAGCGACCGTGTGCGCCCGGGCGTGGTGGCTGCGCGCATGGGGTGGAACAAGAGCGCGCCTGCGGGTGGCGGCGTCAACCTGCTGACCTCGCAGCGGCTGACCGACCTGGGCGGCGGCCCTACTTTTTACTCGACCCTGGTAGAGGTGCGGCGGGTGTCGAGCTCCGGCGTCGAGCACCCGGAGCCGAATGCGAGCCTGAAACCGCCCTGCTCACGCGCTCCCGACCCCTGCGTCTAACGCAGGCAGCAGGGACCCGCCGTGGAACGATGCAGAAAATCGCCTCTGCGATGCATCCGGTTTGACGGTCGACACCCCGCCGCACTTATAATTTGCATAGGCGACCGGGAATGCCCCGTGTCTTTTTTCTGCCGGGTGCGCCCTGGCGCCACCCCAGAGAACCCGCTCGAAGCATGTGGGCGATTATCTCAAGCAAGTCCCGAAGGAGTTCCCGATTTCCATGTTGAAACTGTCGCCGCGTATGTCGTCGCGTTCGCTCTCTGTCGTTTGCCTGCTCGGCTTTGCTGCCGGCAACGCCCTTGCCCAGGGCGCTGCGTCGGCTGTCCCCAATGCGCCCTCGGCGGCCGCTACCGCTGTCGCCGTCCCAGCCGGCCCGGCCAAGGTCGCCATCATCATGTTTCAGCCCGCCGTCGCCCAGACCAACGAAGGGCAGCGCGACTTTGCCGAGATCCGCAAGAAGTATGAACCCAAACAGGCGCAGATCAAGGCCCAGTCCGATGAGATCGACACCCTGAAGAAGCAGCTCCAAACCTCGGGCGCCACCTTGTCTGACGCTGAGCGCGCCAGCCGCACGCAGACGATCGACCAGAAAGAAAAGGCGCTGCAGCGCTCGGGCGAGGACGCGCAGAACGACTTCCAGCAGGAGATCCAGCAGACCTATGCCACGCTCGCCGAAAAGGTCTACGGCAGTGTGCAAAGCTACGCGTCGCAGAATGGATACACGCTGGTGGTCGATGCGTCGCAGCAGCAAAGCCCCGTCCTCTGGGCCAATCCTGCTACAGATATCACGCAGGCCGTGATCCAGACCTATAACCAGAAGTCCGGCGTGCCCGCGCCCCCAGCAGGCACTTCTGCCCCAAGCGCACCTTCGGCCACGCCGCGCCCTCGCCCCACCACCCCGGCAGCACACTAGCGCCCGGTAGAGGCTTTCCGGACAGCAAAACGGCTCCCGCATGCACAGCGGGAGCCGTTTCGGTTTGTGTCACCACCCGCAGCCAAACTTAAGTACCGCGCAAAACCCGCCGCCGGCGCGCTTTGAACGACAAGCTGTGCAAAAAAATGTGGATTACGCAGGGCGAGTCGCACAAAAAAGCGGGCAGAGCGCCCTTGTCAACGCAGATATTGCGGTCGCTGCCGCTTGTAAGTGCCTCATTGCAAGGCCATAGCACACCAAGCGGTGCTTGACAGAAGCGCGGGAGGCATGCGGCTGCGAGCGCACTCTTCCGATTGGGCTTTCCACAACTTAGATGAACATAAGGTAACAGTACTCTTGTGCCGCAAGCCGATTTAGGTTAGCGATCCGCGTCTTCCCCGAGCTTGAGGACGGCCAGGAAAGCCTCCTGCGGGATCTCGACCTTGCCGATCCGCTTCATCCGCTTCTTGCCTTCTTTTTGCTTGTCGAGCAGCTTACGCTTACGCGAGATGTCGCCGCCATAACATTTTGCGAGGACATTCTTTTTGATCGCCGAAACCGTCTCGCGCGCGACGATCTTTGATCCGATGGCCGCCTGGATCGCGACCTCGAACATCTGACGCGGGATCAGCTCGCGCATCTTTGAGACCAGGGCGCGGCCGCGGTCGTAGGCAAAATCGCGGTGGACGATGATGGAAAGCGCATCGACATTCTCACCGGAGACCAGGATGTCGAGCTTCGACATAGGCGACTCCCAGGTGCCGGCCAGCACGTAATCGAGCGATGCATAGCCGCGGGAGACAGACTTGAGCCGGTCATAGAAGTCGAGCACGATCTCGTTCAACGGCAGCTCATAGGTGAGCTTGACGCGGGTGGACGAAACATACTCGAAGTTTTGCTGGCGCCCGCGCTTTTCTTCAACCAGCTTCAAAATGCCGCCCACATACTCCTCGTTGGTGAGGATGGTGGCAATGATTACCGGCTCTTCAATGGTGTCGATCTCGCTCGGGTCGGGCCAGCGCGAAGGGTTGTCGACCTCGATCACGCTGCCGTCCGTGCGGGTAATGCGATAACGCACGCCGGGCGCCGTGGTGATCAGGTCCAGGTCGAACTCGCGCTCCAGCCGCTCCTGGATAATTTCCATGTGCAGCAGCCCGAGGAAGCCGCAGCGAAAACCGAAGCCGAGCGCCGCCGAGCTTTCGGGCTCGAAAAAAAAGGACGAGTCATTCAGCCGCAGCTTTTCAAGCGCATCTCGCAGCATCGTGTGCTCATGCGAGTCGACGGTGTACAGCCCGGCAAAGACCATGGACTTGATATCTTCAAAGCCCGGCAAGGCTTCCGGCGCAGGCCGCGCATCTTCGGTGATCGTGTCGCCGATCTTGGTGTCAGCCACGTTTTTGATGGTCGCGACAAAGAAGCCCACCTCGCCGGCAGAGAGTTCTTCGATCTCAATCGGCTTGGGCGTCAACACACCCAGCGATTCCACATCGAAGACCTTGCCGTTGGACATGAGCCGAATACGCATGCCCTTGCGCAGCCGCCCATGGATCACGCGCGCCAGCACGATCACGCCGCGGTAGGCGTCAAACCATGAGTCGAAGATCAGCGCCTGCAGCGGCGCATCGATGTCGCCAACCGGATGCGGCAGCCGCGTGACCACAGCTTCCAGGATCTCCGGCACGCCCAGCCCGGTCTTCGCGCTGCATGGGATGGCGTCTGTCGCATCCAGGCCCACCGTCTGCTCGATCATCTCCTGGGTGCGCACGATATCGGCTGAGGGCAGGTCGATCTTGTTGATGACCGGGATAATCTCTAGCCCGTTTGAGATCGCCAGGTACGCGTTTGCGAGCGTCTGGGCTTCCACCCCTTGCGAGGCATCCACAACCAGCAGGGCGCCCTCGCAGGAAGCAAGCGAGCGGGACACCTCGTACGAAAAGTCCACATGGCCCGGCGTGTCGATCAGGTTGAGCTGGTACGTCTTGCCGTCCTTGGCCGGGTACATCATGCGCACCGAGGGCGCCTTGATGGTGATGCCGCGCTCGCGTTCCAGGTCCATCGCGTCGAGCACCTGCGCTTGCATCTCGCGCGCGGTTAAGGAGCCGGTCAGCTCCAGCAGCCGGTCAGAGAGCGTGGACTTGCCATGATCGATGTGCGCGATGATCGCGAAATTGCGGATGAGTTTTGAATCCATGAGAGGAGCGGCTACAGTGCTGAGTTTACCATCCGTGCGCACGGCTGCTCTGAGGCTTGCCTGCAAACGCGTATGAGCTTTTATGCGGCCGCATGCGTCTGTGTGGCAAGCAAATGTCGTGCGGGAGCGCAGCGATGAACACTGAAGGCGTACGGACTGCACTGGCGATGGTCGGGCTGATGGGGCTGGGTTTTTGGCTGGGAAGCGGCAAGGGCGTGCGCGCTGCCGCAGATGAGCCATTCTTTGAGCTCGGCAAGGTAGAGGCTTCCAGTGCGCTGCTTGTTTACCAGCCGGCGCCGCTCTCCATTGCCGTCGAGGTCGGCGGACCTGGCGCCCCCGGATGAGTCGCGGACGCC